>CAZKHF010000036.1:0-15284 GCA_964552445.1 uncultured Bradyrhizobium sp. | reverse complement strand
CACGTGTTCCTGGTCGGCGACAACATCACCAGCGCGCGGCTGACTGGCGTCAACGCCGGACTGGTGAAGATCAAGGCCTTCGTCCTGGTCGGCGTCACCGCGGTGTTCTGCGGCATGCTGAGCTCGGTCTACGGCTATTATTTCTGGCCGAGCACCGGCGACGGCTCGCTGCTCAGCACCATGGCCTCCGTGTTCCTCGGCGGCACCTCGGCGTTCGGCGGCACCGGCTCGGTGGTCGGCACCTTCGTCGCCGCGTTCATCATCGGCTCGATCAACGCCGGCGTCATCTCGGCGGGCGTCAACGCGTTCTATACCCAGCTCGCCTTCGGCCTGGTGATCGTCCTGTCGGTCGTGCTGCAGACGCTGATCGATCGGCGCATCCGTAGGCAGTCGCTGACGGGCTTGTGATCGGCGAGGGCGGCGCGAACGCCGCCCTCACATCTTTCGCAGACGGCGCTGCGGCCGACGCGGCGCCGTTTTTTTCGCGCAACGCTTCAGCCCGCGTTCAGCGTCTTCTCGACGTCGTCGAGGTCGGATGAGGAAAGCGCGGGGCCGGAAAGTGCGTCGAGGCAATCGTCGACCTGCGCGACGCTATGCGCGCCGACCAGCGCCGAGGTCACCCGCTGGTCGCGCAGAACCCATTTCAGCGCCAGATGGGCGATCGGGATTGCGAGCCGCTCGGCGATCGGGGCGAGCCGCGCGACCGTCGCCAGCGCCGCTTCGCTCACCCCGTCGCGACCCATCGAGCCGCCGCGGCTGCCGCGGTGCGCGCGCGACCCCTCGGGGATTCCGTCGAGATACTTGTTGGTGAGGATGCCCTGCGCGAGCGGCGAGAAGACGATGCATCCGACCCCCGCCGACGCCAGCGCGTCGAGCAGGCCGTCGCGCTCGATCCAGCGATCGAGCATCGAGTAGCGCGGCTGGTGGATGACGCAGCGGACGCCCTGCGCGCGGAGCGCGGCGAACGCTTCGCGCGCCTGCGCGGAGCGGTAATTGGAAACGCCGACGTAAAGCGCCTTGCCCTGGCTGACCGCGTCGGCGAGCGCCGACATCGACTCCTCGACCGGCGTCTGCGGGTCGGGGCGGTGGTGATAGAAGACGTCGACGTAATCGAGGCCGAGGCGCTTCAGGCTCGCGTCGAGGCTGGCGAGGAGGTTCTTGCGCGAGCCCCATTCGCCGTAGGGCCCCGGCCACATGCGGTAGCCCGCCTTGGTCGAGACGACGATCTCGTCGCGATAAGGCTTGAAGTCGGTCGCGAGAATGCGGCCGAAGGCTTCCTCCGCGGCGCCGGGCGGGGGGCCGTAATTGTTGGCGAGGTCGAAATGGGTGACGCCGCGGTCGAAGGCTCGGCGCAGAACCGCGCGACCGGTCTCGAACGAATCCAGGCCGCCGAAATTCTGCCACAGGCCAAGCGAAATTGCGGGAAGCAGCAGGCCGCTGTTCCCGCAACGCCGATAGAAAGCGCCGTCGTAACGATCCGACCGCGCGAGATAAGGCTCTTGAGTCACCAGCTCTCCTCGCGGGCGCCTTACAGCGTCCGCGAGGAGTCGGTCAATGACGCCTTAGCGGATGCCGGCGTCGATGAGGGCGGTGAGGCCGCCGATGGTCTCGGGCGTGACGACGCCGGCGCCGGTGTTGAGCGACAGGCCCGGCATCTTGTACTTGGCGGTCAGCACGCACTGCAGGACAGGGAAGAAGCCCTGCATGTAGAGGAGCTGGTCAAGCGTCGCGCTGATATAGCCCGACTTCAACCCGTCGATGGTGGCGGGAGCGAGGTCGATGCCGCCGGCGACGATGTCGCCGGGCTTCTTGCCGGCCTTCTGCAGGATCTGCTGCAGCGTGCCGGTGACGCCGCCATGCTGCGTGCCGATGGCCTTCAGTTGCGGATGGGCCTGGATGTAGGCGACCAGAATTGGCACGCCGAGCGACGTGTCGGAATTGACTTCCTGGCTGATCTCGAGCCGGTCGACCTTAAGGCCGGCCTTCTCCAGCGTGTCGGCGAGGCCCTTCTCGGACTGGCCGCGCTCGGCCTGGCTGAACACGCCGTAGACCATCGCCTGGTCGCCGGCCTTCAGGCCTTTGGCCAGCATGGCCTGCGCGGTCAGCGCGCCGCCCGCGTAGAGGTCGACCCCGGCGTAGCCGAAGCCCTTGGTGCCGAACTCGTTCTGCAGCGAGGTCAACGGCGAGTTGCCGTCGGTGACCACGATGCCTTGGTCGACCGCCTGCTTGACCAGGTCATGGAAGGCGGTGGCGCCCGGATGGCCCATGATCTCGATGCAGGCCGGCTTGGCGGCGACCGCCTCCTTGAACTGGGCGATCATGGTCTCGGGCGCCCACGCGGAGAACGCCGACTTGAGGTCGACGCCGAGAGCCTCGGCGGCCTGCGCGGCGCCGGTCTGGCGCGCGAGCGTCGCGCCGTCGCCCGGGTTGCCGCCCATCTGCATGTACATGACGAGACCCTTGCCGATCGGGTCGGCGGCCGAAGCCGGGCCCGCGACCAGCGCCAGCGCCGCAGCGGCGACGCCGACGAGAAGTTGTGTTGAAAGACGCATGTTCGTTGCTCCCTATCACGTCCCCTGCCTTTTCTAGTCGAGGGCGAGGCGGGGACTTCTATTCAGAGGCGCGCGTCGGCGAAGCGCGCGCGCCGCCGAATGCCGGAATTGATCGCAAGCGGGCCAGCAGATTGACCCGGCGCTGCGGCTCGTCGACGTACATGTAGAAGATAATGGCGACGAGGAAGATGAAGCCTTGCACGGTTCTGACCCAGGAGCCGGTGAGACCGGCGGCGACAAGCCCGGGCTCGAGAATCTGGATGACGAAGCAGCCAAAAACCGTGCCGATGATGGTCGCCCGGCCGCCCAGGATGGACGTGCCGCCGATCAGCACGCCGGCGATCGCCGTCATCAAATAGCCTTGCCCCTGGTTGCCGAAGAAATTCTTGTTCTCCAGCGTCAGGATGATCGACGCCAAGCCCGCCAGGGCGCCCATCAGCGTGAAGATCTTGATCTTCTCGCGGTCGACGTCAATGCCGACGACGCGCGACACGTCGTTGGAGTCGCCGATGAACAGCGTGTGCTCGCCGAAGCGATGGCGCGTGAGGACGAGCCAGAGGAAGCCGACGATCAGCGCCGTCCACAGCGCCTGGATCGACAGACCCTGCACCCAGTCGACCGTCGACATCGACGCGAACGGGCGGCCAACGATCCACTGCCACACCGAACTCTCTTCAGCGCCGCGCAGCGCGTAGGACTTGCCGCCCGACAGGACTGACGCCGCCCCGGTCCAGAAGAATTGCGTGCCGAGCGTGGCGATGAACGACGGGATGCCGACCTTGGCGATCAGCACGCCGTTGATGAATCCGACCATGACTCCCGAGGCCAAGCCGGCGATGACGGCGATCCAACCCAGGTTGTATTCCTTGAACAGGACCGCGAAGATGAAACCCGAGAAGGAGAGGATCGCGGGAAAGCAGAGATCGATTTCGCCGGCCCCGATGACGAAGGTAAGGCCTGTCGCGAGAAGCACCAGCGGCGGCACGATCGTAAGAAATGTCGTGTAAATGGAAGGCGCCAGAAACACGCCCGGCGAAGTCCACATGAAAAGGGCCAAGATCAGGACGAATACGAGGAATATCGGCGCCCCTTCGACGCTGAGAAGCCCCAATACGCCGTGCCGCTGTGCCATTTCGTGCGGCTCCCCTTAACCTTTGTGCTGAAGAGCGATGAGATACTCGGTCAGCTCGGCGACCGTCATGTCTTTTGGACTGATCTGCGCGACGACCCGCCCGCGGTCGAGCACCACCATTCGGTCGGCGACCTCGTGCACGTGGGCGAGATTGTGCTCGATGTAGAGGCAGGCGCGCCCGGAGTTCTTGATCAGGCGGACGAACTCGACGACCTTGCGCACCTCGGCGACGCCGAGCGCCGCGGTCGGCTCGTCGAGGACGATGAGCTCGGCGTTGTAGTGCATCGCCCGGCCGATGGCGATGCCCTGGCGCTCGCCGCCGGAAAGCTTCGAGACCGTCGAGTCGACGGTGATGCCGACGCCGCGGAAGCCGATGACGTCGAGCAGGATGTTGCGGGCGAGCTCCTTCTCGCGCTTGATGTCGATGAAGCCGAAGCGGTCGGTGACTTGCCGGCCGACGAAGAAATTGCGCCACAACGGCTGCTTGTCGGCGAGCGACTTGTCCTGGTAGACGGTCTCGATCGAGAGGTCGTGGGCCTTGCGCACCGAATAGTTCGGCGGGATCTCGCGGTCGCGGATGAAAACCTTGCCGGCGCTAGGCTGCAGGACGCCAGTCATCACCTTGATCAGCGTCGACTTGCCGGCGCCGTTGTCGCCGATCAGTCCGACAATCTCATTGCGTCCGATGGCGAGGTTGATGTCGCGCAGCGCGTGCACGGCGCCGAAGTATTTTTGCACGCCCTCGAGGCGCACGATCGAGGTGAAATCCGAGCTGGCCGGCGCCATATCGTTTCCTCCCGCCACCGTAGCCTCACGGACATGCGCGTAGAGCATGCTCTACGCGATGCGGGCTGCGTTTGCGCGGCGTCAACCACGCGCGCCAAATTGCCCCAGCTTGCGCGCGGCGGTTAGCCGCGCGCCGACTCTATAAGGGGGAGGGGGGCCGCTGTCCAGGGTATAGTCATATTATTCTGCCGCGGGCGAACGACGCCGCGGCGCGCGGCGACCCGCGCTCCATCCATCCGGCGCCGCCTTCGGCGGCGCATAGCTCGCGGCGTCGCTTTGGCGTACTTTGGCGTTCGACCAGCACAGGGGGACGATTCCTTTGGGCGAACTCGCGCTCGGAATCGACATCGGCACTTCGGGCGTGCGCGCGTCCGTGATCGACGCGGAGGGCGTCGTCGTCGCCGGCGCGGCGACGCGCTTCGCCGAGCTCGGCGGCGACGCGAAATCGCCCGCCGCTTGGCGACGCGCGCTGGAGGCCGCGCTGGCGAAGCTCGCCGCCGAGGGTCGGTTGGCCGAGGTCGGCGCGCTCGCGGTCGACGGAACTTCGGGAACGACGTTGGCGATCGACGCCGCGGGCGAACCGGTCGGGCCGCCGCTGATGTACGACGAGCCGTGCCCGGATCCTGCGCTCGTTCGCCGCATCGCCGCGCTCGCGCCGGCGGGGTCGGCGGCGCTCGGCGCGACCTCGGCGCTCGCGCGCGCGATCATGCTGCAAGATAGGCCGGGCGCCGCGCGCGTCGCCCACCAGGCCGACTGGTTCGCGGGATTGCTGAGCGGGCGCTTCGACGTCAGCGACGAGAACAACGCCTTGAAGACCGGCTACGATCCGATCGCGCGCCGCTGGCCGGCGTGGATCGCGGAGGCGGGCGTCGACTTCGCGCGCCTGCCGCGCGCGCTCGCCCCGGGCGCGCCGTTCGCCGAGGCGAGCGCTTTCGCGCAGCGGTTCGGGATCCCGGCTTCGGCTCGGGTGTGCGCCGGCACCACCGACGGCTGCGCGTCGTTTCTCGCCACCGGCGCCGAGGGGATCGGCGAGGCGGTCACCGCCCTCGGCTCGACCCTGGTCATCAAGATGCTGACGCGCGCGCCGATCGATTCGCCCGCCTATGGCGTCTACAGCCATCGCCTCGGCGATTTGTGGCTGGCTGGCGGCGGGTCGAACGCGGGCGGGGCGGCGATCGCCAAGCTGTTCGCGGCCGAGGAGGTCGAGGCGCTGACCGCGCGCGTCGACCCCGACCATCCGACCGGCCTCGACTACTATCCGCTGCCGCGCGCGGGCGAGCGCTTTCCCATCAACGATCCCGCCTTTCCGCCGCGATTGCAGCCGGTTCCCGAGGATCGCGCGCGCTTCTTCCAGGGCGTGCTCGAGGGCGTCGCCGAGATCGAGGCGCTCGGCTATCGGCGTTTGAAGGAGCTCGGCGCGCCCCAGCTCGCCAGCGTGCGCACGGTGGGCGGCGGCGCCGGCAACGCGGCGTGGACGCGCATCCGGCAACGGAAGATCGGCGCGCCGTTCCTCCCCGCCGCCTCGCAGGAAGCGTCGGTCGGCGTCGCCAGGCTGGCGCTTAGAGGGCTCCGGAATTGACGGAAACGCCGCGCAAGACCCGCTTCCTGGCGTTTGCGGAAGCGTTCGAGGCCGTGTTCTTCGACCAGTACGGCGTGCTGCACGACGGCCGACGACTTTACCCGGGGACGCTCACGACGCTCGAGGCGCTGAAAGCGCGCGGCGTTGGGGTCGCGGTCCTCTCCAATTCCGGAAAGTCGGCGGACGCCAACGCGCGCCGCCTGGAGCGCATCGGCGTCTCCCGCGATCTCTACGACCGCTTCGTCACCTCCGGCGACGTCGCGCGCGAGCTGCTGGTCAGCGACGCCTCGCCGGTCGCCGATCTCGCCGCGGCGCGGTGCCTGATCATCCGATCCTACGGCGAGGACACGCTCGCCGAGGACCTCGGACTGCGCGAGACCGACGACCCCGCCGAGGCGGATCTGGTGGTGATCGGCGGCAGCCAGGCCGACAAGATTCCGCTCGAAGACTACGCGCGGCGTCTTCGGCCGGCGGCCGAACGCGGCGCGCCCTGCGTGTGCACGAACCCGGACAAGTGGATGCTCACCGAAAACGGCCCGCGGCCCGCCGCCGGCGCGATCGCCGCCGAGTATGCGCGGATGGGCGGCCCGGTGAGCTGGATCGGCAAGCCCTATCCCGCGATCTACCAGCGCGCAGCCCGTCTGCTCGCCTGCGCCGAGCCGTCGCGCGTTCTGTGCGTCGGCGACAGCGTCGAGCACGACGTCGTCGGCGCGCGCCGGTTCGGCGCGGCGGCCGCGCTGTTTCGCACCGGCATCCTCGACGGCGTCGACGACGCGCGCATCGCCGCGCTCTGCGTCGAGCACGCGGTCGTTCCCGATCTCATCGCGCGCGGCTTCGAGGCGTGAGGCGCCGGCGGCGGCTGCGCCCGCTTCAGGCCGCGCCGCCGCCCGCTTCTCAGACGATGCCGGAGGACGATCCGGCGACGGCGGGGCGCTCGGCGGCCTTTTTCGCGCGATAGCCGGAAGCGCGGTAGGTCGCGATCGGATCGATCGCGCCGCCGTGGCGGCGGCGGGCCTCGGCGAGAATCGGCGAGACGTCGGTGAGGAAGCCCTCCTTCAGGAGGCGATGGGCGAGCAGTGGGTCGCTCGCCTCCTGCGCCTCCTGCAGCGCGGCGCGGTCGACCGCAAGCGCTTGGGCGTAGGCGCGCTGAACCTCCATCGCCGAAAGCATCAGGCTCTCGATCGGATCGGTGACGTTGTGCGATTGGTCGAGCATGTAGGCGGGATCGAAGCCGGGCGCATGGCGTTCGGCCGCGTCGACCAGCTCGTTGAACACCAGGAACAGCCGGAACGGGCTGATCGAGCCGGCGTCGAGGTCGTCGTCGCCGTACTTCGAATCGTTGAAATGAAAGCCCGCGAGGCGCCCGACGCGCACCAGCCGCGCCACGATCTGCTCGATGTTGACCGTCGGCGCATGATGGCCGAGGTCGACGAGGCAACGCGCCTTCGGCCCCAGCGCCTCGGCCGCCATCAGGCTCGTGCCCCAGTCGGAGACGACCGTCGAATAGAACGCCGGCTCGCTGAGCTTGTGTTCGAGAAACACGCGCCAGTCCGCCGGCAGATGGGCGTAAATCTCGGAGAGCGACTCCAGGTACCAGTCGAAGACGCGCGCGAGGTTCGACTGGCCGGCGAAGTTCGAGCCGTCGGCGATCCAAACGCTCAGCGCCTTGGAGCCGAGCTTCGCGCCGATCTCGATGCATTCGAGGTTGTGCGCCACCGCTTGGTCGCGCACCGCCTTGGAGGCGTGACTCAACGAGCCGAACTTGTAGGAGAGCTTCTGTCCCGGCTGGTCCTGGAAGGTGTTGGAGTTGACGGCGTCGAAGCGAAGGCCGAGCGCGGCGGCGCGTTCGGCGAGCTCGCCATAGTCGCTGACCTTGTCCCAGGGGAAATGCGGCGAGCAGGTCGGCGTGGCGCGGGTGAGCTGCTGGATGGTCGCGCAATCCTCGAGCTTGTCGAATATGCCGCGCGGCTCGCCGGGACCGGGGAAGCGGGCGAAGCGCGTGCCCCCGGTGCCGACGCCCCAGGTCGGCGTGGCGACGTGAAAGGCGGCGACCTTGGCGGCGATCGCGTCGATGTCGAGGCCGCGCCGGGCCAGCCGCCGCGCGAGCGAAGCATAGTCGTCGTCGAGCGCCGCGGCGAGTTCGGCGTTGTTCTCGGCGATCAGCGAATCCGAAATGCGAAAGGACATCGCTCCCTCCCCCGTGGACGGCGCCGCTTCTATGCGGTCGCCTTGTCGGCCTGGATGCTGAGCACGGCGCCGGTGCAGCCGGCGGAACGATCGGAGGCGAAATAGGCGACCGCCTCGGCGATCTCCGCCTCGCGCGGCGGCGCGCCGGCGCTGACCGCATTGACGCGGATGCGGTGGGCCGCGCCTTCGCGCGCCAGGCCGCGGGCGAGGTGGATTTCGGCCCCCTCGGCGGCGCAAGCGACCGCGGCCCCCGCTGACGCCGTCTCGACGTCCGCTGGGCCGACGAAGACGATGCTCCCGCCGGCGCCCTGGTCCTTCATGATCCGATAGCCGGCCCGCGCGGCGAGGAAGCCGCCGGTGGCGACGGTGGCGATGGCGCGGCGCCAAAGCTCGAGCGACGCGTCCTCGAACGGCGCGGCCGCAGCGTCGCCGGCGGCGGAGACGACAATGTCGATCCCGCCGCAGGCGAGCAGGGCGTCGCGGAACGCCGTTTCGACGGCGCTCTCGCGCGTCGCGTCCATCGCGACGCCGATCGCCGCGTCTTTGCCGAAGCGGCGACGGAGGTCGGCGACGGCCGACTCGAGGCTCGCCGCGTCGACGTCGACGAGCGCGACGCCCGCGCCTTCGCTGGCGAGCCGCGCCGCGATCGCCCGCCCGACCGCGCCAGCGCCGCCAGCGACCAACGCGCCGCGACCAGCGAGCGACTTGAGCTTCGGCAGGCGCTGCAGCTTCGCCTCCTCCAGGATCCAGTATTCGATGTCGAACGCCTCCTGCTCGGAGATGGCGACGTACTTGCCGACGCTCTCGGCGTCGCGCATGACGTTGATCGCGTTGACGTAAAACTCGGCCGCGACGCGCGCCGTCGGCTTGTCCTTGGCGAAGGAGAGCATGCCGACGCCGGGAACGAGATAGATGACGGCGTTGGGGTCGCGCATCGCCGGCGAGTTCGGCCGCTTGCAGCGCTGGTAGTAAGCGGCGTAGTCGCCTCGGTAGGCTTCCAGCAACCCGTCGAGCGCGGCCACCACCGCTTCGACATTGTTCGTCGCAGGGTCGAACGGCAGGACCAGCGGCCGGATCTTGGTGCGCAGGAAATGGTCGGGGCAGGAGGTGCCCACTGCGGCGAGCGGCTTGAGGTCGCGCGAGTTGACGAACTCCAGCGTCTCCGGCGAGTCGATGAAATGGCCGATCTTGCGCTGCCCGGCCGAGACGCGCTTGCGGATCGCCGTCATCAACGTCGCCGCGACCTCGCGCCGCTCTGCGGGCGACAGCGACCCCGCGATCGCGCCGCCGAACGCCGCGCGCTTGCGGTTCGCCGCCAGCCATGCCAGCGCCTTGTTGATCATCGCCAGCGTCGTCTGGTAGCAGGCCTTCGAGGTCTCCCCCCAGGTGACGAGGCCGTGGTTGCCGAGCACGGCGCCTTTGAGGCGCGGGTTCTCCTCGGCGATCGCGGCAAGCTTCAGCCCGAGGTCGAAGCCCAGCCGCTGCCACGGCACGAAGCCGATCTCGTCGCCATAGATCTCGCGCGTCAGCGCCTCGGCCTTGTCGCAGGTGGCGATGGCGATGATCGGATCGGCGTGCACATGGTCGACGTGCGCGTGGGGGATCAGCCCGTGCGACGGCGTCTCGATCGAGGGCGCGCGCGGACTGAGGTTGAAGGCGCACTGGTCGAACAGCGGCACGATGTCGTCGCTGACGACGAAGGCGCGGTCGCGGTTCTTGAGGCTGAGGAGCTTGTCGAGATAGAGGGTGGCGAAGCCGTCGCGCGTGATCGAGGCGAGGTCGCCGCCCGAGCCCTTGACCCACAGCACCTTGACCTTCTCGCCGGTCAGCGGGTCGATCTCGTCGACCTTGGCCGAGGTGTTGCCGCCGCCGTAATTGGTGATGCGCAGGTCGGCGCCAAGCAAATTCGAGCGATAGATCAGCCGGCCGGGCTCGTCGAGGGTGGCGGCGTAGGCGTCGTCCCATAAGTCAGGCAGCGGGACATGCGTGCGGGAAGCGTCGCCGCTCATCGGTCGTTCCTCCAGAGTGCGCGCGATCGGCGCGCGCGAATTGGTCATTTTCGCTAAACTGATAGCGGCGTGAGCGATTCCAGTCAATAGTATCTCATCACCCACGCTGTCATGATCGATTGCGATCAAAACCGATTGACTCCGATCACGGACCGTGCCAAATGAGCGGTAACGATAGCGCCCCCGGGAGCACGGGGACCTCGAGGAAGCGGCCAGGAGCGATGCGCGAGCACCAGCGTAGCGAAATCCTGCGAATTTTGTTGGCCGAGCGCGGCTTCCTGTCGATCGCCGACGTCATGGCGGCGACCGGGGTCTCGGCCGCGTCCGCCCGACGCGACGCAGGCCGTCTGGCCGAGGCCGGCGTCGCCACCCGCATTCACGGCGGCATTCAGGCGGTCGGGTTCGCTGGGTCCGAAGCCAATCCGCCGCCGACGCTGGCCACTCCGGCGTTCGACGACAGCGAAACCACCAACATCGAGGCCAAGCGCGCGATCGCGCGCCAGGCGGTCGAGCTGTGCGAGGATGGCGAGGCCATCATCGTCAACGGCGGCACCACCACCTACCAGATGGCGCAGTTCCTGCGCGGCCGGCGGCTGAAAGTCCTGACCAACTCCTATCCGCTCGCCGAATTCCTCATCCGCGAGACCGAGAACCGCGTCGCCCTGCCCGGCGGCGAAGTCTACCGCGCCCAGAAGATGATCGTCGCGCCGTTCGACGACGACGCGATCCAACATTACTGGGCGCGCCTGATGTTCATGAGCGGCGTCTCGATCAGTCCGCTCGGCGTCATCGAGGGCGATCCGTTGATCGCTCGCGCCGAGAAGAAGCTGCTCGACCGGGCCGACAGGCTGATCGTGCTGGCGGACGCGTCCAAGTTCGCGCCGGTCGGCGGCCTTGTCGTCTGTCCGCTTTCGCGCATCGCGATGTTGATCACGGATAGGGCGACGCCGCCCGAGGCGCTCGCCATGCTGCGCGAGGCGGGGGTCGAGACGATCGTCGTCGACATCGACGCCAGCGCCACGGAGGCCGCATGATCGCCGCAGAAGGCACGTCAACGCCGCTTCTCGAGGTGCGCGGCATAGAGAAATCCTTTCCCGGCGTGCGCGCGCTGTCGAACGTCTCCTTCGAGGTCCGCGCCGGCGAAGCGCACGCGCTGATCGGCGAGAACGGCGCCGGCAAGTCGACGCTGATCAAGATCATGTCGGGCGTCTATCGACCCGACGCGGGCTCGATCCTCATCGACGGCCGCGAGACGCGCCTGGCGACGCCCGACGACGCGCGCCGCGCCGGCATCGCGACCATCTATCAGGAGCTGCTCCTGTTCCCCGAGCTGTCGGTCGCCGAAAACATCTTTCTTGGCCATGCGCCGAAGGCGGGCTTCGGCCGCATCGACCTCAGAGCGATGCGCGGACGCGCCGAGGCGCTGCTCGCCTCGCTCGAGATCGACGACCTGGCGGCCGACGCGATCGTCGGCGCGCTGTCGGTCGGCCACCGCCAACGGGTCGAGATCTTGCGCGCGCTGTCGTACGACGCGCGCATCCTCATCATGGACGAGCCGACCGCCGCGCTGACCGAAACCGACGTAATGCGGCTGTTCGACATCGTCCGGCGCCTCAAAGCGCGCGGCGTGGCGATCGTCTACATCAGCCACCGTCTCGACGAGACCTTCGCCATCGCCGACCGGGTGACCGTGCTGCGCGACGGCGCCTACGTCGGCACGCGTCGGACCGGCGAAACGAACTCCGGCGAACTGGTGCAGATGATGGTCGGCCGGCGCATCGACAATATGTTTCCCAAGACCGACGCGCCGATCGGCGAGCCGGTGCTCGAGACGCGCGCCCTGGTGCGCCGGCCGCTCACCAAGTCGGTCAGCGTCACTGTGCGCGCGGGCGAGATCGTCGGCCTCGCCGGCCTGGTCGGCTCGGGGCGCAGCGAGCTGGCGCAGACGTTGTTCGGCGTCAGCCCAGCCGAATCGGGCGAGATCCGCCTGATGGGCCAGGCGGTGACGATCCGCTCGCCGGCCGAAGCGCGCGCCCGCGGCGTCGCCTACGTGCCGGAAGACCGCGGCGTGCAAGGGCTGGTTCGGCCGATGAGCGTGCTGCACAACATGTCGTTGGCCGCCCTCTCAAGTCTCGCGCACGCCGGCTTCATCGATCGCGCCGCCGAGCGGCGGCTCGCCCAACACGCGGTCGAGCAGCTCGGCGTCAAGACGCGCTCGCTCGACGAGGTCGCCGGCCGCCTGTCGGGCGGCAACCAGCAGAAGATCGTGCTCGGCAAATGGCTCGCCAACAAGCCGAAGCTGCTGATCCTCGACGAGCCGACGCGCGGCATCGACGTCGGCGCCAAGGCGGAGATCCATCGGCTGATGGTCGAATTCGCGCGCGCCGGCGTCGCCATCCTGATGATTTCGAGCGAATTGCCGGAGGTGCTGGGCATGAGCGACCGCGTGCTGGTGATGCGCGAGGGGCGGCTGGTCGCCGAGTTCGACCGCGCCGCCGCCAGCTCACAGGCGGTGGGCGCGGCGATGATGGGCGATACCAGCGCCACGGAGAAAGCGGCATGAGCGCGATCGCTCTTCCTCGCTCCCCGGCTGCGCGCGGAAGCCTCTGGCGGCGCGTCTCGTCCCAGGAGACGCTGCTCGCCGTCGCCATCGTCGGTCTCGCCGTCTTCGTCGGGCTGACCAATCCGCGCTTTCTCGCCGCCAACAACCTCGCCGACATCCTGCTTGGCAACGCCTACATCGCGGTCGCCGCCATCGGCATGTCGATGGTCATCATCACCGGCAACATCGACATTTCGGTCGGCGCGCTGATCGGCGTGCTGGCGACGGTGTCGGGTTCGCTCGCCGTCGCCGGCGCGCCGATCGTCGTGACCTGGCTTGCGCCGTTGGTCATCGGCGTCGCGGTGATGGGGCTGCAGGGCGTGATCGTCGCCTATCTCGGGATTCCCGCCATCGTCGTCACGCTCGGCATGCTGTCGATTCTCCGGGGCGGGTTGATTAGCGTCACCGGCGGCAAGTGGATCACCGACCTGCCCGACGCCTTCCACCTCGCCGACATCGAGATTTTCGGCGTCATCCCGATGCCGGTGGCGATCATGGTAGGGGCGACGATCCTCGCCGCGGCATGGATGCGCTGGTGGCCGCAGGGCCGCGCCATCTACGCCACCGGCGGCAATGCCGAAGCGGCGCGACTCTCCGGCGTCTCGCCGCGACACACGCTGGTTCTGGTGTTCGTGCTGCACGGCTTTTTCGCCGGCGTCGCGGCGCTGCTGTTCGCCACGCAATTGCGCGTCATCCAGTCGACGACGCCGTCCGGCCTCGAGTTCACCATCATCACCGCTTCGGTGGTCGGCGGCGTCAGCATCCTCGGCGGCGTCGGGACGGTCGTCGGCTCGACGCTGGCGGCGATCCTGATCGCCGAGATCACCAGCGCCCTCGTCTTCATCAACGTCTCGCCATTCTGGACCCACGCCCTGCAAGGCGCGTTGATCTTGGCCACCGTGATCGCCGATATCGAGCGGCGCCGCCGCCGCCTTGCTGGAGACGTCCGATGAGCGCCGTAGCCTCCTCTCCGCGCGCGCCGCGCATCGCCGTGCGCCACGAGATCATCCTCGCGGCGATCCTGATCGTCGCGCTGATCGGCCTCGGCTTCGCCAACGATCGCTTTCTCACCCTCGACAACCTGCTCAACCAGGGCCGGTTGATGACCGAGATCGGCCTGATCGCCCTGCCGATGACCTTCGTCATCATCACCGGCGGAATCGACGTCTCGGTCGGCGCGATCGTCGGCCTGTGCGCTATCGCTCTCGGCTACTCGTGGAAGAACCTCGGCTTCCCGTTGCCGCTGGCGATCGTCTTCTCGCTCGGCGTCGGCGCGGCGGCGGGCTTCGCCAACGGGTTCGTCATCACCCGCATCAAGGTCCCGGCGATCATCACGACGATCGCGACGCTGACGCTCTTCCGCGGCCTCGCCGAGGGGATCAGCCAGGCGCATTCGGTGCGCGGCTATCCCGAGTGGTTCTACTTCCTCGGGCAAGGCGACGTCTTCGGCGTGCCGACCCAGCTGTTGATCCTGCTCATCGCCATCGTCGCCTTCGGCGTCGCGCTCGACCGCACCTCGTTCGGCCGCACGCTCTACGCCATCGGCTCCAACGAGACGGCGGCGCGCTTTTCGGCGCTGCCGGTCGATCGAGTCAAGCTCGCTGCGTATACGCTGTCGGGGCTCACGTCCGGGCTTTCGGCCTTCGTGCTGGTGTCGCGCGTCACCACGACGCGCTCGGACATGGGCATGGGCTACGAGCTCGACGCCATCGCCGCGGTGGTGCTCGGCGGCACCAGCATCTTCGGCGGCTCCGGCACGATCTGGGGCACGGTGATCGGGCTGGTGATGATTCAATTGTTGAAGAACGGATTGGCGCTGACCGGGGTGAAGGGCGACGCGACCATCATGGTGATCGGCATCGTCCTCATCGCCTCAGTGCTGATTGCGAGCTCCCTCCAGCGTCGTCGCGAGTGAATGCGAGCGTTCGGGGACCGAAGCCGCCGAAGGGCGGCACAAGTGGGAGGAGTGGATAATGCGAAGCTATCTTTTGACGACCGCGGCGGCGGCGGCTTTCGCCCTCGCCATGAACACCGGCGCGTTCGCCGCCGGCTGGGACGGCGCCGACGATCTGCCGACCTCGCCGCTGGCGTGCGACGCCTCCGCCCCGGCGGCGCCGGCCGCGGCCAAGCCCTATGACGGCGGCAAAGCGATCAACGCGCCCGACAAGGCCGGCAAGGAAATCACCCTGGTCGACGTGCCGAAGCTGATCGGCATCGGGTATTTCAACGCGACCTCCAAGGGCATCGCCGACGCCGCCAAGGAAATCGG
Source organism: uncultured Bradyrhizobium sp. (assembly GCA_964552445.1). Classification (GTDB taxonomy): domain Bacteria; phylum Pseudomonadota; class Alphaproteobacteria; order Rhizobiales; family Beijerinckiaceae; genus Roseiarcus. The sequence goes on along the minus strand of CAZKHF010000036.1, from coordinate 168 downwards.
CAACGTCAAGGTGACGACCGACGGCCCGACCGAAGCCAAGATCGACGAGCAGATCAAGTTCATCGACAACTACATCACCCGCGGCGTCGACGGCGTGCTGTTCGCCGCCAACGATCCCGTCGCGATCGCGCCGGTGCTGAAGAAGGCGCTGTCGAAGGGCATCCACGT
>CAZKHF010000035.1:0-15411 GCA_964552445.1 uncultured Bradyrhizobium sp. | reverse complement strand
CCGATGACGGCGATGCGCATGCGGGGAGGTAAAGTCATGTTCTTCCTGTCGGCGATGGGGCGCGGCGCGGAACCGCTGACAAACGAATTACGCCGCCAACCGCCAGCCGGATCATCGCCCGGTGATCTAAATCGTATCGAGTCGCGTAAGGTTGGGGATGTGCGCCAGCCTCGCCTTGACACAATCCTCGGAATTGCGCCCGCCCGACGGAGCCCTTCTGTCGATCGTGGCGCCGGCGCGCGTCAGACGGTTTGGGCGCGTCATGCGCGATAGCGGCTCCATAAGCCGAAGGGACGACCCTTGGGCGGCCTCCGTCGCCGCCATCGCGTCGCGCCGGGACCGCGCCGCCTTCGCCGAGTTGTTCGGCCATTTCGCGCCGCGGGTGAAATCCTATCTGCAGAGACGCGGGGCCAGCGATTCGCAAGCCGAGGAGATCGCGCAGGAAACGATGCTCGTCGTCTGGCGCAAGGCCGAGCTTTATGACGCCGAGGCGGCGAGCGTGGCGACCTGGGTCTTCACCATCGCGCGCAACCTTCGCATCGACGCCGGCCGGCGCGAGCGTCGCGGCGGAGCCATCCGGGTCTCCGACGTCGAGGCCGAATTTGAGGCCGACGAGACGCCGTTGGCCGACGCCCAGCTCGCGGCCGCGCAGTCCGAGGCGCGCGTGCGCGCCGCGCTGAAGTCGCTGTCGGGCGACCAGCTCAAGGTGATCTCGATGTCCTTCTTCGAGGACAGAGCTCACGGCGAAATCGCGCGGACGCTGCAAATCCCGCTTGGGACGGTGAAGTCCCGGCTGCGCCTGGCGATGAACCGCCTGCGCGGTCTCCTGGACGAGGAGCTATGACGATCACCCGCCATCCTGACGAGGCGATGCTGGCGGCCTATGCCGCGGGCTCAGTCGATCTCGGCCAGCATGTCGCGATCGCGACACATCTAGCGAGCTGCGCGCATTGCCGCGCCTGGGCGCGTTCGCTGGAGCGCGTCGGCGGCGCGTTGCTCGACGAAGAGTCCCCGGCGGCGCTCTCGGACGGCGCCCTGCAACGCGCGCTCGCACGGCTCGACGACCCCGCCGCCGTTTCGCCGCCGGCGGCCGACGTCCTGCCGGACGCTCCGCCGGGACTTCCCCGTTTCGTCAGAAACTACGCCTTTGGTCCCTGGCGGCGCGTGGCCCCGCGCATCAGCGTCCAACCGATCCGATTGCCCGAGCCGAGCCCAACCCGCGTCTTTCTCCTGAAGTCCGCGCCGGGCGCCAAGCTGGCGCCGCACGAACATACAGGCCTGGAGATGACTTGCATCCTCTCCGGCGCCTTCAGCCACGAGGGCGGGCGCTTCGGGCCGGGCGATTTCGACCTCGGCGATCCGGCGATCGCCCACGAGCCGCAGATCGAAGCGGGCGTCGATTGCGTCTGCCTCGTGGCGATGCAGGGCGATCTCAGGTTCACCGGCTTCCTCGGCCGGCTGATGCAGCCGTTCGTGCGATTGTGACGCCGGCGATCCAAAGATGACGCTCGGCGCAACGCTCGCCGCGGCGGCGGCCGCCGAGATCGGTCTTGCCGTCGTCATGGCGGGCGCCTGGCTGGTTCAGCGCCTCACCGGCGCCTCGGGCTGGATCGACGCGATCTGGACCTTCGGCGTCGGCCTCGCGGGCGTCGCGCTGGCCTTCGGCTTCGGCGGAACGAGCGGCGGCGCCGCATGGCGCGTCGTTCTCGTCGCCTCGCTTGCGGCGGCCTGGTCGCTGCGGCTCGGAGCCCACATTGTCGCGCGCACGTTGAAGGCGGGCGACGACCTGCGCTATCGCAGACTCGTCGAGGATTGGGGCGATCGCGCCCAGTGGCGTCTCTTCGCCTTTCTGCAGGTTCAGGCCGTCGCCGGGGCGGTGCTGGCGCTCGCCGTCGGACTGGCCGCCTCGTCGGCCGCAACGACGCCGCGCATTCAGGACGCGCTGGGCGTGCCGCTGTTTGCCGCGGCGTTCGTCGGCGAGGCCGTGGCCGACGCCCAGATCGCGCGCTTCAAGGCGGATCCCGCCAATCGCGCCAGAATCTGCGACGTCGGGCTGTGGCGGCTTACGCGCCATCCCAACTATTTCTTCGAATGGCTGACCTGGGTCGCCTTCACCGTTCTCGTCGTCGACGAGAACTGGATCGGCTGGTTGGCGGTTCTGGCGCCGACGCTCATGTACTGGACGCTGCGCTACGCCTCGGGAGTCCCGCTTCTGGAGCAGCACATGCTGCGCAGCCGGGGCGAGGCGTTCCGCGCCTATCAGGCGCGTACGCCCGCGTTCTTTCCGTGGTTCCCGCGGAAATAGATTCGCTTCACGCGGGCGCCGAGAATTGGCTCGCGACGAGGTAACCGATGGTCGCAGCGACGCCGCTCAGCGCGAAGCCCCAGGCGACGTCGATGAGGGTCAATTGGGTCGACCAGGCGCGCAGGGTCGCCTGATTGGTCAGGTCGTAGGTGGCGTAGGCGAAGAGGCCGAACAGTCCGCCGTAGAGCGCGGCCTCTCCGATCGCGCCGACTTTCACCGCCGGCGCCACAGCGAAAATGGTCAGTCCGGCCGGAAAGATCAGATAGAACGCGATCGCCGCCGGCAGGTTGACGGTCGTCGCCAGAATGTCGCTGAGAGCTGGGCGATAGACGCGTTCGACCGTCGCGCTGAGCCAAGTCATGTCCAAGCCGACAAACGCGACAAGGGCTGCGACATATCCCGCAAGAAAGGTCATGGGCATGGTCTTCGTTGACCTTTCCAAGGCGACTTAGACGTCGGAGTTGGTCATCGCCAAGAATTCCGAGCGCGTCATCGCATCGTCGCGAAAGCAACCAAGCATGCGGCTGGTTACGAGGTCGGCGCCCTGCTTGCGCACACCGCGGCTCAGCATGCAATGATGCGCCGCCTTGATCACCACGGCGACGCCGCGCGGTTTGAGTTCGCGCTCAATCGCGTTGGCGATCTGCGCCGTCATGCGCTCCTGAATTTGCAAGCGTCGGGCATAGGCCTCGACGACGCGCGCGAGCTTGGAGATGCCAACGACGCGGCGGTCGGGAACATAGCCGACCCAAGCGCGGCCGATGATCGGCGCCATGTGGTGTTCGCAATGGCTCTCGAACGCGACGCCGCGCAGCACGACCATCTCGTCGTAGCCGTCGATTTCCTCAAAAGTCTTGCGCAGAATCGCTTCCGGCTCCTCGTCGTAGCCGCAGAAATACTCGCGATAGGCTTTGACCAGTCGGCCAGGCGTCTCGCGCAAGCCATCCCGGTCTGGGTTCTCGCCCATCCAACGCAGAATCGACTTGAACGCCGCTTCGGCCTCAGCGTCGCTCGGGCGTAAGTCGCCCTCGGGCGAATCGACGCACGCCAAACCCTGCGAATGAAGTCTTGACACATTCAGCATACGCGCATCCTCGCAAACGGCCCTGCAATGGACCGCAAAAGGCATCTACGCTCATGCGCGCACAATGGATCACATCGAGAGCGCCGTCCGCTATCTGGACGTTGATGTCGAGGACGCCCTCACGCTTGCCGAGGGCGCGGAGGTGGAGCGTTGCCTGATCGGCTCCTCGACCTCAACATCGAGGAGCCTTCTGCCACGATCCGTATGGCTAGATTGCGCCCAACCTTGCCACTCAGCCGATCGTCGCTGCACCTCGGAAGCGGACGTTGAGTCCGGGGGCCCTTCTCGGCGGCTGTGGGCGGTGAGCGGACGTTCGCGCGCGAAGTCGCGCAGCTTTGGCAAACCTTAAGTCGAACCGGCCAGCATCCTAATACGCCGATTTGAAGGTCGAACGATGGGTTGTTTATTGACAATCGCCCGCGTGGTGACCGCTCATCTTGCGGTGCCGTTCACAATTGCAATTATTGTCGCAGAAACAAGCTTTCCTATGTTTCTTTCGTCTTTCATCAAGGCCGATGGCGTTTGTAGACAGGGAGGCAGCATCGTCTGGATTTATCCGACCTTCTACGCACCGATCGGCATTCCCGCGGCGGTGATGGCGTTTTTGCTGTTCCTGGTGCGGCGCTAGTAACGGGCGATCCCTCAAAACGCCCGGAATTTAGCCCGAATCCGGTGACTGGAATTTCTTGATTTCTGCACTGTCGGGCATGTCTGCAAAGGCTCGAACGCAGCCCTCGCAACCCGCCGGTTGCGGGCGCCAAGTGTCAGATTTCGACCACCAGGAAACACGGTGCGTGCGACGAACCTACACATGTCCCGTGGAAATGATCCGGATTATTCTCTCCGCGCCTCAATTCCACGACCGTACGGTCAAGGATGGATCGGAGAAACAGCGATGTGCAGGGTCACGACGGCGTTCGCTCTGATTGTCGCGGCGGCGAGCCTCTGCGCCGCGGCGCCGGCGGGTGCGGAATCGATCGATTCACAGTGCTGTGGCCCGCTCAGTTACCACATTCAGAGCGATGGCACGCTCGTCGGCGTCTATCCGAAGCAGAAAGGTGAGATCGCAGGAGATATGGCGGCCGACGGCTCGGCCATGGGTGTCTGGATTCAACCGCGCAGCGACCACCCCTGCGCGCAGGCGCGCGGCGGCACTTACGCCTGGGGCCGTTTCGTTTTTCGCAATGTCGGCCGAAGCAACATGGCGGGCGAGTGGGGCTACTGCGACGACGTTCCGAATCATCCTTGGGGGTTCAACTGAGTCCGGCCTGAACCCGCGTTCCACTTAGAATTACGTTGACAGCGCCTTCAATACGGCGGTGCGTTTTGACCGTCGCGCCACCGCCAAGCAATTTCCGCTTCGGGTCGACAGGAGCCGAGCGCCTTTCGAGAATGAATGGCTGCGTGGCCCCCGTCCGTTCAGAAACCCGCCAGTCTCCTGTCGGCCAAAACCGGTCGTTCAAGCGCGGCTGGCGGAAGGTTCGAGTTGGGCCGAGCGAGCCCAATCGACAGACGACTCGACAGGGCGTCAAGCGAAAAATTCGGACCACTCGGGAGTCCCGCTCCTGGCGTCCCAGCGGCGTCGTCGCGAGGAAATCGCGGCTCAACGCTTGCGAGGGCGCGCGGTTCGACGCGATTCGGGATCTCTTTCCGCCGCCGCTTCCTGAAATAAATCAACAACTCCGATGGCCAACCGATCGCCCGGCCCTGTTCGGCGCAAATCCACAGAACATCACCACCCGCGAATCACTTTCGAGATCGGAAGTTCAAGCAAATCTTGCGCCCCGTGCTTGAGCAGGTCTGGTATAACCTCATTGAGATTCTGGCGACCTATGACAGAGCTGATCGAGTATCCTTTCCCATGCGCCAGACTGCTTACGGTAGGCTCCTTCAGCGCCGGAACGCGCTTGAGGATGGTTTCCTTCTTGCGCGTCGGGACGTTCATAACAAGAAGAACCTGGTCACGGGCGTCTTGCGCACCAGAAAGAAGCAAGCTGATAATATGTATTGCTTCCTTCTTCTGCTCGTCACGTTGCACATCCTGATTGGCTATCAGCACGGTATTGCTTTCAAAGAGCTTGCCGACAATCCTCAGACCGTTCGCAGCGAGGCTTGATCCGGTCTCAGTTACGCACACGCCGTAGCGGTAATCGCTCGGGATGTGGGCTTCGGTGCCGCCATAAGAGAACTCGACGGTAACCGGAACGCGGAGTTTCTCGAAAAACCGTTTTGTCCATTCAGGATATTCACTCAAGATCGCGCTACCCGGAGGAACGTTCTCCGGAGATGATGTCGTGTCGTTTTCTGCGGCGACTAGCACAACCTGCACTCCGCCAAGAGTCCTTCGGCTGTAGTAAAAGTATTGGAGAATCGAGACTTTTGCATCGCTCTCCAGGATGGAATCCTGGCCACAGACGCCAAGATGGTACGTCCCGTGCTCCACCAAGCGCGGAATATGCTGGGGGCGCATGATGGTGACGCGAGAAATCCTCGGGTCCTCAATCTTCGCCCCATGCTGTCGGGGCGCACGGAGCACCTTGAGATTTGCTTCTTCAAAAAGCTTCATGGTGCCCTCTTCGAGGCTGCCGTTCGGCAATGCAATGCTTAACATATTCACAATCCTTTGGACCCGCCCCACGAAGTGGTCCATTTGGAATGTTAGTGTAACTGGGGCCGAGGGGCCAGCACGGGCGACGGAGCTGGCTCGGGTTGGGTTGTCGCCCGCGCTCGCCTGAAGCTGGGCGGCCCCCGCGCGCGCCGTCGGCGCCGTGATAAGGAGACGCGCGGTTTCCGATGGGCTTCGCGCGAAGGGGACGCGAAATGGCGCCCAAGCGCCTGAAATCCTTCGGTGGCGAAACCGGATTGGCCGCGCGTCGTCCGCCCTCGCGCGACCTGCGGCCGGCGCGCTATGATCCGCCCGCAGCGCTCTCGCCGCTCAAGGACATTTTCGCATGGCGTTCCAAGGTTTCGGCCCGCAGGCGCTGCCGTTCTTCAAGGCGCTCGCCTTCCACCAGACGAAGGAATGGTTCGAGGCCAACCGCGCCATCTACGACAGCGAGGTGAAGGGGCCGCTCGGCGACCTGGTGGAAGACCTCGCCGCCGCCTTCGCCAAGGCGAAGGTTCCGCTCAAGGGCGACCGCAAGGCGTCGCTGTTCCGCATCCAGCGCGACGTGCGCTTCGCCCACGACAAGAGCCCCTACAAGACCAACGCCGGCGCGGTGCTGACGCGCACGGGAGCGAAGGACGCTCCCGGCCTCGTCTATGTCCATGTCGCCGCCGACGGCTGCTTCTCGGCCGCCGGCTTCTGGCGGCCCGAGCCCGAGGAACTTGCCCGGCTGCGCGCGGCGATCGCCCGCGCGCCGAAGGCGTGGAAGGCGATGGTCGCCAAGCTCGCCAAAGGCAAGCTGGCGATCGAGGGCGAATACGCGATCAAGCGCGCGCCGCGCGGCTACGAGGAGGTCGCCGACCCCGAGATCGCCGCGGCGCTGCGCAACGCGTCGTTCATCTGTTCGCGCGACATCGCCGACGCGCGGCTCGCCGAGCCGGCGCTGGTCGGCGACCTCGCCGCCTTCGCTCGCGACGCGCTGCCGCTGCTCGAATGGGGCTGGGCGGCCCTGGCCGACGCGCGCTGATCGGCCGGCCGTCGTTTTCGCTCGGCTGGGACGGCTTCGTCCTGTCGCAGGACGTCGTCCTCCGCCTGCGCGACGCCGGGCTCGACATCGCCGCCGACGTCAAGCCGAAGTCCGACCTCGCCAAGGTCCAGGCTCAGTTCAACGCCTGGGCGGCGGAGACAGGGCTTCCCTACGTCCATCTGTCGCGCATCTGCGCGATGTCGATCGGCGAGAACTACGCCGCGCGCGAGCGCGCCGAAGCGGGCTTTGGCCCGCCCTCGCCGCCGCCGCGCGCCTGAGAACGCGCGCCGGCGGCGTCGGCGCTCAGCCGGAAGCGCGCGAGCAGGGCGCTGAGCCCCTGGCTCTCGCTAGCGAGGCCGGCGCCGGCGGCGTTCATCTCTTCGACCATCGCGGCGTTCTTCTGCGTCATCTGATCGAGGTGGTTGACGCTCTTCGTCATCTCGCCGAGGCCGGTCGACTGCTCGCGCGCCGCGACGGCGATCGCGTCGACATGATCGTCGACCAGTTGCACCAACTGGGCGATCGCCTTGAGGGCTTCGCCGGTCTCGTTGACCAGCTTGACGCCGTCGCCGACCGCCGTCGCCGAGGCGCCGATCAGCGTCTCGACCTCCTTCGCCGCCTTGGCCGAGCGCAACGCCAGCTCGCGCACCTCCTGCGCCACGACGGCGAACCCGCGGCCCGCTTCGCCGGCGCGCGCCGCCTCGACACCCGCGTTCAGCGCCAAGAGATTGGTCTGGAAGGCGATGTTGTCGATCATACCGACGATCTGGGTGATCTGCTTCGACGACTGCTCGATGCGGCCCATCGCCTCGACGGCGCTCCGCACCACCTGGTCGGCGCTCTCGGCGTGGCCGCGGGTGTCGCGCGCAGCCCCGCGCGCCTCGCTGGCGCGTTGCGAGGTAGCGGCGACGTTGGTGGCGATCTGCTGCAGCGTCGCCGAGGTTTCCTCGAGGAAGGTCGCCTGCTGTTCGGTCCGCTGGGCGAGATCGCCCGCGGCGCTGGAAATCTCGCCGCTGCCGTTGCGCACGGCTTCGACAGAACGGCCGACGGCGGTCATGGCCTCGCGCAACTTCTTGAGCGACGCGTTGAAGTCCTCACGCAGCCGTTCGTACTGCGGCGCCAGCGTCTCCTCGATCGCGCACGCCAGGTCGCCCGCGGCGAGCCGCTCGAGGCCGTTGGCGAGCGCGTCGGTCGCGTGGGCGAGCCGCTCTTCGGCCTCCTTCTCGGCCCGCGCCTGCATTCCCGCGCGATCGCGCTCGGCGCGCGCGCGGTCGGCCGTCGCGGCGGCCTCCAGCTCGCGATTGCGCAGCGCCGCCTGGCGGAACACCTCGACCGCGCGGGCCATCTCGCCGATTACGTCGCGGCGCGCGACCAGCGGCACCTCGGTCTCGGCGTCCCCCTCCGCGAGCGACGCCATCCTCGAAGCGATGCGGCGCACCAGGTCGCCGATGCCGCGAATGGCGAGCGCGCACAACAAGAGCACCGCCAGCGTCACCACGCCGGCGCCGCCGGCGTGCCAGATCAGGCTGACGCGGCTTTCCGCCGCGCGGTTTTGCGCGAGCGCGTCGACCATCGCCGACGCCTTGGCGATCAACTGCTCCATGGTTTGAGCGCGCGCGCCGGTGGCGGCGACCCAACGATCGAGCATGTCGGCCGGGAAGGCGGCGTCGGGCGCGTTCTTGTTGAGGCTCTCGCGCACCTGGGCGATCGTCTGGCCCTGCGGCCCGCTGACGAAGTCGTCGTAGGCCTTGACGATCTCCGCCGGCGCGTTGTCGCGGAACTCCGGCCGGTAGATCTCCCGCTGGTACAGCCCGTGCAGCAGATAGGAGTAGTACTCGTCGCTGAGCTTCTTGTTGGCAAGATAGGCCTTGCCGAAATTGATCTCGATGAGCTCGCCGTCGTTCGTCTGCATCAGCGCGTGCAGGCCGTCGATCAGGCGGCCGAGCGTCAGGTCGTTGATGGTCGCGCCGACGCGACGGGTGAGGTCCATCCCCGCCGCGCCGCCGCGCTGCAGCACGCCCATCGTTTCTTCGTGGGTGGCCGAGCCGGCGTCGACGTGATCGCGGAACGGCTTGATCTCGTCCTGCTTCTTCTTGATGACGTCGAGGTCGCCCTCGATCGTCGCGTCGGCCGCGCCGGTCGCCTTCCAGACGTCGTAGGCGCTGAGCACGGCGGCGAAGGCCGCGTCCGATTCTCCGCGCCGCTCGCTCCGGTTCGCCGCCGTGGCGAAAGCTTCCTTCGCCAGCATCTGCGAGAGCTTCGCGCCGGCGCTGGCGAGCTTCTGCACGATCAGCGCCTGGTTGATGTTTTGGTAGTCGCGGAAAGCGTCGAGCGTCGCCGCGCCGGCGAGCAGAACGAACGCCGCCAGCGGCGCGATCGCCAGGATGAGCAGGAGATTGCGGATCGATAGCCTTGACATGCCTCGCCCCCTCGCGGCCGCCAGCGTGAACGGTTGAATTGTCGCCCGACGTAAGGTTCTTTCCCGTTCTGTAAGTAGGTTGTTTTCCCTAACCGACTGTTAAGCGCGGCGGCCGAGCGCGGCCGCGACCGTCGTTTTCGGGTGGCGCAGCGCGTCGCTAAGGGCGATGCTCTGCGTTCGGATCAATGGACGAGGCCGATGCTTGACTTTCCTGTCGCCCCGATCGCCCCCGGCGCCGACTACGCCGTGGTGCGCAGCGCCATCGAATTCATCTCGACGCGCTGGCGCGAGCAGCCGACGATCGAGGCGATCGCCGACCACGTCGGGCTCTCCGCCTCGCATTTCCAGCACGTCTTCAAGCGCTGGGCGGGTTTGACGCCGAAGGCGTTCCTGCAGGCGATCACCATCGAGCGGGCGCGCGAACGCCTGCGCGATTCGGCGAGCGTGCTCGAGACCGCCTACGACGTCGGCCTCTCCGGCCCCAGCCGGCTGCACGACCTGTTCGTCGCCCATGAGGCGATGACGCCAGGCGACTACCGCCGCGGCGACCTGACGCTCGCCTACGGCTTCCATCCCTCTCCGTTCGGCGAGGCGATCCTCGTCGTCGCGCCGCGCGGCCTCGCCGGCCTCGGCTTCGTCGACGAGGCGGGCCGCGCCGCCGCGCTCGCCGACATGCGCGGGCGCTGGCCGCGCGCGCGTCTGGTCGAGAGCGCCGAGGCGACGGCGCTCGCCGCCGCGCGCGTCTTCGATCCGCGGCTGTGGCGCCCCGACCAGCCGTTGCGCATCGTCATGATCGGCACGGACTTCGAAGTGCGGGTGTGGGAGACGCTGCTCGCGGTGCCGATGGGTCGGGCGACCACCTATTCCGACGTCGCGCGGCGGCTCGGCAAGCCGAAGGCGGCCCGCGCGGTCGGCGCGGCGGTCGGGCGCAACCCGATCTCGTTCGTCGTCCCCTGTCATCGCGTGCTCGGCCGCTCGGGCGCGCTGACCGGCTACCATTGGGGCTTGGCGCGCAAGCAAGCGATCATCGGCTGGGAGGCCGGGCGGATCGAGGCGGCCTGAGGGCGCGGCTGCGACAACGGACCGCCGTCTCATCCGTGCGCAGTCGGGGCGCGGCGCTTGACAGAGTCCGACGCGTAAATGACGCTCGGCGTCAACCGGCGCGTGGACTGTTTCGCCCGCTGCCGCTTCCTCGGACGCAGGAGCGACCCGACGTGAAACTCCTCCTGGCGCTGGCGGCGATCGTCGGAGCGAACGCCTCGCAGTGGGCGTGGGACGAGGCGTTGCTTGCCTGGTCGAGCGCGACCGCCGACGGGTGGAGCCGCAGCCGCCGCGATTGCGATCCTGTGCGCGTCTTCGAAGCGACCCTGCCCTTGAGCCAGGACTGTCCGCGCTCGACGGCGCCTCGCTGACTCGCGCGCCCGCCCTGAATTGGGGGAGACGATAGGTGTCTGAGAGCGCCCAGGCTATGGCCGCGACCGACGGCGGCGAGCGGGAGATCGCCGTCGGCCGCATCGTTCTGGCGAGCCTCGTCGGCACGGCGATCGAGTTCTACGATTTCTACATCTACGGCGCCGCCGCGGCGCTGGTGATCGGCCGGACGTTCTTTCCCCAATCGGCCCCGGGCGCTCAGGAGCTCAACGCCTTCCTCACCTTCGGCGTGGCGTTTCTCGCCCGACCGATCGGCGCCGCGTTGTTCGGCCATTTCGGCGACCGCGTCGGGCGCAAGGCGACGCTGGTCGCCACCATGCTGACCATGGGCGTGTCGACGACGCTGATCGGCGTCTTGCCGGGTTACGCCGAGGCGGGCGTCCTCGCGCCGTGGCTCCTCTGTCTGATGCGCTTCTGCCAGGGCGTCGGGCTCGGCGGCGAATGGGGCGGCGCGGCGCTGTTGGCGCGGGAGAACGCGCCGAGCGGCCGCGGCGCGTGGTTCGGCATGTTTCCCCAGCTCGGGCCGCCGCTCGGCTTCTTCATGTCCAACGGCCTGTTCCTGCTGCTGGCGGTCACGCTCGGCGAGGAGCGCTTCGTCGCCTGGGCGTGGCGGGTCCCCTTCCTGGCGAGCGCGGCGCTGGTGGCGATCGGCCTCTATGTGCGCGTCTCGCTGATCGAGACCCCGGCGTTCCGCGAGGTTCTCGCGCGCCGCGAGCGCGCCGCCGCGCCGCTTCTCGACTTGCTCCGCGACCATTGGAGGCCGCTGATTCAGGGCTCGCTGGCGATCGTCGTGTGCTACGCGCTGTTCTACATCGCCACCGTCTTCGCGCTGAGCTACGGCGTCGCGACGTTGCGCATCCCACGCGCCCAGTTCCTCGGCATGGAATGCGTCGCGGTGGTCTTCATGGCGCTGGCGACGCCGGTCTCCGCCGCCCTCGCCGACCGTTTCGGCCGCCGCGCGGTTCTGCTCGCCGCCAGCGCCTTCGCGGCGCTGGTCGGCGTCGCGCTGCCGTATCTGCTCAGCGCCGGGACGTGGGGCGCGCTGACGTTTCTCTGCCTGTCGCTCGGCGCGATGGGGCTCACCTTCGCCCCGCTCGGCGCTCTCTTGCCCGAGATGTTCCCCGCGCGCGTGCGCTACAGCGGCGCCTCGAGCGCCTATAATCTCGGCGGCATACTCGGAGCCTCGCTCGCTCCCTATCTCGCGCAGCGACTGCTGGAGCGCGGCGGCCTGCCCTGGGTCGGCGCCTATATCGTCGTCGCCGCCGCGATCAGCTTCGCCAGCCTGCTCAGCGTCGGCGAGACCGCCAGGCCCGCCGGCGGTTGAACGCCGCGCGGCCGCCTCGACGAGGGCGCGCGCGTCGGTTATTTTCCCGGCGCGTCGATTCGCGGGCCTCGCCGTCCGCTGCGGTCTTTTTGAACGTGCGGGCGTAGCGACATGAAATACGTCACCGCGCTAGCGCTGATCTTCGGCGCGAACGTCGCCCTCCTCGGCTGGGGCCAGGCGCTGTTGGCGTGGTCGACGTCGACCCCCGACGGCTGGAGCCGGAGCTGCCGCTATTACTACCCGGTGCGCGTCTTCGAGGTGACGCTGCCTCTCAGTCAAAGCTGCCCGTATTGGCGGCTCGCGCGCTGACCGGGCCGTCTCGACTGGGATAATTGTCATAAAATATAATTAAGAAGCGATCAGACGACGCACGTGAAAAGACAAAGCAATCCGTTGAGATTTTGGTGACGCTATTGTCGAGATAGCGCGCCAGAAAGTTGACGCGCGCTAACTTCTTCGTCACATTGGCCGCGCGACGCCCATAGGATCACCGTCCGCATGACGAAGATTTCCCATTCGACGCACGGCGCTGGAGCCGACAGCCGAGGCTACGAGCGCCGACATTTCGCCCCAGAGGTTCTACTCAAACGACTCGAGCGCTGGGACTCGCGGCGCGGCGCCGAGCGAAGCGGCGCGTTCGCCTCCGCTCCGGCCCGCCCCGACGCCGAGCTGCTCGAGCAGGGCGAAGCGCTCGAGTCCGCCTGGGCGCGCGAGATCGCGGCGCTGATCGCGGTGAGAAAACGGGGCACGCCGAAGGCGGTCGCCGCGGCGTGCTTCGCGCGCGCCGCCACCGCGCAGGTCGCCGCCCGCATCGACACCGCCGACGCGACCACCCTCGACGGCCTCAAGGTCAAGGCGCGCGCCATCCTCTGGCGGCGCAACGGCGAGCCGCTGGCGGCGATCGCCCGCGGCGAGCCTCTCGCCGCGGCCGCCCCGCAGCGCGTCCACTGATCGTCCTGCGAGCGCTCGTCGTCGCGGCGCGCGACCGCGCAGCGCCTCGACCTCCTAATTCCCGCACGCTCTAGGACATTTTGCCGCACCCGTTCGGCGCGGGCGTCAACTGGGCCGCGGATTCCCTGTGACAAGGACCTTAAGGGAAAGCGGCGGAAATTCGACCGCCGCGAGGGCGTTCGCGTTGCGGCGAGGCGGCGCGCCCGCGCACGCTCGGCGCGGCGGACTTGGGCGCGCGGCGATCTGGCGCAATCCCGCGAGACCCTCGTCCGGCGCTTCGCGCCGCCTTCTCCCGCAAAGGGGAGAACGTTGGTGCGAGGGCCCGCCTCAACCCGATTGCGGCATGCTCTGAGGTCGAGCGACGCCCGCTTGGGTCGGCGGGACGGAACTCGCCCAACCCCGCAACGCCGCGGCGCGGCGCCGCGCTATTCAGCGCTTCACCCGTGCGGTAGCCTCGCGGCGGGCGAGGCGCGCGGGCCGCGGGGGCGGGAATGCTGAAGCCGGTCGGATTCTGGAGCTATGCGCGGCAGGACGACGCCCATAGCGACGGACAGCTCAGCCAGTTGCGCGCGCTGATCGGCAAGGCGGTCAATCTGCGCTACGGCGAAGAGCTGACGCTCTGGCAGGACATCGCCGCCATCCCCTTCGGCGCCGACTGGGCGGCGACGATCGAGCGCACGATCGGCCAGGTCACCTTCTTCATCCCGATCATCACCCCGCGCTATCTCAAGAGCGAGAACTGCCGCTCGGAGTTCCGCGCCTTTCGCGAGCGCATGGGCGCGCTGAAGCGCGACGACCTGATCTTTCCGATCTACTACGTCGACGTCGAGAACCTCGCGCCCGGCGACACCGCCTTCGGCGACGACCTCGTCGCCCTGCGCCGTCAGCAATGGGCCGATTTCCGCCCGCGGGCGTTCGACGACCCGAAGTCGCCGACGGTGCGGCAATGGTGCGACCGCTTCGCCGCCGGCGTGCTCGAGGCGATGCGGCGCGCGCCGACGCGGGAGCGCCCGGCCGCCGACGCGCCGCAAGCGCCGCTCGGCGAAGCGCCCGCGGCGAAAGTCGAGACGCCGGCCGCCGCCGAGGCGCCGCCCCCGCCCGGCGAGCCGGAGGCGGCGAACGAGCGCGCGCGGGCCGCGGAAGCGCCGCCCGCCGCCCCGGCCGCCGCCGCCGCTTCGGCTTCCGAGCGGCCGACCGTCGCCGCGCCGCCGCGGCGGCGGCGGCCGATCGAATGGGAGACCGACCCGAAGCGGATCGGCTTGCGCTTTGTCGCGGGAGGCTGGTTCTTTACGCTCTTTCTCGCGGCCTATGGCCGCAATTTCGACTTCGCGGCGCCGGCCGTGCTGTTGCTCCCGCCGCTGGCGTTGTCGCTTTTGCGGGTGAACCTGCCCTATGCGACGGCGATCACGCTCCTCGCGATGGCGCTCTCGCAGCAGGCGCTCGGCCAGATCTTTCCCGCCTGGGGCCTCGGCGACGATCGGTTGGCGGGAGCGATCGTGCTCGTGATCCTGTTCGCGATCTATCTCGCGCTGTCGGCGCTGCTGTGCTGGGCGTTCTCGCTCGGCCGCCGGCTCGCCCGACGCCGCCCCGCCTCCCCGCCGCCGGCGCCGGGGCCGTAGGGCAGGTCGGGGAATTTCGGCGACAGCTCATTGGACTGCGCCCTACCGTTGAGACACGCCAATTCGGCGACGGGGCGATTCGGAGTTGCCGGTGAATTGCGGCGGCCCCCGCGGTTCGAGCCTGCGGCAGTCGACGCCGTCCGCGCGCGCAAACGCGTGTTCGCGCAGACGCCGCCTCCGCCTGATTCGCGCTCGGCGTCCGTAGCCCGTCGAAAGACGGGCGTCCTTTCGGACGCCCTTTGGCCAAGCCCGCTGACGCGGGCCTCCGCTTACGCGGCGCGGCCTTGCCCCCCGCGCGTGGATTAGACTGCTCGCCACCCATGAGTTTTGCCGAGACCGCCGGCCCGAAGGGCCGGTCGGCTCAGCAAAACTCACGGGTGGCCAAACGCCGCGTCGGAACGGCGGAGTCGCCGCGAAGCGGCCGGAGCGAAACGGAGGAGCCGCCCGCAGGGCGGCTTGACGCCGACGGGCCGACGCGGCCCCGGCGGCGGTCGGAGGCTTGGGCCGCAGGCGCGATCGCCGATCGCGCCTGCGGGAACGGCCGGCGGCCATGCTTCAACAAAGGTACAGCTGAGCCCCGGCGGGGCGCGCGGCTCGCCCGTCTGCGCTCGCAAATCACCTCAGGAAAGTGGTGCCCAGGAAAGGA
>CAZKHF010000034.1:0-15613 GCA_964552445.1 uncultured Bradyrhizobium sp. | reverse complement strand
AGGTCACCGGAACCTAAATCCGGCGCGTCTGCCAGTTCCGCCACGCCCGCATCCCCTGCTCCGCAGGAGAGGCTGGTCCGCTTCGGGCGCGGTCTATAGCAGCTTGCGCCCGCCGCGCCAGAGGAAAATGCGCCTTTAGCCGCGCCCGGCGCGCCTCGTCAATCCCGAAGACGGGCCGCAAGCGCGATGGTCGACAGCCCGCCGGCGACCATCAGCGCGGTTGCGCCGTCGAAGCCGCGGGTCAACAATCGCGGCGCGGCGGCGGAGACGCCGAGCAGCCCGAGGCAGGCGGCGATGACGACGAACGCGATCAACTTACGCATCTCCTGGCTCCTTACGCCGGTCCCGCCGCGAGACGCCGAGGCTTACCACGGTTCGGGCTTGGCTTCTCGCCGGCAATTCCGGCGCCGCCGTCGACGCGCCGAAATGACGCAATCGGCTTCCCCCGGCCCGCGCCGATGGCGGTGAGCCGACGGGTCTTCCTCGGCTGCGGCCTCGCCGCGAGCCTGTGGACGCCGCGGCGCGCCGGCGCGGTCGAGGCGGCGCCGGCCGGCGTCCCGCGCCGCCTCGACGCCGCGCCCGCCTCCCTCCAGCTCGCCCCGCCGCCGGCGCCGCCGACGCGAATTCTCGCCTACGACGGCGTCTCGCCCGGCCCGCTGCTGCGCTTGCGCAAGGGGGAAACGCTCGCGCTGACGCTCGCCAACCGACTCGGCGAGCCGACCAGCCTCAGTTTCCACGGCCTCAGGGCGGTGAACGCCGCGGCTGGGATAGCCGGCTTGACCCAGCCGCCGGTTGCGCCGGGGGCGGAGGCCGACATCCGATTCGTCCCGCCCGACGCCGGCTTCAACCTCTATCTGCCCGACTGCGGCGCGGCGACCGCGGGGCAGATCGCCGGCGGGCTCTACGGCCCGGTGGTGATCGAGGAGGCGCCGGCGCCGGCGACGGACCTCGAGGCCGTCGTCGTCCTCTCCGACTGGCGGCTCGACGCCGACGGACAGCTCGACCGCGCCGCCGGCGACCCAGCCGGGCGGGCCGACGGCCGAGCGGGCGCGCTCGTCGCCGCCAACGGGCCGCCGGCGCCGCTGACGCTCTCGGCCGCGCCGGGCGCGCGCGTGCGTTTGCGACTCGCCAACGCCGCGACCGCGCGCGTCATGCTGATCGGCGTCGACGGCCTGACGCCGTTGATCGTCGCCGTCGACGGCCAGCCGAGCGAACCGTTCGCGCCGCTGCGCAACGTCTTCCCGCTGGGGCCGGGCGGCCGCTACGAGCTGATGTTCGACCTGCCGGGCGAGGCGGGCGCGACCGCCCGCTTCCTCCTGCGCGGCGGCGACGCGGCGGCGATCGCCGGCGAGACCGACCGCCCGCTGATCGTGTTCGAGGCGCGCGGGGAAGCGCGCCCGGCGCGCCCGCCGATCGCCGGCCTTCCCGCCAACCCCTCGCTGCCCAAGGAGATTGCGCTCGAGCGGGCCAAGCGCGTCGATCTCGCCCTCGCCGGCGGCGGCGCTCAAAACTACACGATCAACGGAACGCCCTTATGCGACTGGGGCGGGCAGCCGCTGTTCGTCGTCCCCCGCGGCGCGCCGGTCACGCTCGGCTTCGTCAACCGCACGCCGATCGTGCAAGCGATGCGGCTCGACGGCCACGTCGCGCGCCAATTGCACGCGCTCGACGACGGCTGGGACCCCTATTGGCGGGACGTCGTCATCCTCCCGCCCGGCCGAACGGTCCACGCCGCCTTCGTCGCCGACAATCCCGGCAAGTGGCCGATCGCCTCGGCGATCCCGGAACGCCGCGCCGCCGGCCTCTGCGGCTGGTTCCAGGTCCAATAGCTGCAGGCGATCGGCGGCGGCGCGGCCGACTTCCAGAATTGCGCTGCGGGTCGCCGCGACCACGCGGCTGATTTGGCGTGTCCGTTCGTCGTCCAGCGCCTTGGCGCCCTGTCTCGTCTCGCCTGTGTCCTTTTATCCCCGCCTTGCCCGATCCGCCGCGATGAGATTAATTGAGCGGGCCGTCGCCCTAACCCCGGTCATTCCAATCCAGCTTTTCCGGCAAAACTGCGCCTTGACCTCGCCAAGGCGACAGCAACGCGGCCGCATCTGAAATCTTGCACA
Organism: uncultured Bradyrhizobium sp.; assembly: GCA_964552445.1. Classification (GTDB taxonomy): domain Bacteria; phylum Pseudomonadota; class Alphaproteobacteria; order Rhizobiales; family Beijerinckiaceae; genus Roseiarcus. The sequence goes on along the minus strand of CAZKHF010000034.1, from coordinate 13,502 downwards.
AGGACCGGGACGATGACGGCTAACAGACGCGCAAGACTCGGAGCGGCGTCGGAGCTCGCCAGCACAAGCCGGCGCCGTAAGCGATTTCCGAGAAAACGCGCTTTGGCGTGGTTGTGTCTCTTGGCGTGGACGAGCGCCGCCGCCGCCGAGGACGGCGTGTTCAATGCCGGGAACTCCCAGGTCACGGTTGTCGACGGCAGGCCTCGGAAGCTGTCGATCGTCACGACGTCGCCGACGCAGGACGAGGTCAGAATCCTTGGCCGCATGCAGACAGGCGACGATTGCCAGACGATACGGCTGCCGCAATACGAACTCGTGAGAGCGGCGCTCCACGGGGTTGTCTGCTACCGTGACGAGCGGACGACGATCAAGTTTGCGAACGAGCCGCGACCGGTTTCATGCGTGGGAAGGGAGGCGCTTGGCCGAGTCTTATACTACAAGCCATCGACGGGCTACGTTGGGGCGGACGCCTTTCAATACGAAATCGTGGGCCCGGCTGGCGTGATCGCCGTCGCCGACGTCGCGGTGGCGTTGACCCCGCCGCGATCGGTCTCAGACAACTCAGAACCAAAGCCTTCGGCCAAGGCGAAAAGTTCGTGGCGATTCTCCCTCGAGGTCTCAGGCGACCCCGAACCATCGCCTTCGGCCGCGGCTTCGCAACAACTCGGTCCTATCGACCGCTGCCCTGAAGCTGTGAAGTGACGGGCTGTCTGGGCGCGAAGCGATCGCGTCGATTGTGGATGAACGCAGACCGCCGCGGAGGCGGGCGCCGCTCGGCGAGCGTCGTCTTGACCGCGCCCTGGTCGACCAGCCGCGAGACCCTATCGAGCAGCGCGTCCTGCTGGGCGACGTCGGGCGTCCCGAACGGCGCCCGCGTGAACATCGACTCCCAATGGATCGACACGCTCTTGACCGTGAACGGAATGGCGTCGAGCGCGGGCGGATCGTCGATCAGGGCGAAGCGGCCCTGCGGCGCGATCCGCTCGACGATCTCCGCGAGACGCTTGTCGGCGCCGGCGGTCGAGAAGACGAACGCCGGCTCGGCGCGGCCGAGCGCCTCACCAGCGCGCTGCGGCGGACACCGGCGCGAAACGGATCGCGCGCGCCTTGGCTTCAATCTCGGCCGGCGTCGCCCGCCCGGTCTTCAGCGACTGCTCGACGCCATAAGGGTCGTAAACATACGCTTTGCCAGCGAGATAGCAGACCGTTCGCACCGAACATGAGACTTCGCCGGGGATCGCGGCCACGCGCGCGATCTCGCGTGCGGTCGTTTCCGCCGCAGCGCTGACGGCGGCGCGCCGCCCAGAATCGAGCCACGCGAGGTAGTTGAGATCCTGCCCGGAAGCGACCGCGCGCGCGACCATCGCCAAAGCGCAGAGGGTGGAAAGCGACGCGGCGAAGCGGCCGAGCCGCAGTCGACGGTGGTCAAGTCCTTCGAGCGTCAGCGCGAAGGCGATGGTCGAGGCGACGATCAATTCCAGCTCCGCGTTGGCGCTGACCCCCGCGCCCAGGCGCCAGACCATCCACACGGCGACGCTGGTCGCGGTCATGACCAGCGTGACCCGCCTGGCGCGCGCGTTTTCGCCGACCGCAAGCCAGTAGAACCAGAATGGCCACAGCGGCGCGACCCATTGCAGGCGCACGAGCCCGACGATCGGCTTGCCCAGCAGGATCTGCCGCGGCGCCAGCATCTGGGCGAAGAAGTTGTCGCCGTAGACGCCCCAGCAAACCAGCGTCAGGGCGGCGCAGACCAGCGCGCCGAACAGGGCCGCCGCGAGCGCCAGCCGCGGCCGGACGAACCACAGGCAGACGACGGCGGCGAGCGGCGCGGCCGCAAGGTGGTGCTTGATGAGCCCCGCCGCGGCCATCGCCGCGAAGGAGGCGAGCACGCCCGACGTCGAGCTCGACCGCAAGAACATGTAGAACGCCCAGTACATCGCGGCCAAGCCGAGCATGTTCTGGTCGCACGCCGCGACGCTCTCGTCGAAGAACTGCAAGACGAGGGCGACGAACGACAGCGCGCCCAACGCTGCCGACGCCTTGCCGGCGCCGAGCTCGCGCGCGATGCGGTAGACCGCCGCCGCGACGACGAAGGTCGACACGAACGAAACCGCCCGACCCGCATAGAGCGCGTTGGCGAAGACGCGCGGCGCCGCGACGAAATGCAGCAGCACGAACGAGAGCGGCGGATAGTTGTTCAACGTCAGCGCGTCGCTCGGCGGGTAGAGCGCGTCGCGCCGCAACGCGAGGTCCGACAGCCAGGCGTTCCAGGGCTCGTTGTAGAAGATCTCCATGGGAAAGGTCGCGCGCCAGACGAACCAGCCGGCGGCGAGGACGACCAGGGCGAGCAGCGCGGCCGACCAAGGCGCCAGTCGACGCGCGAGCCCGACGCCCGAGCGATCGATTTCGATCGTCAACAGCTTTCGCGGGACGGGCGTCGTCATCGTCTTCATCGCGCTGGCCTGCGCCGACGTCGGTCGGCCCCCGCCGAGAAGACATAAACGCTTTGGAATTTCAAATCCGATCGCGCGCCGGACGGCTCGACGCCGGGCGCTCGCCGGCGCGGCGGCTCAGCCGATCGCCAGCAGCACGCTGCCGGTGGTCCGCCCCGCTTCGAGATCGGCGTGCGCGCGCGCCGCTTCGCGCAGCGGGTATTCGGCGCCGATCGAGACGGTCAACCCGTCCGCCAAAGCGGCGAATAGGTCGCGCACCCCTTCGCGGTAGCGGTCGGGATCTTTGGCGTAGGCGAGCACGCTCGGCCGCGCGACCGCGACCGGGCGCGGATAGCCGAGCGCCTCGACGGCGATCGGCGCGATTGGCCCGGCCGGTTGGCCAATGGTCGCGACGACGCCGAACGGGCGCAACGCCGCGAGCGTGCGCGCGAAGGTCTCGCCGCCGATCCCGTCGATCGCGAGCTGGACGCCTGCGCCGTCGGCGACGCGCCGGACTTGGTCGACCCAGCCGGGATCGCCATGCAGGAAGACCGCTTCCGCGCCGGCGGCGCGCGCGGTCTCGACCTTGGCCGCCGAGCCGACCGTGCCGACCACCCGCAGGCCGAGGCGGCGCGCCCAGCGAGAAACGATCTGGCCCGCCCCGCCCGCCGCCGCGTGGACGAGAACCCAGTCGCCCGCCCGCAGGATCGCGACCTTATTCAGCAGCATGTGCGCGGTGAGGCCACGCGCCATCGCCGCCGAGGCCGTGCGCAAGTCAATCGCCTCCGGCAGGCGAACGAGGCGCGACGCCGGCAGGACGCGTTCGGCGGCGTAGGCGCCGAGCGGATGGCCGACATAGGCGACCCGGTCGCCGACCTTGAGATCGGCGACGCCGGCGCCGAGCGCCGCGACGACGCCGGCGCCCTCGACGCCAAGCGCCGCCGGATAGGCCGGCGCGGCATAGAGACCGCTGCGGTAATAGACGTCGACGTAGTTCACGCCGGCGTAGCTCTGGCGGACGCGCGCTTCGCCAGGCCCAACCGGCGGCAGCGCGATTTCGCTCGCGCGCAGCGCCTCCGGGCCGCCTGGGGCGGCGATGGTCATCGCCAGGGTTGTCGCAGAGGTCATCGCAATCTCCCTGTTCGCCTCTTTCCTACCGCCGCGCCGCGATGTGCGTAATTGTGGAATTTGCCGCCGATTCGGTGCAAGAATGCGCCGATGATCGACTGGGACGATTTGCGCGTCTTCGCCGCCCTGGCCCGCGCCGGCTCGCTTTCGGCGGCGGCGCGCGAGCTTAACGTCGACCACGCGACGGTCGGGCGGCGGATCGCCGCGCTCGAGCGCGCGCTCGGACTCAGGCTGATCGACCGCCTGCCGCGCCGCGCGCCGCTGACGCCGCATGGCCTCGCCGTCGCGGCGGCGGCGGCGCCGATGGAGGCGGCGGCGGTCGCCGTCGAGCGGCTGGCGCGGCTCGCCAAGCGGCCGGCGGCGAACGTCCGCGTCAGCGCGCCGCCGGCGCTGGCCGCTTATGTCATCGCGCCGCGCCTCGCCGCCTTTCAGCGCGCCCACCCCGACGTGACGATCGCGCTGAGCGGCGCGCCGGGCGCGGCGGCGCTCGACCGCGGCGAGGCCGACGTCGCGGTGCGGATGGGTCGGCCGGAGAAGACCGGGCTGGTCGCCAAGCGCATCGGCCGCGCCCGCTTCGCCCTTTACGCCGCGCCCGAGGTCGCCGGGACGCCGCGCGACGCCTGGCGCTTCATCGGCTTCGACGCGGAGCTCGACCGCGTGACCTCGCAGCGATGGCTGAAGGCGTTGGCGGGCGGGCGCGAGCTCGCCTTCCGCGCCAGCGACCTTTTCAGCCAGGCGCAGGCGGCGCGCGCCGGTCTCGGCGTCGTCGCCCTGCCGCGCTTCGTCGGCGACGGCGACCCGAGCCTGGTCGAGCTCAGCGTCGAGCCGGCGCCGCCGACCCAGGATTTCTGGCTGCTCGTCTACCCCGACGCCCGGCGCGCCGCCGCGACGCGCGCGGCGACGGCGTTCCTCGCCGAAACGGTGGGCCGCGCCTGCCCGATCGCCGAGCGCGCCGCGCCCGAAGCCCGCCGCTAGGCCGCCGCGACGCCGAACCCGGCGAGCGCGATCTTGCCCTTGGCGCGGCCGCTTTCGATCAGGGCGTGGGCGCGCCGGAGGTTGGCGGCGTTGATGGCGCCGAAGCGCTCGGCGAGCGTCGTCTTCACCGCGCCCTCGTCGACCAGCCGCGAGACCCGATCGAGCAGCGCGCCCTGCTGGGCGAGGTCGGGCGTCCCGAACAGCGCCCGCGTGAACATCAACTCCCAGTGGATCGACACGCTCTTGCGCTTGAACGGATTGACGTCGAGCGCCGCGGGATCGTCGATCAGGCCGAAGCGGCCCTGCGGCGCGATCAGCTCGGCGATGTCTTTGAGATGGCCGCCGCTGTCGTTGGTCGAGAAGACGAAAGCGGGCGCGCCGAGACCGAGCGCGGCGACCTCGGCGGCGAGCGGCTTTGAATGGTCGACGACGTGGTGGGCGCCGAGACCGAGCGTCCATTGGCGCGTCTCGGGGCGCGAGGCGGTGGCGATCACGGAAAGATCGGTCAGCCGGCGCGCGAGCTGGATGGCGATCGAGCCGACGCCGCCCGCCCCGCCGACGATTAGCAGGGCGCGCGCCGCGCCGGGCGGCGGCTTCAGCACGTCGAGCCGGTCGAACAGCATTTCCCAGGCGGTGATTGCGGTCAGCGGCAGCGCCGCCGCCTCAATCCAATCGAGCGAAGCGGGCTTGCGGCCGACGATGCGCTCGTCGACCAGATGAAACTCGGCGTCGGCGCCGGGACGATTGATCGCGCCGGCGTAGAAGACCGCGTCGCCCGGCCTGAACGCTTCGACCTGGGAACCGACGGCGACCACCGTCCCCGCGGCGTCCCAGCCCAGCACCTTCCAGGCGCCGGCCGGCGGCGCCTCGCGGCGGCGCACTTTCGCGTCGACCGGATTGACCGAAACCGCCCGCACCTCGACCAAAAGGTCGCGGCCCGTCGCCTCGGGCTTGGGCAGGTCGATGTCGACCAGCGAATTGGGATCGTCGATGGGGAGCGATTTTTGATAGCCGATGGCGCGCATGGCGTCCTCCCGTCTCTGTTCAGCCGAAGATTGACAACTAGAGGGCCGATCCGCAAGAATGCAGATTGAGAGCACATAGTGTCGAAAAGGATACTGAATTGACCGGCGCTCGCCACAGACGCCTGGATTGCAGTCCCGGCTGCGCCGTCGAGGCGGCGCTCAGCCTGATCGACGGCAAGTGGAAGGGCGTGGTGCTCTTTCACCTGCTGGAGCGGACGCACCGCTTCAACGAAATCCGCCGTCGCATTCCCAACGTCACGCAGCGCATGCTGACCAACCAGCTGCGCGAGCTGGAGGCCGACGGGTTGATCGTGCGCACGGTCTATCCGCAAGTGCCGCCGAAGGTGGAGTACAGCCTGACCGCGCGCGGGCGCAGCCTCGAGCCGGTGATCGCCGCGTTGAAGGCGTGGGCCGACGCGAACATCGATCCCGCGACGCTCGGCGAGACCGACGCGCGCTCCGTTCTCCCTGCGCCAAGCGCGTTGACCGCGCTCTAAGCGAACAGCTCCCGCAGCACGCCCGGCAGCGTCTCCGTCAGGTCCTCGGCGATGAGGCCGGGGCCGAAGGCGCGCGCGGCGGCGCCGTGCAGCCACACCGCGGCCGCGGCGGCCTCGAAAGCGGGCATGCCCTGGGCCAACAGTCCGCACACGAAACCGGCGAGCGCGTCGCCCGAGCCCGCGGTGGCGAGGTTGGGCGGCAGATCGTAGCCGATCGCGGCGCGGCCGTCGGGCGCGGCGACCACCGTGTCGGCGCCCTTGAGAACGACCGTCGCGCCGATGAGCTTGGCGGCGGCCTGGGCGCGCGCGAGCTTCGAGGGCGCGTCGACGACTTCGCCGCGGCCGCCGAACAGGCGCGCGAACTCGCCCTCGTGCGGCGTGACCACGGTCGCCCGACCCTCGCGCGCGATCAGCGCCGCCAGCCCCGCCGCGTCGCCGGCGAAGCTGGTCAGCGCGTCGGCGTCGAGCGCGACGGCGCGCGGCGCGGCGCTGGGCAGCGAAAGCGCCGCGGCGACGAGATCGCGCGTCTCCCCGCCGACCCCGGCGCCCGGTCCGATCAGCACGGCGTTGCGCCGCGGGTCGGCGAGCAATTGCGAGAAGCCGGCGAGGCCGGAGAATGGCGCCACCATCACCGCGGTCGCATGCGCCGCGTTGACCAGCACGGCGTCGGGCGGGCTGGCGATGGTCGCGAGCCCGGCGCCGACGCGCAGCGCCGCCCGCGCCGCCAGCCGCGCCGCGCCAGTGCGATGGGCGGGGCCGGAGAGGACGAGCGCCGCGCCGCGCGTGTATTTGTGCGAGGCCGCGCCGGGCCGCGGCAGCGCATGCAGCCAGATCGCCGGCGCGTCGACGAAGGCGCGGGGCGCGATCGTGGCCAGCGCGCTTTCGGCGATGCCGATCTCGGCGAGGACGAGCCGGCCGCACAAAATCCGGCCGGGCAAGAGCAGGTGGCCTGGCTTGAGGCGGAAGAAAGTGACGGTCGCGGTCGCCTCGACCGCCGCGCCGCGCGCGCGGCCGGTCTCGCCGTCGAGACCAGAAGGAACGTCGACGCTGACCACCGGCTTGCCGCTTCGCGCGAAGGCGTTGATCGCCGCGACCCGGCGCAAGCCGGACCCTTCGAGGTCGCGCGCGAGCCCGGCGCCATAGAGCGCGTCGATCGCCAGATCGGCCGCGTCGAGGTCGAGCGCCTCGGCCGGCGCGACCGCGCCCCGCCAGCGCTCGGCCATCCGCGCCGCGTCGCCGCGCAGGGCGGCGCGTTCGCCGTGCAATTCGAGCTCGACGCGGTAGCCCCGCTCGGCGAGCAGCCGCGCCGCGACGAAACCGTCGCCGCCGTTGCCGCCCGGCCCGCACACGACGGCGACGCGTCCGCCGCTCGGGGCGAGCCGCGCCGCCTCGTCGGCGACCGCGGCGCCGGCGCGCTCCATCAGCGTCGCGCCGGCGACGCCGCCGGCCATGGTCAGCCGGTCGGCCTCCCCCATTTGCTTGGGGGTCAACAGTTCCGGGAAGCGCAAAGGATCGAGCATGACGGCGATGGTGGCGCCGCGTCGGCGCGCCGGCAAGGCCCGGCCTGCGGGCGCCGGCGGCGAGGGGCGAAATTGGCGTGCGAAATTGGCGCTTTCCATCGCGGCGATTTCTGCTATATGGCGCCGTCGCGATCCGGCCGATCCCCGATAGCTCAGCTGGTAGAGCATTCGACTGTTAATCGAATGGCCGCAGGTTCGAGTCCTGCTCGGGGAGCCAGCTTCGCTCGAGGGCGCCCCGCCGCTTTCCTATCCGGCCTAACCTTCCGTAACCTTGCTCAGCGATTCCCCAGCCGCGGCCGGTCGATCGGCAGAATCTTAATCATTTCATTTTAGAAGCATTAACCCGTCTGCGGCCAGATCGGAACGGCGTCCGACGCGCCGCGAAAACGAAAGCCGCGTCCCGGTCCGGCCAGGCGCGCGGGACCTCGAGGTCGCCGGCGAAAACTTCGTGAGCATGGCCATGCGCCCGTCGTTCAAGCACCATTTCGGCCGCGATCGCCGCGGCAACGTCGCGATGATGTACGCGCTGGCGCTGCCGGCGATGCTGCTCGGGGTCGGCGCGGCGATCGACCTCATCCGCGCCCAGCAGGTGCGCACCGAGCTCAACGCGGCGGCGGACGCGGCGGCGCTCGCCGCGCTGACGCCGGGCATGATGCAGCAGTCGAGAGACACCGCGCAGGCCGCCGCCACCAACATGTTCAACGGCCTCATCGCCAACATCTCCTCGCTCGCGCCGGGAGCGCCCCCGGTCGTGATCACCGTCGTCCCCGACGCGACGAACTCTCTCCAACGCGACGTGACCGTCACCTACGTCGAGTACAACCAGAACATCTTCGCCAGCATCCTCGGCGTCTCCACCATCGAATTGGGCGGCACGATGACGGCGAACGCGGCGCAAGCCGCCAACATCGATTTCTACCTGCTGCTCGACAATTCGCCCTCGATGGCGCTGCCGGCGACGTCGGACGGCATCACGCAAATGGAGAAGCTCACGTCGCAGCAGGACGGCGGCGCCGGCTGCGCCTTCGCCTGCCATCAGGCGAGCGTCGGCAACAGCGACACCGCCGGCAACCCTTATTGGAATCCGAACAAACCCAGTCAGACCTGCACCGGCGCCCCGAGCGGCCAAAGGAACGACCCGAACGCCGGCTGCCAGCAGATGGACGACTATGAGGTCGCGATCAAGAACAACATCACGCTGCGCATCGACGCCCTCAACACCGGCGTCACCGACCTGATGAGCGACGCCGCCGCCGCCGTGCAGAACTCGCCCTCGTCGACGCCGCCGGTCTATCGCTTCGCCGCCTATTCGATGGACTCGTCGTGGCAGATCGACATGACGAGCTCCAATAACTACAATCAGTTGATGGCGCTGACGACGGATTACGTCTCCAGCTGGTCGAGCGCCTCTAAGAACTTCAAGCTGATGGAGTACTACTTGAACAACGCGCAGTGCTCGGACGCCGCCTGCGACGGCAACGGCGGCGGCGGCGACTGGGCGACCGACTACGACAACGCGCTGACGACGATGTACAATATCATTCCCAACAAACCGGCGGGCCAGGGCTCCAACGTCAAGGGCGACACGCCACAGGAAGTGCTGTTCTTCGTCACCGACGGCGTCGAGGACGAATACACGACGACATGCAGCCAGTCGCTCTCTGGCGGCGATCGTTGCCAGGCGCCGATCAACCCGACGCTGTGCACGACGATCAAGAACCAGGGCATCCGCATCGCGATCCTTTACACCGACTATTACCAGGTGACGGCGGACGCCTGGTACGTGGATTGGATCGCGCCGTTCCAGTCGCAGATCGCCTCGCAGCTGGAGTCCTGCGCCTCGCCCAACCTGTTCTATGACGCGGGCGTCGACAGCAGCAACATCGGCAGCGATCTCAACGCGCTGTTCAACACCGTGATCCAGACCGCGCACCTGACCAACTGACGGCGCCTGCGCCGCGTTGCGCGCGCGGTCGCCCCTTTTTGCAGGCGCGGCCGGCGGCCTAACGGAGTCACACATCTGCTGCGGGCAGCGGATCGTCGCGTTGCATTTCCCAGCCGGTTCGGATGGCGTCGAATTGTTGGAGACCGATGGCCATGGTTTTGGGGCCGGCAGGTTTGTAGCCGTGGCCTTCGTAACCGTCCCATCCGCCGAGCCGTCCGACAACCCAGGCGAAGCGGGCGAGGGTGTCCGGCGGGTGGGGGTTCTTGAGCTTGGTTGTCTTGCCTTCGAGCTTGCGCGTGAGGACCTCTACCAAAGGCGCGGCGGCCTCTTCGAGGGCGTCGGAGAGCTTTTGCCCCGTGGCGCCGGAACGGGCGTGGCCCAATTGCATCGTGCGGACGGCGGCGATGAGCACGCCGAGGGCAAGTTTGGTCATGGCCTGGCGCGTCTCGATCTGGCTGCGTTCCAGATCGAATCCCTGGGTCTTGATCGAGAGGAACACCTGCTCGATGGTCCAGCGCGCCCGATACCAGCGCGCGACGCGCGCAGCGTCTTCGGCGCTCGCTACCCCATGCGTGATCAACAGAATCCACGCGATCGGCGTCGCGTTTTCGGGCGGATCGACTTCCGCGACCCCGACTGCCGTGAGCGCGATCGTCTTGGGCCGGCTTTTGTTGATGTGGCCGTAGTGCGGGCGTTTGATCTCGATCCTCTTGAAGCTCGCCGCGACCCGCGCCGTGCGCCCGGGCCGGCCTGGCTTGGCGGGAACCGCGATCGTCCAGGCCGCGACCGGCGGCGAAGCGGCCATCGCGGCGAAGAGCTTGGTTCCGCCCGCCAAGCAACGGTCGTGCTCGGCTCGCACGAGAAGGTGGACATGATCCGCGCGCGGCGCGGCGAACAGATCATAGATATCGCTCTCGCAATCGGCGACGACGGTGACCATGGCGGCGCCGGCCAGCGTGCGCTCGGCCGCGCGCAAGCCATCAAGCCAGCGCCCGCTCTCGCGCATGGCGATCGGGCGTCCCTTCTTGCGTTGCGCCTCGCGCGATTTGCGCCCGCCAGGCGGCGCTTTCGCTCGCGTGCGCACGAAGGCGTCCGCCAGTCCGACAATGCCCCCGCAATGGCCGACGTCGGAGGGGTCCGACCCGGCCTCTGTCACCAGCACCGGGTGCAAGAAGAATCCGATGTCCTTGCCGTTGCCCACCACGCCGAAGCCGCGCTTGCTGCCCTCGTGGCCGGAGAAGTTGATCTCGGTCGTGTCCTGGATCGCCAGCATGTGCCGACCGAGCGCCGCCCGCGCCGTATGGTCGGCCGCCGTCGCGATCATCGCCTCAAGCGTCACGCGCCGGTTGTGAAGAAAGCGCCGGAACCGCTCCGTCCCCGCACGGTCGCCGCCAAGTCGCCGTAGGCACGAGCTGCGCCTGCTGATGAGGGCCGCCAGAAAATCGGCCCCCCTTTTTGCAGCCGTTCGTCGCCGAACCGCCCCAAGTCCGTCATCCCAAGCATCGCCCTCGCTCCAGGCGAATCAATCCCACGACCAAAATGGAATCCGAAAAAACAGCCCAACGCGAAGCCGAAAAGATGTGTGTATGCCTTAGGCCGACGGCCGCGCCTGCAAGCCGGGCGCGCGGGAAGCGCGAGCGATGCTTCAGCTATGGGTGGCGCAGTCGGTGCAGGTGATGCCGATCGACTGGCGGGGGGTAAGGTAGATCGCGCCCGACAGGGTCAGATTGCCGAGCGTCTCGAAGAGATTGAGCGGCGTGTAGGTGTAGTAGACCTCGCCGAGGATGAAATAGTTGCCGGCCTGTCCGGTCCCGATCGTCCCCGGCAGGGTGACTTTCGTGCCGACCGTCCGCGCGGTCGCGCCGTTATAGGGCTCGCTCCATTGCACGGTGGCGGTCGCGCCGTCGCTGTTGATCACCACCTCCGACGCCACCATCGACAGATTGGCGCCCGAACAGCTCGAATAGGGCGTCATCACCGCCGAGGCGACCTGGAGCTCGGCGTCGATCGACGTATGCGAGACGATCGAGAAGCCGCTGCTCATCTGGGTCGGCGTCGCCTGGGTGACGAGGTCGGTGACGGTGCGGGCGGTCAGCGTGACCTTGCGTTGGATGGAGAAGCCTTCCCCGCCGTAGACGAGCAGCGCGAGGGTCATCAGCGCCACCGGCAACAAAAGCGCCGTTTCGACCAGCGCGGTCGCGCGGGGGTCGTCGCCGAACGCCCGCGCGGCGCGGATCGTCTTCAAGAGCCAGCGAAGGTTCCGACGCGCGACGGCCATCGTTGCGACTGCGCCTCTATGATTGCGTTTGCGACGGCTCGACCATGAAGACCTGGGTCGACAGCATCAGGTAGGCGCCGTTGCCGAGGTTGCCGAAGCTGAAGCCGAGCGGCAGGCCGAGCACCGGCCACTGATAGAAGATCTGCAGCACGCCGATCTGTCCCGACGTCGGAACGACATAGGGCGACGGAGCGGCCAGGGTTCCGTCCGAGTTGAAGGTCGGCGGGGAGGTGCAGATCGAGGTTTCCGAGGTCGCCGGGGTCAAGCTGATCCCGACGTAGGAGCAGGTGAACATCGCCAGCAAGTTGTTGCACACCGCGGTGCGGAACTGCGCCGGGGTCAAGCCGGACGCGTTGTTGGTGAGCACCGTTCGAGCGCTTTCTTCCGCCACCGTCTCGAGATAGCTCTCGGCGATGTAGATCACCGCGATCTGCACGGTGGCGAAGATCAGCACGACGAAGATCGGCGCGGTGAGCGCGAACTCCGCCGCCGGCGAGCCGTCCTGCCGGCGCGCGAAGGCCGCGAGCGCGCGACGCCCGGCGGCGAAGATGCTGCGAATGAAACTCATGCGATCTGCGGCGAGCAAGCGTCCCTGGGAGGCGACGATGATGGCAGGCAGGGATTACGGGAGGGTTACGGCGATCGCCGAAATCCCGTGACGTTTGGGAACGTTTCGCGCCGAGGTCCGCCGCCCGAGGCCGCCCGCCGGGGCGCGGAGGCTGGCCGCCCCGACGCCGCGCCGGTCGAAAAAGCCACACTGACTAATCTTTAGGCGCCTAAACTCTAATCACCCGACTCGCCGGCTTAGGCGCCGGCGCGCCCGCGCAGCGCCCGAAACCCCAGCGTTTTTCACGAAATTGGCTTCCGCCCCGGCGCTTGGCACGAGGCTTGTACCAGTAAAGCGGCACGGCGCGTCGCCGGACGCCCGGTCGATACTGGACGGAGGAGGGGCGCGTTTCATCGTCGATCCGCGCCGCGCCTTCAAGAATGGGGCGAGACACATGAAAATCGTAATGGCAGTCATCAAGCCGTTCAAGCTCGAGGAGGTGCGTGACGCGTTGACCTCCATCGGCGTGCACGGTCTGACCGTGACGGAAGTGAAGGGGTACGGCCGCCAGAAGGGCCACACCGAGATCTATCGCGGCGCGGAGTACGCCGTCAGCTTCTTGCCGAAGCTCAAGATCGAGGTCGCCGTCAACGCCGAGCTGGTCGACAAGGTGATCGACGCGATCGTCGCCGCCGCCCGCACCGGTCAGATCGGCGACGGCAAGATCTTCGTCTACAGCCTGGAATCCGCTGTCCGCATTCGCACCGGCGAAAAGGACCGGGACGCGCTGTGAGCGCGGCGCCCTCCCATTCTCAACGGAGTCTCGAAAAATGAAGCTGTCTCGGTTTTTCATGGGGCTAGCGCCAGCGTTGGCGATCGCGGCCCTCATCGGCTTCGCCGGTCCCGCGCCCTCGCGCGCGGACGACGCGACGCCCACCCCCGCCGCATCGGCGCCCGCCGCCGCCGCGACCCCCGCGCCGGCGGCCCCGGCGCCCGCCGCCACGCCCGCTGCTGCGGCGACCCCCGCCGCCGCCGCGCCGGCCGCGCCCGCAGCGCCGCCGTCGTGTTCGTCGACCGTGACCGATAAGTGCATCGGCAACTCGGGCGACACCGCCTGGATGCTCACCTCCATGGCGCTGGTGCTGATGATGACCG
>CAZKHF010000033.1:0-15863 GCA_964552445.1 uncultured Bradyrhizobium sp. | reverse complement strand
GGTTCAAGTAGGCGATGATGCGCTCGCCGATCTCGCCGCTCGCCTCCGCTTCGAACGCGATCCCTCCGGGCGAGATGTCGATCGTCGTGCAGGGAAACTCCTGCCGGTCCTGGCGCATGAACTGTCCGGTCAGGCGCACCTTGACCCGCTGGTGGCGCCGGCGCTCATGCTGCGCCGGATCGGCGGGGAACGCCGCTATCGCTCTCACGCCGGCGCGCTCCACGATTCCCTGAACTTGCCCATCGAGGAAGTTCCACACTCAACAGTTCGTCAATAGCCAGACGATGCGACCGCATCATGCTAATGCGGTCGCGGTTAAGGGACGATTACCTTGCTGCGATTGTCGCCGTTTTCGCGCGCCTTCAGCGGCCTGGCGAATGGACAAAGAACGCCCCGCGGCGAATCGGCTGCGGCGCGCGCCCGAAATCCTTCGCCGCAGCGGATGCGTCGAGCGTCGCCATGCTGTCGTCGTCGCGCCGCCCCAACGCGCGCAGCGTCAACAGCGCCAGCCCGTCGACCTCGAGCAGCCCGAGCCACAGCGGCGCGGCGCCCGGCGCGCAGCAGCCGAGAACGCGCGCATGCGTGGCGCCGTGATGGCGCAACGGCAGCAGAAGAACTTCGACGTCGATCGGCCGAACGCCTTCCGGCGCCGCGCTCGCGCCGATGAGAAACGGCTGCGCCTCGTCGGCGACAGCGGCGAGGACGGCGCGAATCTCGTCGCGGTCCCTCGCGCGCCACAGCGCGAGGAACGGCTCGCCGCGCAGCTCGCGCTGGAACAAGGCGCCGGTGCGCGCGCCGACGATGCGGAAGGGAAAGCCGCTATGCGGCGCGAATTCGAGGATGAAGGTGTCGGCGAGCAGGCCGCGGATCGCCCCCGGATCGATGTCGTCGCGCTCCGGCGCGCTGCGCGCGCCGCGCATCTGGCTCCAATAGGCGTAGAGCGCTCGGCTGGCTGCGAGTTTCACCTCGAGCTCCCTTGGGCGCGCCGCGGTTGCGCCAAAATGGCGCAACGCCGGCGGTTTCGCGCCTGCGGAGCGAGTCGCTGCAATGCGTGCGCCAACGCCGGCCGGCCGCGCGCTCGGACGCCCCCGTGCGAGGTTAATGATGAACGAAGGCTCACGTTGCGCCCCCGCCAGGCGCAGCGCATGGTGAGGGCGTTGACGAAGCGACTCCGACCAAATCGATCCGTCGGCCGCAGCGAACGCGATGGCGCGCGACGGCGCGGAGCGGGTTGAGCGTTGAAGGGAGGGCCTTGCTCCAGGCTCTCCCTTTCTTTTCCCGACGCCGTCCGTCTCGCCTTTCCGCATCGGCGGGTCGCCAGATCGACGCGAGGATGCTAACCAGGGCGCTCCCAACGCGCGAGTTCGCGGTCGATGAGCGATCCCTTCCTGCCTGACGCCGCGCGGCGGCGCGAGCCGATCTTCTTCATGCCGACCTCGGTCGTCGCGCTGGTCGCGGCGCTGATCGTCTTCTACGCCGTGTTGATCAATCTCAGCGGGGCGGGACAGGACTTTCTCGTGCGCGAGCTCGGCTTTTCCGCTGGCCGCCTGACGGTGGCGATCTGGCCCGATCGCCTCGACGCGCTGCTCGCGCGCGTCAACGCCGACCCCGGGGCGCTGGCTCAGGCGCAGATCGCGCGCGACCTTCTGCCGGTTTCCGGCGGCGCGCTGGCGTGGTCGCTCGTCACCTATGCGCTGCTGCACGCCTCCTGGCCGCACGTGATCCTGAATGCGATCTGGCTCGTCGCCTTCGGTCCGCCGATCGCGCGTCGCTTCGGGGCGGCGCGCTTCTTCGCCTTTTTCGCCTTCACCGCCGCGGCGGGGGCGCTCGCGCAATGGGCGGCGAGGCCGATGGACTTTGCGCCGATGATCGGCGCCTCGGCGGCCGACTCGGGCCTGATGGCGGCGGCGGCGCGCTTCGTCTTCCAGCCCGGCGAGCCGCTCGGCGGTCCGAAGCCGGATCAAGCGGCGCCCGGGGAGGGCGACGACGACGCGCCGCCGCTGCGCGAGCTGATCCGCCAACGCCGCGCGGTGCTGTTCATCGCCATCTGGATGGCGACCAATTTCGTCTTCGGCGCCGGCGCGCAGGCGCTCGGCGCCTCCGACGCGCCGGTGGCGTGGATCGCCCACACCGGCGGCTTCGTCGCCGGCCTGCTGGCGTTCCCGCTGTTCGATCGTCGTCGGCGGCGCGAGGCCGCGGTCTAAGGGGCGGTCGCGCCGGCGCGGGCCGCCGCCGCTTCGACCAGGGGCTCGGCGTGCGGCGGCAGCCGCGCCAGGAGCGCGATCAGCGCGCGATCGCCAAGCACGGCGAGCCGTTCTTTCGGCTTCAGCCAGGCGCACGCCTCCTCGACCGAGCGCGCGTCGTTGAGCTTGGCGACCGCCACCGCCTCGTCGACGTCGATCTCGCCGCGGCGATGGCGGACCGCGTCGGGCAGGAAGGCCTCGTGAACGCGGCGGAACTCCGCCTCGGCGGCGATCGCCCGCAGCCCGTCGTCGTCGTCGTGGCCGGTCAGGGCCAGCTCCGCGGCGAGCGCGTTGGCGCGCGCGATGATCGACGGCGTGGTGACCTCCTCCGGCGTCACCAGCAGGCCGAGCCGACGCAGGCCGACGCCGATCCACATCTGGCCGCTCGCCCAGGAGAGCGGGATCGACAGGACGAGGCCGGCGATGGTCGGCGACATCCAGATCACCAGCGAAGGCGAGATCAGCCCGGCGGCGAACAAGGTGATGACGCCGAGCGCGGTGTGCGAGCGATGACGCCGCGCGATGCTGGAGAAAGGGATCGAGCCGTCGCCGCGCCGCTGCGGCCGCCAGCCGCTGTCGCGGCCGGAGAGGATCTGCAGCACCGAGCCCGACTGGATCACCATCATGATCGACGCCAGCATCGAGGAGACGAGGATCTCGAGCGCGGTCGACAGCGTCAGCAGGATCGCGCCGCCGCTGGCGCGCCGCGTCGGCCCATCGGCCAGCGCCGCGAACAGGCCGAGAATCTTCGGCGCCAGCAGCACCGCGATGGTCAGCGCGAACAGGCTCAACGCGCGTTCGTAATCGAAGCGCGGCCAGGCGGGGAACAGCGAGAAGTCGGCGGTGAAGTATTCCGGCCGGATGTACTTCGACTGCAGCACCAGCACGATGCCGACCAGCAATTGCGCCATCCAGAACGGCGAGGCGAGATAGCCCATGATGCCGGAGAGGAAGTGCTGGCGCGAGGCGAGGCAGAAGCCGCGGCTCATCATCACCCGCGCGTGCTGCAGGTTGCCCTGGCACCAGCGGCGGTCGCGCGCGGCGAGATCGATCAGCGAGGGCGGACTTTCCTCATAGGAGCCGCCGAGCGTCGGCAGCATGTAGACCGCCCAGCCGGCGCGGCGGATCAGCGCCGCCTCGACGAAGTCGTGGCTGAGGATGAAGCCGCCGAACGGCGGCCGCCCGGCGAGCTCCGGCAGGCCGCAGTGGTCGGCGAAGGCGCGCGTGCGGATGATCGCGTTGTGGCCCCAGTAATTGCCGTCGCGCCCCATCCACGCCGCAAGGCCGGCGGCGAGCACCGGCCCGGCGAGGCGCGCCGAGAATTGCTGCAGCCGTGCGAACAGGGTGTTGCGGTTGACGATCAGCGGCAGGCTTTGAATGACGCCGGCGTCGGGATCGGACTCCATCGCGGCGGCGAGGCGCACGATCGTGTCGCCGGTCATCAGGCTGTCGGCGTCGAGCACCACCATCTGCGGATAGGCGGCGCCCCAGCGCATGACGAAGTCGGCGATGTTGCCCGACTTGCGGCTGAGGTTCCTGCGCCGGCGGCGGTAATAGATCCGCTGGCCGGGCAGGCGCTGGCGCATCGCCAGCAGCGCGCGCTCCTCGGCGATCCAGAGATCCGGGTCTTGGGTGTCGGAGAGGAAGAAAAAGTCGAAGGCGTCGCCGAGCCCGGTGGCGGCGACGTCCTCGCACATCGCCTGCATCGCCGAGAACACCCGCGACGACGCCTCGTTGTAGATCGGCATGACGATCGCGGTCTTCGTCTGCAGCTTGGTCGGCCGCGGCCCGAGGGGGGGGGCGAGCAACGTCAGCCAGACGAAGCCGTAGACGGAGGAGGTGAAGGAAAGCGAGATCCAGGAGAAGGTGAGGACGAACAGCACCACCAGCGCCCATTCGAGCGGCGTCACCACGCCGACTTCGACGACGCCGTACATCTCGCGCGCGCCGTAGGCGGTCAGCGCCAGCGCGCCGCCGAAAATCAGGAGCCGCGCCAGCCACGGCGTCGGCAGATGGTCGGGCGCCGCCCAGGCGCGCCGCTCGGCGCGGGAGAACCGCCTGAGCGACTGGGCGGGCATCGCCAGCGGCGCCTCCCGCGGCGTCGCCGGCGCTGCGGCGATCGACGAGGTCAGGCTGTCCATCGATAGAGCCACGTCTCGCTGGCGGGGGTGTCGCCCATCTTGAGAACCACACGTAATTCCGAATAGGATTCCGAGCCGGGATCGAGATCGAACGCCACCCGAATCGAACGCCGGTCGGCGTAAGGATAGAGCCGCGAAGCGACAATCTGTCCGGGGGTCGCCGCAATCGCCGCGGTCACCTGCGCCGCCTTGCGCGGATCGGCGAACTGGTCGGAGACGAACTCGACCAGGAAGCGGCGGCGCTTGCCGACCTTGCCGGCGCGCGAGCTCGCCACCGAGGCGAGCTCTGGACGCGCCGGCGGCGCCCAGCACCAGAACTGGCGATAGGCGAACGAGGCGGTCGCGCCTTCGGCGAGGCCCGCCTTCGGCCGCCACTGCGCGATGACGTTGTCGTTGTTCTCGGAGTCCGAGGGGATCTCGAGCAGCAGCACCTCGCCTTCGCCCCAGTCGCCGATCGGCTCGATCCACAGCGACGGCCGCAGCTCCCAATGCGCGTCGTCGTCGTCGAACACGTCGAAGACGCGAGCGCGCTGGAGGAAGCCGAAGCCGCGCGGGTCCTTGTCGACGAAGGCGGAAATCTGCAGCGTGTCGCGGTTGGCCAGCGGCCGCCACAGCCATTCGCCGGCGCCGGTCAGGATCTGCAAGCCGCCGACGTCGTAGACGTTGGGGCGGACGTCGTCGGGGCGGCGATGGTCGAGCGCGCCGAACAGATAGGTTCCGGTCATCGCGCCGAGGCCAAGGTGCTCGACGGCGACGCGCGCCGCCAGCGTCAGCTCGGTGTCGATGATGGTGGCGTCGCCGGGCCGCAGCGTGAAGTGGAAAGCGCCGGCGAGGCTCGGCGAATCGAGCAGGGCGTGGACGCTGAGCGCGCCCGCGGCGGGGCTCGGCTTCTCGACCCACAGGGCGCGAAACATGGGAAATTCCTCGCCCTGTGGGTCGCCGGTGCGAATCGACAGGCCGCGCGCGGTGACGCCGTAGCCCTGACCGCGCGCCAAGCTGCGAAAAAGCGTCGCGCCTTGGAAGATCGCCAGATCCTGCCAGTCGCGCCCGCCGGCCGCCTTCAGCACGCGCACGCCGGAGAAGTCGAGGTCGCGCAGATCGGCGGCGGGCGGCGTCTGCAGCTTGCCGAAGTCGTAAGCGGCGGGGTCGTAGGCCACCCGCTGCGCCTGGCCGTTGTCGACCACGAAAACTTGGACGGGGGACGCGAAGACGAAGCCGCGATGCAGCGGCTCAAGGGCGAAGCCGACCTTCTCGTCGCCCCATATCGCCGTGCCGGGGACGCGGCGGATCGCCGAATACTGCTCGAAATTGAGATTCGCGAAGGCGTCGGGGAGCGTCGCTTTGGGCGGCTTGTAGGGCCCCTTGGCGAGGCTGCGCGCCATGTCGAGCACGTCGCCGGCCGCAAACGGGGTCGGCGGCCCCAACGGCTCGGCGCTCGCGCTTGCGCTCGCCAACGCCCCGCCCGCGGCCGCCAGCGCGCCGCCGATGGCCAGCTCAAGGAAATCCCGTCTGCGGCAGTTCGCCATAGCGCTCCATCGTCCGCGCTCCCGCCGCCGCAGGCGCCGGCCGGCCGGGGGCGCATCGACTCCTTAGTTTCGTGCCTATATCAACCGCTTGACGGATTTGGCGCGCGCCTCCGCCCAGACTCGGCGACGCGCGCCGCCCCTTCTATATCCCATTCCCGCGTCGCCGCGAGCCGCTTTTTCGTTCGGCTTGAGATAGATTGCCGGCGGTTCGCCTCCGCGCCCGCCGGCGCGCACGCAACAGGCGAAGCTGAAAGAGGTGCAAGCGATGAACGAATCGCCTTCGACCGGCGCGCCGACGCGCCGCACTTGCCTCGGAATCGCGCTCGCCGCGGGCGAAGGGGTGCGCATGCGTTCGGCGCGACCGAAAGCGCTGCACGAGGTCGCCGGGCGGGCGATGGTCGCCTACGCGCTTGAGGCGCTGCGGGAAGCCGGCGCCGAGGCGCTCGCGCTCGTCGTCGGCCCGAATCGCGACGACGTCGCCGCCGAGGCGCGGAAGTGGGCGCCGGAGGCGGAGACGTTCGTCCAGAACGAGCGCAAGGGCACCGCCCACGCGACGCTCGCCGCGCGCGCGGCGATCGCGCGCGGCTACGACGACGTGGTGATCGCCTACGCCGACGCGCCACTGGTCTCAGGCGGCAGCCTGGCGGCGCTGCGCGTCGGCCTCGCCGAAGGCGACGGGTTGGTCGTCCTCGGCTTCGAGGCCGCCGATCCCAAGGGCTACGGTCGACTGATCGAGCGCGACGGGCGGCTGATCGCCATCCGCGAGGACAAGGACGCCGCCGCCGCCGAGCGCGCGATCCGCCGCTGCAACGCCGGGCCGATGGCGCTCTCCGGCCGCGACGCGCTGGCGATGCTCGAGGCGGTCGGCGACGACAACGCGCAACGCGAGTTTTATCTCACCGACCTGGTCGAGATCGCCGGCCGCCGCGGCCTCGCCGCCAGCGCGCGCATCGCTAGCGAAGAGGAGGCGATGGGCGTCAACGACCGCGTCCAGCTCGCGGCCGTCGAAGCGGCGATGCAGCGGCGCCTGCGCGTTCGCGCGATGCTTGGCGGCGCGACGCTGATCGCGCCGGAGACGGTGTTCCTCGCCTTCGACGCCAGGATCGGCCGCGACGTGATCGTCGAGCCGCACGTGGTGATCGGCAAGGGCGTGGCGATCGACGACGGCGCGGTCATCCACGCCTTTTCCCATCTTGAAGGGGCGCGCGTGGCCTCCGGCGCCTCGATCGGCCCGTTCGCGCGGCTGCGCCCCGGCGCCGACGTCGCGGCCAAGGCGAAGGTGGGCAACTTCGTCGAGATCAAGGCCGCCGTGATCGAGGCGGGCGCCAAGGTCAACCACCTGACCTATATCGGCGACGCGCGGGTCGGCGCCGGCGCCAACATCGGCGCGGGGACCATCACCTGCAATTACGACGGTTTCGCCAAGCACAAGACCGACATCGGCGCCGGCGCCTTCATCGGCTCGAACTCGGCGTTGGTGGCGCCGGTCAAGATCGGCGACGGCGCCTACATCGGCTCGGGTTCGGTCATCACCCGCGACGTCGAAGCCGGCGCGCTCGCCGTGGCGCGCGGCCGGCAGATGGCGAAACCGGGCTGGGCCAAGGCGTTGCGCGAACGGAATAAGAAGGGGTAGGGAAGCTTCGCGCGCCGTTTACCTATCGTTAACGCCGCCGCCGCAGAACGGCGGCGGCTTTCGCTTTCCCGCGGCCGTCACGAAGTCAGGATGATCACGCTCTATCACCACCCCTTCTGCCCGCATTCCCGCTTTGTCAGGCTCGCGCTCGCCGAGTACGGCGTCGAGCCGACGTTGGTCGAGGAGCGGCCGTGGGAGAGGCGGCGCGAGTTCCTGCTGCTTGCCGCGGAGGGCGCGACGCCGGTGATGGTCGAGGAGGGCGCTCCGAGCGTGCCCTGCGCCGAGGTCATCGCCGAATACCTCGACGAGACGCGCGGCCTCGCCCTCGGCGACCGACGGCTGCTGCCCGAGGACCCGCTCGGCCGGGTCGAGACGCGGCGGCTGATGCGCTGGTTCAACGTCAAGTTCTTCCTCGAAGCGAGCCAGTGGCTGGTGACGGAGAAGATCTACAAGCGCTTCATGTCGGCGCGCGACGGCGGCGGCGCGCCCGACATGGACGCGGTGCGCGCCGCCCGCATGAACGTGCGTTATCATTTGCGTTACATCGGCCACCTGATGCACGCTCGCAATTGGCTCGCCGGCGACCGGCTGAGCTACGCCGACCTCGCGGCGGCGGCGCATCTTTCCTGCGTCGACTATCTCGGCGACGCGCCCTGGGACGAAAGCGAGGCGGCCAAGGCATGGTACGCGCGAATCAAGTCCAGGCCTTCGTTCCGGCCGCTGCTCGCCGAGCGTCTGCCGGGCATGGCTGCGAGCCAGACCTACGCCGATCTCGACTTCTGAAAGCGCTGCGCGCCAAGGCGGCGGAGCTCGGGTTCGACGCCTGCGGCGTCGCGCCGGCGGCGTCGCCGCAAGGGGCGCGCGAGCGTCTCGCCGAATGGCTCGCCGCCGGCGCGCACGGCGACATGGGCTGGATGGCCGAGACCTTCGCTCGCCGCGCCGATCCCAGGACGCTGTGGCCCGAGGCGAAGAGCGTCGTCATGCTGGCGGTCAACTACGGGCCGGCCGGCGATCCGCTCGCGGCGCTTAAGCGCGGCGGCTGCGGCGCGATCTCGGCCTACGCGCGCCGGCGCGACTATCACGACGTGATCAAGGGCCGCTTGAAGGCGCTGGCGGCCTGGCTGGTCGCCGCGGCGCGCCCCGACAAGGTCGAGGTAAAGGCGTTCGTCGACACGGCGCCGGTGATGGAGAAGCCGCTCGCCGTCGCGGCGGGCCTCGGCTGGCAGGGTAAGCACACCAATCTGGTCAGCCGCGCCTACGGCTCCTGGCTATTCCTCGGCGTGATCTTCACCGATCTCGAGCTCGATCCCGACGCGCCGGAGCGCGACCATTGCGGCCTCTGCCGCGCCTGTCTCGACGTCTGTCCGACCGGCGCCTTTCCCGCGCCCTATCGGCTCGACGCGCGCCGCTGCGTCTCGTATCTCACCATCGAGCACAAAGGGACGATTCCCAGCGCGCTGCGCGCGGGGATCGGGACGCGCGTCTACGGCTGCGACGACTGTCTGGCGGTCTGTCCCTGGAACAAGTTCGCCCGCGTCGGGCGGGAGGCGAAGCTCGCCGAGCGCGACGACCTCGCCGCGCCGCCGCTCGCCGAGCTCGCGGCGCTCGACGAGGCCGGCTTTCGGCGGCGCTTCGCCGGCGGGCCGATCAAACGCGTCGGGCGCGACCGCTTCCTCCGCAACGTGCTGATCGCAATCGGCAATTCGGGCGACGCGACGCTCATCGAGGCGGCGCGGGCGCGGCTCGACGACGCTTCGCCGCTGGCGCGGGCGATGGCGGTTTGGGCGCTGGCGCGGCTCATGCCGGCGGACGCGTTCGCGGCGCTTGCGCGCGCGCGCGCCGCCGAAGAGCCCGACGCCGAGGTCGCGCGCGAATGGCGGGAAAACCTTTCCCTCGCTCCGCCGCGGTGACGCTCGGCGGGGCGTAAGACGGTCGGGACGGGAACGCCGGGTACGAACGCGATCCGCGCCGCGGCGACGGTTCAGTGCGTGGCGGCGCGCTCGGACTCTTGCCTCAGTTTTTCGATGGCGTCTTTAATCTGGAGTTTCTTGCGCTTCAGTTCGTGGAGCTTCAAATCGTCGGCTGACGGATGCGCTTCTTCCAGAGCGATGGCGGCCTCCATCGCCTGGTGACGGCGCACAAGTTCCGTCAAATGCGATTCGAGGGACATTGGCGAACTCCTTTGCCTTGTCGACGAAGAAATTGTGACATAACCCATAACCGTTGCAAGGGGGAAATGCGGCCGTCCCCGATCAACGCGCGATCGCCATGAAGGGTCCGTTAGCGGTCGCGCGCCGCGCCGAACGCCGCCGACCGAGATGCGATGGAGCGGCCTTGCGAAGTCGTCGCGGCGCTCGCATACTGACGCGCGGAACGGCCGCGAGGGGCCAAGCCGATTCGGACGTCGCCGGCATGGCGCCAGAGCAAATGAGCGAAGAGCAACGCGCGGCCTTGTCCGTTCAGCTCGAACGGCTGCGGCAGGAGCATCGCGACCTTGACGCGGCGATCGAGGCGTTGAACGAGGCCGGGCAGGCCGATCAATTGCAGTTGCAGCGGCTGAAGAAGCGCAAGCTGCAATTGCGCGACCGCTTGACGCAGCTCGAGGACGCGTTGACGCCCGACATCATCGCCTGAAGCGGGGGGCCCCCTCGCGCTAGCGCCGCAACGCCCTGGCCGTCAACGCCGCGGCGGCGGCGCAGACGATCAGCAGGCCTATCGCCGCTCTGAGGCCGACGCCTTGGGCGATCGCGCCGATCAGGACCGGACCGCCGAGCAGTCCGGCGTAGACGCCGAGAGCCGCCATCGCCACGCCCGCCGCCGGCGAAGCGGCGAGGCCGCTCGCCGCGCTGAACAGGACCGGAACCACGTTCGACAGGCCTATCCCGACCAGCGCGAATCCGATCGCCGCGGTCGCCAGCGAGGGCGCGAACACCGCGAGCGCGAGGCCGGCGCTGGCGAGCCACGCGCCCCAAGAGACCACGCGCGCGCGGCCCCAGGCGCGCACCGCGCCGTCGCCCGTCAGGCGCCCGGCGACCATGGCGGCGGAAAACGCCGCGTAGCCGAGCGACGTCGCCTCGGGGCGCGTTCTCACCACGTCGGCGAGATAGACGCCGGTCCAGTCGGCCATCGCGCCTTCGCAGATCGCCGACAGCAACGCCGCGGCGCAGAGGGGCAGCGCCGCGCGCATCGGGATCGCCAGAGCGATTTTCGCCGCCGGCGGGACGGGGTCGCCCGCCGCCAGCAGCGGCCAGGCGAAAACCGCCAGAGCGGCCGCAAGAACCGCGCCGCCGCCGAGAATCGCCGACGCTCCCGTCGCGGCGAACAGGCCGCCGAGCGCGGCGCCGACGAGGCCGCCGACGCTGAAGGCGGCGTGGAACGACGACATGATCGCCGCGCCCCAGCGGCGCTCGACGCCGCTCGCGTGCGCGTTCATCGCCACGTCCATCAACCCATTGGCCGCGCCGACGACGAACGTCGCGCCGATCAGCGCGGGGACGTTCGCCGCGAGCAGCGGAAGCGCGAGCAGGCCGGCGAAGGCGAGCGCGGAATAGCGCGTCGCCCGCGCCGCGTCGCTGAGCAACGCCAGCCGCGAGGCCGCGGACATGGCGACGATGGCGCCGGCGGCGAAGGCGAACAGCGCGCAGCCGAGCTCGCCGTCGGAAAGCGCGAGCCGCGCCTTGAGGAAGGCGATCGAGGCCGCCCAGGCGCCGATGCCGATTCCGTTGGCCAGGAAGACGGCGGTCAGCGCGACGCGTTCTCCCCACGGCGCCGCGCGCGCGCTCGCCGCTTCTCCGCTCACGCC
This sequence comes from uncultured Bradyrhizobium sp., assembly GCA_964552445.1. GTDB lineage: Bacteria > Pseudomonadota > Alphaproteobacteria > Rhizobiales > Beijerinckiaceae > Roseiarcus. The sequence continues at coordinate 4,518 of CAZKHF010000033.1, read as the reverse complement.
TCGAGCTCCTTCGCCGGAGCGGCGCGGCGCACGCGCACGCCCGCCGCCCGCAACGGCGCCAGCGCTTCCTCGGGCGCGTCCGCCTCGACGACGAGATGATCGATGAGCGAAATCGGCCCGACCTCGAAGGGCGCTCCGGCGCCGAGCTTGTCGTTGGTCACCGCCGCGACGACGGCGCGGGCGCGCTCGGCGATGAGGCGCTTGAACGCGGCCTCCTCCGGGTCGAACGCCGCCACCCCGGCGAGCGCGTCGACCGCGCAGGCGCCGAGGAAGGCGAGATCGGCGCGAATCTCGCGCGCGTCGCGCAGCGCTCGCGCGCCGAGCGCGGCGCCGCTGCGCGGATCGACGCGGCCGCCGATCAGCATCAGCTCGATCTCCGGCCTGCCGAGGAGCGCGGCGGCGATGTGCGGGGCGTTGGTCGCCACCGCGACGCCGGCCGGCAGCGCGCGCGCGATCGCCGCGTTGGTCGACCCCGCGTCGATGAACGCCATCTGACCCGGCTCGGCGAGGGCGGCGGCGGCGCGGCCGAGCGCGGCCTTGCGCTCCGGCGCCTCGGCGAAGCGCTCGGCCAGGCTTCCCGAGGCGGGCGACAGCGGCAGCGCGCCGCCATAGACGCGTCGGCACAAGCCCGCCGCCGCCAGCTCCCTGAGGTCGCGGCGGATCGTGTCCTCCGAGGTCTCGAACTCGCGCGCCAGCTCGGCGGCCAGCACGCGCCGCCCGAGCGCCAGCCGCTCGCGGATCGCTTGCCGCCGTTCGTCCGGCAGGGTCGAGAGGATCTGGGTCGACATGGTCGCCTCTTCATGCGAAAACAGGCGCAATCATGCATAAACGTGCATACGAAGGCAAGTTCTTTTTCGCGCCGCGGCTGTCGCGGACCGCCCGGCGCAGCGCGCGCGGGCGCGCCGATCTCGTGTATGCTGGCCCTCTCGCTTGACGAGGCCGAAAGGAGCGCCGCGATGAAAGCCGCCATCGTGTCCGGGCCCGGGCGAAGGCCCGTCTACGGAGATTTCGACGAGCCGAAGCCCGGCGCGGGCGAGCTGCGCGTCGCGGTCGCCGCCGCCGCGCTGAGCCCGCTCGCCAAGGCGCGCGCCTCCGGCGCGCATTACAGCGCCTCGGGCCAGTATCCTGCGGTGGTCGGCGTCGATGGCGTGGGGCGGCTCGACGACGGACGGCGGGTCTATTTCTTGCTGCCGCCCGCGCCGTGGGGCGCGATGGCGGAGCGGACCGTCGCGCCGGCGGCGCATTGCGCGCCCGTTCCCGACGGGCTCGACGACGTGACGGCGGCGGCGATCGCCAATCCCGGCATGTCGTCGTGGGCGGCGTTCAAGGAGCGCGCCAAGCTCCAGGCGGGCGAGACGGTGCTGATCAACGGCGCGACCGGCGCCGCGGGGCGGCTCGCCGTGCAGATCGCCAAGCGGTTCGGGGCGAGGAAGGTGACCGCCACCGGCCGCAACCCCGAAGCGCTGCGCGCGCTCGCGGCCCTCGGGGCCGACGCGACGATTGCGCTCGTCGACGACGAGACGGCCCTGGAGGCGCGCTTCAAGGAGGAGTTCGCCGCCGGGGTGGACGTCGTCGTCGACTATCTATGGGGCAAGAGCGCCGAGCGCCTGCTCGCCGCCGCCGCCAAGGCCGCGGCCGACGGCCAGCGCGTCCGCTACGTCGAGATCGGCTCGGCGAGCGGCGCGAACGTCGCCCTGCCCGGCGCGACGTTGCGCGCCAAGGCGATCGAGCTGATGGGCAGCGGCCTCGGCAGCGTCCCGGTCGACCGGCTGGTCGCCATCATCGGCGAGCTTCTGCAGGCGGCCGCGTCGAGCCGCTTCGACATCGCCGCCATGCCTGTCCCGCTGTCGCGGGTCGAACGCGCGTGGACGGCCGACGACGGGGGGCGCACCGTTTTCACCATCGACGCGGCGAAGGCGTAAGGCGGGGGACGCGCGGGTTGCGGGCAGGCCGTTCTCGCCGGGCGCGGATACGGTACGGCCGCGCAGATCGTCAGGTTGGGAATCTCGCCGCCTCCGCAGGCGGCTGCGGACTTCGCCGTCGACCTTTTGGAGAGCCTCTTTTTCCGAGGATTGGGGCCTGTCAAGAACGGCTACCGCCGGGCGTTCTTGCGGACGCTCCGCGGTAGCCGCCGCGAGCGGCCGGAGGTTCTTGACAGGCCCCAATCCTCGGAAGTCTTAGCCTCCAAGAGGTCGACGGCGCTCTAGGTTGCTTGCGCCGTGAGTCGGCCGCGCCGCGCGCCGATCCCGAGGCGAAGGCCGAATAAAGGAATAACGGGAATAGCGGCGACAGATGCATTAATTACGCAGTCGTGATGCGTTGTCGCCGCGCCGCGGAGGGCGAGGAATTATGCGAGCGTCGCGGTAATCCTCTAAATCGGGATTTGCCGTCGCGTCCCGGCGGCGCCGTGCTATCACTGATGGCGAATTCGAGGAGCCGAGCATGGCCGCAACCCCGCCGCCTGTCGCGTTAGGCGCCCCTGCGCCCGCGTTCCGGCTCCCGGCAACGGACGGACGAACCTACACGCTGGACGATATCGCCGGCGCCAAAGGCACGGTGATCGTCTTCATCTGCAACCACTGCCCCTACGTGCAGGCGGTCATTGACCGGCTCGTCGCCGACGCCCGCTCGCTCCTGGCGGAGGGCGTCGGATTCGCAGCGATCTGCTCCAACGACGCCGACGCCTACCCCGAGGACTCGTTCGCGGCCATGCGGCGCTTCGCCCAAGCGCACGCGTTTCCGTTCCCCTATCTTCACGACGAGGACCAGTCGGCGGCGCGCGCTTACGGCGCCGTCTGCACGCCCGACTTCTTCGGCTACGACGCCGAGCGCCGGCTCAAGTACCGCGGCCGCCTCGACGAAGGCCGCATGAACCCGCCGCCGGCGGGCGCGCGCCGAGAGCTGGTCGAGGCCATGCGCGCCATCGCCGAGACCGGCGCGGCGCCGCCGGGCCAGACGCCGTCGATCGGCTGCTCGATCAAGTGGAAGGCGGGGGCCTAGAGCGTTCCGCATTGACGCCGACGCGCCAGTCCCCCTCTCCCCGCCCTGGCCGACGACATTCACACATCTTGGCGACGGAGCGGAAACTCACCCGGCCCCTCACCCTGCCTCTCCCCGCAAAGACGCGGGGAGAGGTGAAGAAAAGCGCCAGGCGCTCCTCTCCCCGCTTGCGGGGAGAGGCAGGGTGAGGGGCGGGGCGATTGGCCGCAGGCTTCGAAGATGTGTGAATCCGCTAGGGGAGAAGGGACGACGCGCCGCCGCCTCGGCCTGATTGCAGCACGCTCTAACCTAGGTTGTCGCCCCACACGGGTCCGTCATTGCCGGCATATGCCGAGACGGGCGGTCGGCGTGAAATTACTTCCCGCTCGCGACAAAGCGAAGGTTGCGCGCGGGCGCTCCGCTCATCGTCCGCCTCGGGTCGAGGGCGGTCGACCAAGGGGCGGATTGGAATTGCCGCAGAGGGCAGGGAGCGGACATTTGCAACAGAGATTTGCAGCGCTCAAGCGTTTGATATTCCTATGGTCGCTGCGCGTTGCAAATGTCTTGAATTTCGCAACGAACGGTGAGGGCATTGCGCGCGTCCGCCGATTTCCGGACCGTGATGACAGAGCAAATTCCAGCAGAGAGAATTGCCATGTCATGGACTGAACGCCAACGCTGCCGATTCGAACCCTACCAAGACGGCGAAGGCCGTCCCTCGCATTTGTATATCAAACTCCCCGATTGGCGTTCGAGCTTATTGGCCAAAAAACAGATTGATCGTCTGTTTTTTGGCCTTAGACAGGGCGTGACTTGGGATGAAGCCAGCGCATTGGTGGAAGAGCTGAACGCAAAACTTGTGACGTTCTGCGTGAATCATTCTGCCGACGCCGACGAAAGCTAGCGTCCAGACAAAAGAAAAGGGGCCTCCCTGCGGACGCCCCTTTAAGCGCCCCGAAGAGCGCAGCGGACACCTCCGAAAAGGGCCGCAGTTAACAAAGCGAAGATAGACCCGAAAGGCCGAAAAATCAAGGTCCCGGCAGCTTCGGAAGCCACGCCAGCAAACGCGCGATCACCTCGTTAAACTCGACCTCGGTGAGGCGCGGAATGACGCGGTGAGGCTGTAAGCGGCTGACGGCGACGGTCACGGGCTTGTCGCAGATCGCCCATGACACCTTAGAAGCGTCAAGCGAGATGGTGAGCTTGTACGCCCACGGATTCGCATCCTGCTCAACGGTGGTGGTCGGAATCGCCGTCACGGCCCCATGCAGCGTGTTCCGATAGGAAACGATGATGACGGGCCTGACCTTCCAAAGCTCCGGCAACTCGGCGTCGATCGGCAACCGGCACCAGTAGATTTGCCGAATGCGAGGCGCGGCCTTGACTTTGGGCGCGACGCGCGGCGGGGGCTGGTGGTCTTCGGCGACCATGCCGCTAACCAAAAGGCTGGCACGACGAAAAGTCAACCAGCGAGCGGCCTCGCTCAGGGCTCCGAATCCGGGTTAACGCGTTAGGGCGCCGAGGCGGTCGGCGAGGTAA
>CAZKHF010000032.1:0-16365 GCA_964552445.1 uncultured Bradyrhizobium sp. | reverse complement strand
CTGCTCTACCGCGGCTCGAAGCCGGTGATGTGGAGCGTGGTCGAGAAGACCGCGCTCGCCGAGGCCGAGGTGGACTACGAGGAGCACACCAGCGACACCATCACCGTGGCCTTTCCCTGTCGGACGGTTGTTACCGCCGGCCCGGACGTCGACAGTCGGGAAGCGGCCTGGAACGAATACGCGAAGCTTGATGAACACGGCGATCCGGCTTCGGTGCTGATCTGGACGACGACCCCGTGGACGATTCCCGGCAATCGCGCGATCGCCTACTCGCCGCGCGTCGCCTACGGCCTCTACCGCGTCGTCGCCGCGCCGGAGGACAACTGGGCCCGCGTCGGCGCGCGTTACATTCTCGCCGACTCGCTCGCCGCCGAGATCTTCAAGGCGGCGCGGGTCGAGCGCTTCGAGCGGCTTGCCGCCGTCGACCCCGCCGCGCTCTCCCAGGGGTGCTGCATTCACCCGTTTGCTGAGATTCGGGGGGGAGTTCCCGTGTCCGGTTTGGGCGGGGGTTACACGTTCGCCGTGCCTCTCCTTTCTGGCGACCACGTCACCGAGGATACGGGCACGGGCTTCGTCCACACCGCGCCGGGCCACGGCCGCGAGGACTTCGAGCTGTGGATGGCGAGCGGCCGCTTGCTCGCCGAACGTCACATCGATTCGCGCATCCCCTACACCGTCGACGAGAACGGCGCCTTCACCGCCGAGGCGCCGGGCTTCGAGGGCGAGCGCGTGCTTACCGACAAGGGCGCGGAGGGCGGCGCCAACAAGGCGGTGATCGACGCGCTGATCGCCGCCGGCGCGCTGGTCGCGCGCGGCAAGCTAAAGCACCAGTACCCCCATTCCTGGCGCTCGAAGAAGCCGGTGATCTTCCGCAACACGCCGCAATGGTTCATTGCCATGGACAAGCCGATCGGCGGCGGCTTGAGCCTGCGCGAGACCGCGCTGAAAGCGATCGGCGAGACGCGCTGGGTGCCCGCGGCGGGCGAGAACCGCATCCGCGGCATGGTCACGGCCAAGCCCGACTGGGTGATGAGCCGCCAACGCGCCTGGGGCGTGCCGATCGCCGTGTTCGTCAACAAGGGCGGCTACGACATCCTCAAGGACGAGCGCGTCAACAAACGCATCGCCGACGCGTTCGAAGCCGAGGGCGCCGACGCGTGGTACCAGGAAGGCGCGGCGGCGCGCTTTCTTGAGCCCGACCACGACCCGGCCGACTACGACAAGGTCGACGACGTGCTCGACGTCTGGTTCGACTCCGGCTCGACCCACACTTACGTGCTCGAGGACCCGGTCCATTTCCCCGGCTTGGCGGGGATCAAGCGCCGGCGCGACGGCGGCCTCGACGAGGTGATGTATCTCGAAGGCTCCGACCAGCACCGCGGTTGGTTCCAGTCTTCGCTGCTGGAAAGCTGCGGCACCCGCGGCCGCGCCCCCTTCGACATCGTCCTGACGCACGGCTTCACGCTCGACGAGAAGGGCCGCAAGATGTCGAAGTCCCTGGGAAACCAGACCTTTCCCCAGGACGTGATCAAGGCCTCGGGCGCTGACATCCTGCGCCTGTGGGTGGCCAGCGTCGACTACGCCGACGACCAGCGCATCGGCCCGGAGATCCTCAAGACGGTCGGCGACTCCTATCGCAAGCTGCGCAACACCATCCGCTGGATGCTCGGCACCCTCGCCCATTACGACGAGCGCGACGCGGTCGGCTTCGCCGAGCTCGGCGAGCTCGAGCGGCTGATGCTGCACCGCTTGGTCGAGCTCGACGCGAAGGTGCGCGAGGCCTATGCCGCGTTCGATTTCGCGCGGGTCGTCGCCGCGCTGTCGGCGTTCATGAACGCCGATCTTTCGGCGTTCTATTTCGACATCCGCAAGGACGCGCTCTATTGCGACGCGCCGTCGAGCGTCAGGCGGCGCGGCGCGCTGGAGACGATCGACCACGTCTTCCGCGCCGTGACGCTGTGGCTCGCCCCGATTCTCGTCTTCACCGCCGAGGAAGCGTGGCGCGCGCGCGACCCCAAGGCGCGCTCCGTCCATCTCGAGACCTTCCCGACCATCCCCGCCGCGTGGCGCGACGACGCCTTGGCGGCGAAATGGGACAAGGTGCGCCGCGTGCGCGCGGTCGTCACCGGCGCGCTGGAGAAGGCGCGCGAGGCGAAGACGATCGGCTCGTCGCTGGAGGCGAGCCCGCGCGTCTGCGTCAGCGACCCGGCGCTCAAGCAGACGCTCGACAGCGTCGATTTCGCCGACGTCTGCATCACCTCGGACATCGCCGTCGAGGCGTCCGCGGACGCGCCCGCGAACGCCTATCTGCTGGAGGGAACGGCGGGCGTCGCGGTGGTGGTCGAGCGCGCCAAGGGCGCGAAGTGCGCGCGTTCGTGGCGCTACTTCGATCCCAAGACCGCCGATCCGGAATATCCCGACGTCACGCCCCGCGACGCCGCGGCGTTGCGCGAGTTCGCCGCGGCGCGGCGCGCTTGATGCGGGCGCGCGCGCTCGGCGGCTTGGCGATCCTCGCCGTCCTCGTCGCCGACCAGGCGGCGAAGCTCGCGGTCGCGCGCTATTTCGCCGCGGGCGGCGAGCCCTTCGCTCTCGGCCCGTTCCTCGACTTCACCTTGCGCTGGAACCGCGGCGTCTCCTTCAGCCTGCTGGCGCAGAACACGGAGGCCGGCCGCTGGCTCCTGTTGGCGCTGACGCTGGCGATGACGGCGCTGCTCGCCTTCTGGCTGTGGCGGGCGCGCGCGCCGCTGACCGGCCTCGGGCTTGGCGCGGTGGTCGGCGGCGCGCTCGGCAACGCCTGCGATCGGCTGACCTACGGCGCGGTGGTCGACTATCTCGACCTGCACGCGCTCGGGCGTCACTTCTTCGTCTTCAACCTCGCCGACGCGGCAATCAACCTCGGCGTGGCGCTGCTGATCGTCGATGGCCTCGTTGTCGCGACGCGGCCGACGGCGCCGGGCGCGAGCGGCGGCGCGAAGTGAGCCGGCGCGCCTGACCGTTCACGCCGCGCGCGCTTCGATCAGCGACAAGCCGCCGAGCGGGACGAGGCGGTCGAGGCGCAGGCCGGCCGCCGCGAGCACGCTCGCGAAGTCGGCCTCCGTGCGCTCCTTGCCGCCCTCGGTCAGCACCAGCATCTCGAGGTCGAACAACCGGCCGATGTCGGGCTCGTTAACGGGGCGCAGCACGAAATCGACGATCAGCACGCGACCGTCGGGACGCATCGCCGCCCGGCAGTTGCCGAGAATGGCGGTCGCGCGCGCGTCGTCCCAGTCGTGCAGCACGTTGGTCAAGATGTAGGCGTCGGCGGGCGGGACGGCGGCGAAGAAATCACCGCCGACGGCCTCGAGGCGCGCGCCAAGCCCGTGCGCCGCGATGCGCGGGCCGGCCGCCTCGACGACATGGGGAAGGTCGAAGACGACGCCGCGCATGGCGGGGTGGCGGGCGAGAATGGCGCACAGCAGCTCGCCCTGGCCGCCGCCGACGTCCGCCAGCAGGTCGATCCCGCTGAAGTCGTAGCGGTCGAGGATCAGCGCATGCGACGCCGCGGCCTTGCTGCTCATGGCGCGGTCGAAGCAAAGGCCGGTCGCGCGGTCGCGCGCCATGTACGACCAGCTGGATTCGCCGAACGTCCGGGCGAATCCGCTCTCGCCGGTAAGGACGCTGTGCTCCAGCGCCCCAAAGGCGGCGTAATGGGCTTCGCAGCCGAACCAGCGGGCGAAGTCGCGCCACGACCCCGCGACGTCGCCGCGCAGAAACTGGCCCATCCCGGTGAGCGCCCAATGGTCCTCGCCGTCCTGGCGCAACACGCCGATGCTGGCGAGCGTCGCGAGAAAGCGGCGTAGCGTCGGCGGATGCGCGCCGAGCGCCGCCGCGAGCGCGAGCGTGTCGCGGACGCCGGCGGCGATCTGGTCGGCGAGGCCGAGCCGGGCGGCGACATGGGCCGCCTGGGCGGCGAATCCCGCCGTGACCAGCTGCAGAAGCGCCACCTGCGGCGGGAGCTCCGGCGGGCCGCCGGGCCGCGGCGCAGGCGCGTCGGCGGAGGTTGCAGGGTTCATGGAAACGGGACGCTCGCCTCCCTCGCCGACGCCGCGCGCCGTCGGAGGCTTCTAGGCGAGCGGTTCGCGCGGGTCGACGAGGCGAACTGTCGCGGAGCGGCCGGCCGCGTTTGGCGCGCCGTGCGCCGGGAGAGTCCCCTTCTTCACATTCTCGTGGTAAGAGAGCGCCTTCCGCCGGGCCGGCGAGGCAAGCGTCGGAGGCGCCTGCGCCTTCGATTCGCCGGATTGTCGGCCCACCCAGACGCGTGGAACGGTCGTCCGCCGCGCGCTCGGGCGTGGCGGCGATTGCGAGCAAGGATTTACGGCGATGGCGTCTGAGACGCTTGGAAGGATCCGCCGCGGCGCCTTGGCGGGGAGCGCCGCCTGCGTCGTCTGCCTCGGCCTCTCGGCTGCGCCGGCGCTGGCCGGCGACGACGGCGAAGCGCCGATGTGGGAGAGCGTCGGCTCGATCTTCACCCCGATCTTCAGCTTCGGCAGCGGCGCTGGGCCCAAGGAGCCGATCGAATACCGCGATCACGGCAAGCTGGTGCTGCCGCCGAAGGTGGACTTGCCGCCGCCCGCCGCCGCCGCCGCCGCTAACCCGGACTGGCCGCGCGACCCCGACGCTGAGCGGCGCAAGAAGGAGAAGGCGAAGGCGCAGGAGATCAAGACGATCAGCCCCAGGGCGGCGAAGGACCCCGCGTCTCCGAACCTGCAGACCATGCGCGACACGACTTACGTGACGATGGACGCGACGGCGGGCATGGGCCCCAGCGAGCGGCCGTGCAACAGCGGTCCGGGACAAACCTGCCAGACCCACACCGGGCCTTCGCTCAACTGGAACCCGCTGACCTGGGTCGGCTTGGAGAAGAAGCCGGCGACGGTGCTCGGCCCAGAGCCCGACCGCGACTGGCTGACCGACCCGCCGAAAGGCTATCGCGAGCCCGCCGAGGGCCCAGGCGCCCGCGTGGACAACTAGGCTGCCGAGACTCGACCGCCGAACGCGCGACGCCATGGACGATCGCAACGACGAGGCGCCGGGGTCCGACCCCGCAAACCTGGCGCAGACCGCCTCCGCCGCCTATCGACTCGCCTCGCTCGATCAGGATTTCCTGCTCGGCGCCTCGACTCGCGGTCTGCGCTTCCAGCTCGAGTACCTGAAGGTCGAGGAGGCGTTGCGCGACTTCGGGGTCGTCTCGACGCTGGTGGTGTTCGGCTCCGCCCGGGTGCGCGAGAACGGTCCGGGCAAGCAAAGCTTCTGGTACGCCGAGGCGCGCGAATTCGGCCGTCTCGCTTCGCGAGAAGGCGGAGCGGCGCGCGGCGGCCCGCCCTATCCCAACGTCGTCACGACCGGCGGCGGGCCGGGGACGATGGAGGCGGCCAATCGCGGCGCGTTCGAAGCGGGCGCGCCGACGATCGGTTTCAACATCACCCTGCCGCGCGAGCAGGAGCCCAATCGCTTCACCACCCCGGCGCTGACCTTCCGCTTCCATTACTTCGCCATGCGCAAGATGCATTTCGCCATGCGGGCGAAGGCGCTGGTGGTGTTTCCCGGCGGCTTCGGCACCCTCGACGAATTGTTCGAGGTGCTCACGCTGACGCAGACGAAGAAGACGCCGACGACGCCGATCGTGCTGGTCGACGAAGCCTACTGGCGCCGGGTGGTCGATTGGGAGGGGCTGACGGAAAACGGCATGGTCGATCGCCACGATCTCGATTTGCTCGCCTTCGCCGCCGACGGCGCCGACGCGTGGCGGCGGCTGAAGGCGGCGGGGGTCGCAGATGGCGACGGCCGCGCGCCGCTCGCCGCCGCGCCGGGCGCGCCCGCCGGTTCGGCAGGCAACTTGCCTCTTGGCGGGGCGCCGAAAAGGGACTAATATCGCGGAAGCTTGGTCGTCGGGCCGACGGCGCCGGCGACTCGCGGTTTCCAGAGCGAGCCGAACTTGCGGACGCAACCATCGATGGTTCGCGACCGGCGATGGGCTGTGAAGCCGAAATAGCCGTATTTTTCGAATGACCGCCAAGCGGCCGACCTTCAGGGGCGATCGGCGCGCGGACGCGGCGAGGATAGGCAGGGCGATCCTCTCGAGAGCCCAACCCGGCGATGTCGAGACGAGCCGATTCAGGTTTCGCCGCATCGCGCGAATCGTTCGCGCGACGGTCGCCGCGCGCCCCCGCCGCGTGAAGGCTTTTCACCGTCAAGGCAAACAGGGAATACGCGATGAGACCTGGTCAGAATAAGCGGATGCGCGGCCGCCCGACGAACAATCGACGCGGCCCCAATCCGTTGACGCGCTCCTACGAATCCAATGGGCCGGACGTGAAGATCCGCGGCAACGCTCACCACGTCGCCGAAAAATACCTCCAGTTGGCGCGCGACGCCCATACGGGCGGCGACCCGGTCGCCGCGGAGAACTACCTCCAGCACGCCGAGCACTATTTCCGACTGATCGCGGCGGCCCAGGCGGCGCAGATGCACGCCCAGGGCGGCGGGCAGCCGGCGACCGAGGGGGAGGTGTACGACTTCGACGACGACGACGATTTCGGCGGCGTCGCCGACCGATTCGCCTCGCCCTCCGAGCGCGCGCCGGTTCCCTACGCGCCCGCTCCGCAACCCTATCCGTCGCAGCCGGCCGGGCCCGCGGCGAGCCAGCCGACGTACCCGGAGCGCCCGGTCGTCAACGAGGGCGACCGTCAGGGCCAGCCCGATCGCGGCGGCTACCCGGCCCGCCAGGATCGCCAGGGCGCGCGCCATCCCGATCGCGGGCCGCGGCCCGACCGCCCCTATCCCGATCGTCAGGAAGGGCCGCGCGACAATCGCGCCCCGCGCGACGGCCGCGCGCGCGATTTCCGTCCCTACCGCGAAGGCCAGCCGCCGCGCGGCGCGCCGGGCGCGCCCGAAACGGCGGAAGCGCCTTCGGCGCTGCCTTCGTTCATCACCGCCGCGCCGCGCGTCGTCGCTCCGCCGGAGGCGGGCGAAGCGCAGCCGCCTTACGTCGAGAACGGCGTGGAGCCGGAGGCTGCGGCCAACGACGCGGGCGCGCCGTTCGTCGAGGGGCAGAACGAGGCGCGGTTCCCGGGGCGGGGGCGTCGGCGGCGGCTGCGTTCGCCCTACGGCTTCCGCATCGCCGCCGGCCAGGACGACGAAGAGCCCGAGGAGGCGTCGCCCCCCTCCACCGACACGCCGCCGATTTCCGACTAGGGAATCGGCGCGCAGTCTGATCCGCGAAAACGGTCGCGACGCCGCCGGGATAACGGCGACGCCTCTAGGCAATATCGAAACAAGCGCGCCGCCGTCCCTCTGGCGGAGCGGGCTCTCGCTTGATCGCGACCCTTGTCCGCGGGGAAAAGCGGCGTCCTGACGCTCAGCAGACGCCGATGCTCTCGAACTTCGCCTGCACCAGCTCGCGGTCGAACGGCTTCAGCATGAAATCGTCGGCGCCCGCGTGCATGGCGCGAGCGATCTGCGCCACGTCGTACTCGCTGGAGCAGAAAATCACCTTCGGCTTGTCGCCGCCGGGCATGGCGCGCAGCTCGCGCAGGAATTCGTAGCCGTCGAGCACCGGCATGTTGCCGTCGACGAGAATGGCGTCGGGCATGACGAAAGAACACGCCGCCAGCGCCTGCCGGCCGTCGGCGGCCTCCGCCGTGCTCAGACCCATCGCTTCGAGAATGCGGCGCGCGATCTTGCGGATCACCGGGGAATCGTCGACCACCAGCGCCTGTTTCATCGTCATCGTCCCTTGTTCGCCGCGCGCGCCCGTCTCGGCCGGCGGCGCGCCCCAGCGCGGCTGTCGGCGATAATCCCTCGGCTCGATTAATAAGTTTCAAAGAATCGCCGCGCCGCGCGCCGCTTACGCTGCGGCGTCTGCGGCCGGCCGCGCCTCGAGGACCACCGTCTCCGGCGCCTGATCGACGACGATCTCCATGCCGCAATCGCGCGCCACCAGCCCGGCGAAGAAGGGCTGGATGGTGTGGGCGTCGACCGCGCCGTTCTCCGGCCGGCCAGCGATCAGCTCGGCGACGCCGGCGGGAAGCTTGGCGTTCGGCCCCTTCGCCTCGACGCGCATCGCCAGCGTCGCGTCGGCGCCGGAGAGATCGACGGCGACCACCCCGCCGCGCGGCGCCGCCGAGGCGGCGATCAGCGTGAGGTTGAGCAATAGCTTGACCTTGTTCTTGGCCGCGAGCTGGCGCGTCGCCCGCCAGGCGAGCGTGGTGCGCTCGTTGGCGATGAGGCCGCGCGCGACCGCCTCGGCGTCGCCGGTGTCGACCGTCGCCCCGATCGAGCCCGCCGCGCCGAAGGCGAGGCGGCAGAACTGCAGCCGCGCCGAGGCGGCGGCGGCGCTCTTCTTGATCAGCTCGATCGCAACCTCGCGCATCTGCGGGTCTTTCTCGTCCTCGAGCACTTCCAAGCCGTTGACGATCGCCCCGACGGGACTGATCACGTCGTGGCACACCCGCGAGCACAAAAGAGCGGCGAGGTCCATGGAAGCGAGAGCGGCCGTTGTCATCGAGCGTGTCCTGTGGTCTTAGCCGCGGTCGCGGCGAATCGCGGCGCGGATCGTACCGGATTCGCCGCCGCGCGGCGACTGCGTGGGCGGCGCGGCGAGAAAGGCGTTTGAAGCGATGGAGGCGGAAGGGACGACCGGGCGGTTCGATTTCGCGCGCGCTTCGCGCGACGCGGCGGCGCGCTTTCTCGCCGGCGTGGTCCTCGCGGCGGGACCGGCGGTGATGGAGGAGTATCGGCGCGGCGCGGCGGCGCGCACGAAAAGCGACGGCACCCCGGTGACGGCGGGCGACGAGCGCGCGGAAGCGGCGATCCGCGAGCGGCTCGACCGCCTCGCCGAGCCGATCGTCGTCGTCGCCGAGGAGGCGGTCGCGGCCGGCGAGGCGATCCGCGTCGCGGAGCGCTTCCTGCTGGTCGATCCGCTCGACGGGACGCGCGAGTTCCTCAAGCGCAACGGCGAGTTTACCGTCAACGTCGCCCTCGTGGTCGCCGGCGCGCCGTCCGCCGGCGCGGTCTACGCGCCGGCGATCGAGCGCTTGTGGTTTGGCGGCGAGACGGCGTTCTCCTGCGACGCGCCGCCGGGCGCCGAGTTGCCGGCCTCCGGCGCATGGCGGCCGCTCAAGACCCGGCGCGCCGGCGAGGCGCTGGTCGCGCTGATGAGCCGCTCGCACGGCGACCCGGCGACCGAGGCGTTTCTCAAGCGCCTGCCGGTCGGCGAGCGCCGGCGGGCCGGGTCGTCGCTGAAATTCTGCCTGATCGCGGAAGGAGAAGCCGACGTCTATCCGCGCTTCGGCGCGACGATGGAGTGGGACACCGCGGCGGGCGACGCGGTGCTGCGCGCCGCCGGCGGCGCGACCGCGGCGGCCGAAGGCGGTCCGCTCGTCTACGGCAAGATCGCGGCCGGCCTGCGCAACGGCGCTTTCGTCGCCTGGGGCGATCCGGCGTCGGCGGCGCGTTTCGGTCAGCGTTAACATTTCGTCAATTCGCCTTGGGGATAGTCGCCGCGACGGTTGTCCCTCCGGCCGATTCGCCATCAAGGCGACACGATCGCCGGAAAAGCTTCGTTCTAAGCGGCGCGCGCGAAGGGAGAATGGCGATGGCGAGCTTGACGCGCCGGGAATGGCTAGGCGGCGCGGCCGCCGCGAGCGCCTTGATCTGGTCCCCCGCCCGGGCGGACCAGCCCGCGCAATTTTCCGTCGACGAGATCGTCGCCAGCGGCCATCATTTCTTTGGCTCGGTGTCGCGCGGCCTCGCCGAGGTGGTGCAGGAGGCGGTGCGCCGCTGGGGCCTGCCCAACGGCTACGTCCTCGGCCAGGAGGCCTCCGCCGCCTTCGTCGGCGGCCTGCGCTACGGCGAGGGCAAGATGTACACGCGCAACGCGGGCGACCAGAAGGTCTTCTGGCAGGGTCCCTCGCTCGGCTTCGACGCCGGCGCCGACGGCGACCGGACGATGATGCTGGTCTACAACCTGCCGGCGGTGGGCGCGATCTTCCGCCGCTTCGGCGGCATCGACGGGTCAGCCTATTTCGTCGGCGGCTTCGGCTTCACCGCGCTCGGCGCCGACAATGTCGTCGTCGTGCCGATCCGCTCCGGCGTCGGCGCGCGGCTGGGCGTCAACCTGAGCTACCTCAAGTTCACGCCCCACGCGACCTGGAACCCCTTCTGACCGCGCCCGCGCTGGGGTCCCCCGGCGCGGCCAATCCGTTGCTTGAGCCTCCGGCGAGCCTCTTGGCTTCCGCGGCGGCGGCGTGCGATGATGCACGCGGGCTCATGCGCCGGACGGAGCGAAATTGGTCGAGCAGGCGATTTTCTCATGCGTCGGATTTCTGCTCGCCGCGCTTCTCGCGGTGGCGGCGGCGCCGGCGGTCTCGCGTCGGGCGCGGCGGCTGGCGGAAGCGCGCGCGCGCCTGCTCGCGCCGTTGAGCGAGGCGCAGGCGATCGCCGATCGCGATGCGTTGCGCGCCGAACACGCGGTCGAGCGGCTCCGTCTCGAACAGCGGCTCGCCGCCGTCGAGGACATCGCCGCGCGGCGGCTGATCGAGATCGGCCGCGAGGCGACGCGCGTCCTCGCGCTCGAAGAAGAGGTCGCCGCTTTGCCGCGCGAAGCGTTCGAGGCGGCGAAGCGCGAGGCGGAGGAATTGCGCGCCGATCTCGACGCGGCGCAAGTCGAGCTGCGCGACCTCGCCAATCAACGCGACTTGTCGGAGGCCGCGCGCGCGGCGGCGGAGGCGCGTCGGCGCGATCTGGCGGCGACGCTCGACCAGCGCCGCGCCACCGTCGCGGCGCTGGAGACGCGCGTCGCCGCGCTGGAGACGCGGCTGGAGGACAGCGAACGCGCCGCCGCCGCCGCGGCGAAGGCGGCGGAGGCCGAACGGGCCCGCCTCGCCGCCGCGGTCGGCGAGGCCGAGGCGCTGCTCAAGCGCAGCGAAGAAACGCGTGAAGAAGCGTTGCTGGAGAACGGGCGGCAATTGGCGCGCCTCGCCGAACGCGAGGCGGCGCTGCGCGAGACGGAGACGGCGCTACGCAAGGCGGAGAAGACGCGCGACGAGCTGGACGAGCGGGCGAGCGCGCTCGCAGCCCAGCGCGCGACGCTGGAAGGCGCGCTCGGCGCGCAACGCGCCGCGCGAGCCGAGCTCGAGCAGGAAGTGGAGCGGTTGCGGGCGCGCCCCGCCGTCGTCCCCGCCGAGGGCGCGGCGCCGGACGATCGGGCGCTGCGCAACGCGATCGCGCAGCTCGGGCGCCAGATCGTTCGCCTGAACGGCAAGGGGCCGGCGCTTGACGCCGCCGAGCTCGCCGAGCTCGCCGGCTTCGAGCGGCGCAAGGGCCGCGCGCGCGCCGCGGTAGGCCCGGGCGAGGCGACGCGGCCGCCGCCGGCGCTGGCCGGCGAAGACTGGCCACGGGCTTCGGAGGGATAGGCGGAGCTTTCGCGCCGCGCGCGAATCGGTCTAGCAGCCGCCGCGCGGTCGGCGGCCGGAGGGAAAGACGATGGCCGAAGCTTTGGAAGACGCGGTCGAGGCGGAAGACAAGAAGATCGCGCTGATCATCGCCATTCTCGCGCTGTTCCTCGCGCTCGCCGAGTCGGGCGCGAAGAACGCGGAGCACCGCTCGACCGAACTCAACATCGAGTCGTCAGACCTTTACAACTTCTACCAAGCCAAGAAGGCGCGCTCGACCATCGCCGAGACCGCTGCGCAGGCGTTCGAGGTCGAGCGCGCCGGCGCGGTGGATCCCAAGGTCGAAGAGGCGCTCGACAAGCAGATCGCCGAGTGGAAGGCGACGGTCGCGCGTTTCGAGAAGGATCCGAAAAAGCCGGAGGACAGCCTCGACGCGCTGCAGGAGCGCGCTGGCGCGGCGGCCGAAGGCCGCGAGCTTTACAACCGCAAGCTCGAGCATTTCGAGTATGCGAGCGGCGCGCTGCAGATCGCCATCGTGCTCGCCTCGGCGGCGATCATCACCGGCGTGGCGGCGCTCGCTTGGGTCGCCGGCGGGCTCGGCCTCATCGGCGCCGCGCTGCTCGGCTTCGGCTATTTCGCGCCGACGCTGCTGCCGTTCTTCGGCTGACGGCGACCGACGCAGGCGCGTCGACGCGGCCAATCGCCGCGGTCGCCGCCACTTTGGCGCGCCGCCATCACAACGCCAGCGGCCGACCGTAATTTTGCCGCCTCGACGCGCCGAGATGCGCCCCGACGTCCGACGATTCCCGCCCTAATCCGAGGCTCCCATGCGCGCCGCCGCAATCTCCCTGTTCGCTTTCGCCGTCGCCTTCCCCGCCGTCGCCGCGGAAACCGACGTCGCCTCCCGCATTGACGCTGTGACCGTCTATCCCGATGCGGCGATCGTCACCCGCCTCGCCGTGGTCGACGCGCCGGCGGGCGACAGCGTGCTCGCGTTTCGCGACCTGCCGCTCGACCTCGATCCGGCGTCGCTGCGCGTCGAGGGCGCGGCCGAGGCGGCGGTGACCATCGGCTCGGTCGAGACGCGCCTCGCGCCCGCCGCAGCCAAGCGCCCCGACGACGCGCTGACCGCCAAGATCGCCGAGCTGCGCGCCGAGCGCGCCGAAACGCAGACGACCATCGACGCGCTGCAAGGCAAGAAGGCGATGATCCTGCGCTATGCGCAGAGCGGGCCGGACAAGCTATCGGCCGACGCCAAGCCGCTCGACGTCGCCGCCTGGCCCGCCGCGTGGGACGCGGTCGAATCGGCGCTGGCCAAGGTCGGCGCGGATCTGAGGCCGGCGGTCGACCGGGCGCATGCGCTCGACGAGCAGATCGCCGCTCTCGAAGCGCAGCGCGAGAAGCCGAGCGCGCAAGCGGCGCGGCGCATCGTCACCGTCGCCATCAACGCCGCCGCGGCGGCGCGCCTGTCGCTGTCGCTTTCCTACCGCATCGCTGGGATCGGCTGGACGCCGCTCTACGACGCGGCGCTGAAGACCGACGAAGCGGGCGCGCCGAACCTGACGCTGACCCGCCGCGCCGCCATCGCCCAGTCGAGCGGCGAGGACTGGAGCGACGTCGCGCTGACCGTGTCGACGGCGCGGGTCGCCCGCTCGGTCGACGTCGTCGACTTGCCGAGCGAGCGCATCGACTTCTGGCAATCGGAGCTCGATTGGTCGGCCGCCGAAAAGGGGGCGGAGATGAAACACGCCGCCGCGCCCGCCCCCAGAGCCGCCGCGACCGAATCGCCCGCGCTCGCCGACCTCGCGGCGAAGCCCGCCGCGCCGCCGACGGTCGCGCCGGTCGCCGCCCAGGAGGTCGCCGCGCAGTTGCAGGCGACCGCGTACGCCGCCGCCTTCAAGGCGCCCGGCCGGGTCGCGCTGGCGAGCGACGGATCGCGGAAGTCGTTTGTGCTCGGCCGCGTCGTCGTCCAGCCGACCCTGAGCGTCAAGACGGCGCCGAGCGTCGACCCGACCGCCTACATCGAAGCGCATTTCGTCGACTCGGAAGATGCGCCAATCCTGCCCGGCGCCGTCGCGCTGACGCGCGACGGCGTGTTCGTCGGCGAAGGCCGGGTCGCCTTCGTCGCCCTCGGCGACGGCGTCGACCTCGGCTTCGGCGGCGACGACAAGGTCAAGGTCGACCGTGCGCCGGTGAACCGCAAGGAGAACGAGCCGACCTGGTACAACCAGACCAAGATCGAGACGCGCGAGTTCCTGACCACGGTGAAAAATTTGCACGCCTTCCCGGTCAAGGTGCAGGTGATCGACCGCATGCCCGTCTCGGAGAACACCGCCATCGCCGTCGACCTCGCGCCAGCGACGACGGCGCCGACCGACAAGCAGATTGGCGACAAGCGCGGCGTGATGGGCTGGACGCTCGACCTCAAGCCGGGCGAAACGAAGGACGTGCGCCTCGCTTATCGCATGAAGTGGCCGGCCGACCACGAGGTGACGATCGTCGACGCGCCGCCGGCCAACGCGCGCTGAAGCGCTTTACTGGCGCTCGTCGTCGCGGCGTCGACCCGCGAGCGGCGCGAAGCCGCGCGGTCGGCTGAGCGCCGCCGGCGCGAGATCGCGCCGCTTGATCCACACGCGCGGGCCGATCTCGCCCGCCGCCGCGGCCGGCCGGCTCGGCGTCGGCGACGCGGTTGGATCGAGCGCGGGCTGGCGCGCGGCGCGCGCCGACGGCGCTTCGCCGATCATCGCCGCGACGACGAGATCGGCCGCCGCCGGGTCAAGCGCGTCCTTGAGGCGCGCCAGCGCGCCGACGCGGCGATAGTCGGCGCCGTCCTGCAGGTCGCGCGAGGTGAGGATGCGCACCGCGACGTCGTCGGGCGAGCCGAGCGAGGCGAGCGCGACGGCGAGCGGTTCGCCCGACGGATCGCGCGCGATGCGGTCGGCGAGCGGGATCGCGCACGCGAGCGCTTCGGCCAGCGTTTCGGCGAAACGCGCGTCGTCGCGCGCGAGCGCGAAACGCTCGAGCTCCGCCAACGCCGCGCCGGCGTCGCGTCGCCGCTTGGGATCGCGCGGCAGGCCGAGCGCGGCGCGCTGCGCGGCGGCGAGGATGTCGACGCGCTGGGTCGAGTTGGCTTCCAGGAACAACGCCGCCTGCTCGACGCGCGCCGGGGCGCGGTCGAGCAGCGCCGCCGCGAGGCGCGCGTCGCCCGCCTCGTCGAAGTTTCGCCGCGCGCGCCGCGCCAGCGTCGCGAACGCGCGCGACCCCAGCGCGGCGCTGCGATTGCGAGCGAGCGCGAGCACGGTCTCGACGTCTTCGCGAGCGACGAGCAGGTCGACCAGCTCGGCGTCGAGATCGGCGCGCCGCGCCACGGCGCCGGCGCGCGCGCCGTCCTCCGTCGCGGCGACGAGCAGCCGCGCGCGCGGCAGCGTTTTCGCCCTCTCGAGCGCGACCAGCGCCGCTTCGCCGCCGAGCGATTCGATCGTCGCCAGGATGTCGGCGGCCGCGAGGCAATCGGCGAGCTTCTGCGCCAGCGCGACCCGGGTCGCGTCGTCGGCCGCGGCAAGCGCCGCGTCGAACGCGGCGGCGAATTCGGGCGGACGCGTCGCGGGAGCGAGCGGGCGGGCGAGCACGTAGTCGGCGGCGACGCGCAGCCACAATTGTCGATCGGCCGCGCGCGGGCTCTCCGCCAGCGTCGCGAGAAAAGGCAGATCGGTCAGGCAGACGTCGGAACTCACGCTAACGCGCTCCATCGAGCGGGATCGCAATGGCGCGAATCTACGGCCTCGACGTTGACCGAGTATTAACCTTCACTCAGCGTAATGCCCGCCATGGCGCGCGGCGCTGACCGCGCGCGCGCCATGGGGGTTTGGGCGATGGGCGAGCTTGTGTGGTTTCGGCCGCCAGGGGGCCGCGAGCGTAGAAACGAAAACGGATCGGCGCGCGGCGACTCGGCGCGAATCCTCTTCTTCACCGGCGTTCGTTATCAGCGTTACGGCGAGGCCGACGAATCGTCGGAAATCGATCGCAAAGCCCCGCCGTCCGGAGGCATGGGCGGCGCCGGCGGCGGGCGCCGCAAGCGGCGCGGATAGACGCGACCGCGCGCGCCCGCGTCAAAAACGCTCCTTGCCAATTGGCGCGCCATCCTGTAGCAGCGGCGGCGGGACACCTCTCCCCAACGAGAGGCGCCCATCTGAAAGGATGGCACAAGATGACGAACACGCCCGCGGCGCGCCCGCGTAATCCGCGCTTTTCTTCCGGCCCCTGCGCCAAGCGACCCGGCTGGACCCCCGAACTCCTCAAAGACGCCGCCCTCGGCCGCTCGCATCGCGCGAAACTTGGCAAGGCCAAGCTGAAGCGCGCGATCGACCTCACGCGCGATGTGCTGGGCGTTCCCGCCGACTACCGCATCGCCGTCACGCCGGCCTCCGACACCGGCGCGGTGGAGATGGCGCTGTGGTCGCTGCTCGGCGCCCGCCCGGTCGACATGCTGGTCTGGGAAAGCTTCGGCGCCGGCTGGGCGACCGACGTGGTCAAGCAACTCAAGCTCGCCGACGCGCGGGTGATGAAGGCGGCCTACGGCGAGCTGCCCGACCTCGCCAAGGTCGACTTCGACCACGACGTCGTCTTCACCTGGAACGGCACCACCTCGGGCGTGCGCGTTCCCGATGCGAAATGGATTCCCGCCGACCGCAAGGGGTTGGCGATCTGCGACGCGACCTCCGCCGCCTTCGCCCAGGACCTCGACTGGCCGAAGCTCGACGTGACCACCTTCTCCTGGCAGAAGGCGCTCGGCGGCGAGGCGGCGCACGGCATGCTCATCCTTAGCCCACGCGCGGTCGAGCGGCTTGAAACCTATACGCCGCCGTGGCCGCTGCCCAAGCTCTTCCGCATGACCAAGGGCGGCAAGCTGATGGAGGATTTCTTCGAGGGCGCG
>CAZKHF010000031.1:0-16491 GCA_964552445.1 uncultured Bradyrhizobium sp. | reverse complement strand
TGCCTGCGCGGCAAGCCGGGCTGGGGCGAGAACATGGCGTTCCTCACCGCCACCGCCAACTCGTTCGGCGCGCGCTGGTTCGACGAGAAATGGGAGCCGCAGCTCAACGCGCCGGAATGGAAGGCGACGCTCGACTATTACGTGCCGCTGATGAAGGCCGACGGCCCGCCCGGCGCTTCGTCAAACGGCTTCAACGAGAACCTCGCCTTGTTCAACGACGGCAAGTGCGGCATGTGGATCGACGCCACCGTGGCCGCCGGCTTCGTCACCGACCCAGCGCAGTCGAAGGTCGCCGACAAGGTCGGCTTCGCGCTCGCCCCGGACAACGGGCTCGGCAAGCGCGGCAATTGGCTGTGGGTGTGGTCGCTGGCGATTCCCGCCGGCTCCCACAAGGTTGCGGCGGCGGAGAAGTTCATCGCCTGGGCGACCAGCAAGCACTACA
Source organism: uncultured Bradyrhizobium sp. (assembly GCA_964552445.1). Classification (GTDB taxonomy): domain Bacteria; phylum Pseudomonadota; class Alphaproteobacteria; order Rhizobiales; family Beijerinckiaceae; genus Roseiarcus. The sequence continues at coordinate 16,049 of CAZKHF010000031.1, read as the reverse complement.
CCGAGCTCGTCGCCGCGAAGGACGGCTGGGCGCGCGTTCCGCCGGGCACCCGCACCTCGCTCTACAAGAACCCCGAGTACGCGAAGGCGGCGCCGTTCGCTGCGCTGACGCTCGAGTCGATCGAGTCCGCCGACCCGCTGCATCCGACGGTGAAGCCGGTTCCTTACGTCGGCATCCAGTTCGTCGACATTCCCGAGTTCCAGGGCATCGCCACCGACGTCGGCCAGGACTTCTCCGCGGCGCTCGCGGGAACGACCACCGTCGACGAGGCGATCGCCAAGGCTCAGGCGAGCGCCGAAGCGGCGATGAAGAAAGCCGGCTACATTAAGTAGGCCGACGACCGGACGCCCCGCGGCCGTCGGCCGCGGAGCGCGCAAGGGTATCTCCTTCCCGTCCCGCCCCTCCTCGTCTGGTCGAGGAGGGGCGTAAGGGCGCCGCTAAAGACCATCGAGGGCTTGAGAGGCGAAGCCTGCGCGCTTTCGCGCGCCGGCCGCCTCGAGGCTGGAGGAACAAAAGCGATGGCGACCCGAAACACCGCCGCCGCCGGCCGCCTGCTCGTCGCCCCGTCGGTCATCCTGCTGTTCGTCTGGATGATCGTGCCGCTGGCGATGACGCTCTATTTCTCGTCGCTGCGCTACAGCCTGCTCGATCCCGACAAAATCGGCTTCGTCGCGCTGCAGAACTACGCGGCGTTCCTCAGCGATCCGAACTTCATCGCCGCGCTGGTCAACACGCTGGTTCTCGTCGGCGCGGTGCTCGCCATCAGCGTCTGCGGCGGGATTCTCGTCGCGCTGCTGATGGACCAGCCGGTGATCGGCCAGAACGCGTTGCGTCTGATGGTGATCGCGCCGTTCTTCGTCATGCCGACCGTCAGCGCGCTGGTGTGGAAGAACCTGCTGATGAACCCGGACTCGGGCCTGTTCGCCTGGATCGCCCAGTCGCTCGGCCTGTCCCCCGTCGTCTGGTTCACCAACCATCCGATGCTGTCGGTGGTCATCGTCGTCTCCTGGGAATGGCTGCCCTTCGCCAGCCTCATTCTGCTGACCGCGCTGCAGTCGCTCGACGAGGAGCAGAAGGAGGCCGCCGCGCTCGACGGCGCCGGCCCGGTCTCGTTCTTCTTCTATATCGTGCTGCCGCATATCGCGCGCGCGATCACCGTCGTCATCCTGATCGAGACGATCTTCCTGCTCAGTGTGTTCGCCGAGATCTACGTGACCACCACCGGCGGGCCGGGCGTGGCGACGACCAACATCGCCTTCCTTGTCTACAAGGAGGCGCTGCTCGACTTCGACGTCGGCGCCGCGTCGGCGGGCGGCGTCATCGCCGTCATCCTCGCCAACGTCGTGGCGATGTTCCTGATGCGCATCGTCGGCAAGAACCTGGAGGCGTGAGCGATGGCCAGGAAGCAATCGAGCGGCAAGCGGCTCGGCGTCACCCTGCTCGCCTGGGCCGTCGCCTTCGTCATCTTCTTCCCGATCCTGTGGACCTTCATCACCAGCTTCAAGAGCGAGCTCGACGCCATCGCCATGCCGCCGAAGTTCCTCTTCTTCAACTGGACGCTGGAGAACTACGCCGAGGTCCAGCAGCGCTCGAACTATCTCAAGTACGCCTCCAACTCGATCGTGCTGTCGGTCGGCGCCAACGTGGTCGGCCTCCTGTTCGCGGTTCCCGCCGCCTGGGCGATGGCGTTCGCGCCGGGCAAGCGCGCCAAAGACCTGCTGTTGTGGATGCTGTCGACCAAGATGATGCCCGGGGTCGGCGTGCTGGTGCCGATCTACCTGTTGTTCCGCGACATGGGCCTGCTCGACAGCCTGTGGGGCATTGGCTTGGTGCTGATGCTGCTCAACCTGCCGATCCTGGTCTGGATGCTCTACACCTACTTCAAGGAGATCCCGGCCGAGATCCTCGAAGCGGCGCGCGTCGACGGCGCTTCCCTTTACGACGAGATCGTCTACGTGCTGACGCCGATGGCGACGCCGGGCATCGCCTCGACCATGCTGCTGGCGATCATCCTGTCGTGGAACGAGGCGTTCTGGACGCTCAATCTCGCCACCTCCAACGCCGCGCCGCTGACCGCGTTCATCGCTTCCTACTCGGCGCCGGAAGGCTTCTTCTGGGCCAAGCTGTCGGCCGCCTCCACCCTCGCCATCGCGCCGATCCTAGTGCTCGGTTGGATCTCGCAGAAGCAGCTGGTGCGCGGCCTAACCTTCGGCGCGGTCAAGTAGACCGGCAAAACAAGAGTTCGACCATGGGCGCGATCCAACTGAAGGCGGTGCGCAAGGCGTTCGGCGCGGTCAGCGTCATCAACGACGTCGACCTCGCCATCGACGACGGCGAGTTCGCGGTGTTCGTCGGACCGTCGGGCTGCGGCAAGTCGACCTTGCTGCGCCTCATCGCCGGCCTCGAGGATCTCACCGCGGGCAAGATTCTCATCGACGGCAAGGACGTCACCAACGTCAGCCCGGCGCAGCGCGGCTTGGCGATGGTGTTCCAGTCCTACGCGCTCTACCCGCACATGAGCGTGCGCGGCAACATCGCCTTCGCGCTCAAGATGGCGAAGGAGAAGCCGGAGGTCATCGAGCGCAAGGTCAACAAGGCGGCGGCGACGCTAAACCTCGCCGACTACCTCGACCGCAAGCCGCGCCAGCTCTCCGGCGGCCAGCGCCAACGCGTCGCCATCGGCCGGGCGATCGTGCGCGAGCCCAAGGCGTTCCTGTTCGACGAGCCGCTCTCCAACCTCGACGCCGCCTTGCGCGTGCAGATGCGGGTGGAGATCGGCGAACTGCACAACGCGCTGAAGACGACGATGATCTACGTCACCCACGACCAGGTCGAGGCGATGACCATGGCCAACAAGATCGTGGTGCTCGACAAGGGCTCGGTGATGCAGGTCGGCGCGCCGCTCGAGCTCTACAACAAGCCCAACGGCTTGTTCGTCGCCGGCTTCATCGGCTCGCCGACGATGAACCTGATCCGCGGCGAGAGCGCCGCCAAGCGCGGCGCGGCGACCATCGGCGTCAGGCCCGAGCACGCCGACGTTTCGACGACCGAGGGCGAATGGCGCGCCAAGGTGCGGCTCGCCGAGCATCTCGGCTCCGACACCTTCGTCCACCTCGACGCCGACGGAATCGGCCCGCTCGTCCTGCGGCTGCAAGGCGAGAAGCCGCTCGCCGTCGGCCAGGAGGTCTTCGTCACGCCGCGCGAGGCGCGCCTGCATCGCTTCGACAAGGACGGGAAGCGGATCGACTGACGGCGTCGCCGGTTCGCCGCGGCGGCGCCAACTCTGGGGATGAATGCTCATGACCGTCAAGCTGTCGCGCGCCGCTCTGGCGCACCTGCCCGCTGGCGTCGGCAAGCCGAACTACCAGCGCTCCGACCTCCGCGCGGGCGTCGTTCACATCGGCGTCGGCAACTTTCACCGCGCCCACCAGGCGGTCTATCTCGACGAGCTGTTCAACGCCGGACTCGATCGCGACTGGGCGATCGTCGGCGCGGGCGTGCGCGAGGCCGACGTCACGATGCGCGCGAAGCTCGCCGAGCAGGATTGGCTGACGACGGTCGTCGAGCAGGACGCCGAGGCGACGCGAGCCCGCGTCACCGGCGCGATGATCGATTTTCTCCCGCCGTTCGATGTCGCTCAGGCGCTGGCGGCGCTGGCGCGGCCCGAGATCCGCATCGTTTCGCTGACCGTGACCGAGGGCGGCTATTACATCTCGCCGGCGACGCAGCGGTTCGACCTCGCGCATCCCGAGATCGTCGCGGATTCGCGGCGCCCGGAGAGTCCGAGAACCGCCTTCGGCCTGATCGCCGCCGCCCTCAAGCGCCGCCGCGCCGCCGGCGTCCAGCCGTTCACGGTGATGTCCTGCGACAACATTCCCGGCAACGGCCATGTCGCCGCCAACGCCGTGACCGGCCTCGCCGAGCTTTCCGACCCGGCCTTCGCCAATTGGATCCGGGCAAACGTCGCCTTTCCCAATTCGATGGTCGACCGCATCACGCCAGCCACCGGCGATCGCGAGCGCGCCGTTCTGCGCGAGACCTTCGGCGTCGAGGACAATTGGCCGGTGTTCTGCGAGGGGTTCCGCCAGTGGGTGATCGAGGACGCGTTTCCCGCCGGTCGGCCGGCGCTCGAGCGGGCGGGCGCCACCTTCGCCGCCGACGTCGCGCCCTACGAGCTGATGAAGATTCGCATCCTCAACGGCGGCCACGCCTCGATCGCCTACGCCGCCGGGCTGCTCGGCGTCCAGTTCTCGTACGAGGCGATGGCCGACCCGCAGATCGCGCGCTTCCTCGAAACGCTGACCAAGCGCGAGATCCTGCCGGCTGTGCCGCCGCCGCCCGGCGTCGATCTCGAGGCCTATCGGCGCACGGTCGCCGCGCGCTTCGCCAATCCGAAAATCGCCGACACGATCGCGCGCCTGTGCTTCGATGGCCCCAACCGCCAGCCGAAGTTCATCCTGCCGAGCGTCGCCGATCGGCTGAAGGCGGGGGCGAGCGTCGAAGGTCTGGCGCTCGTTTCGGCAATGTGGTGCCGCTACTGCTATGGCGAGACCGAAAGCGGCGAGGCCATTCCGCCCAATGATCTGAGCTGGGACCGCTTGCAGGCCGCCGCCAAGGCGGCGCGCCGCGACCCGACGGCGTTCCTCGCCATGCGCGACATTTTCGGCGAGCTCGCCGACGCGCCCGCTTACGTCGCCGCGTTCTCGACCGCGCTGACGAAACTCTGGGCGCAGGGCGTCCGCGCCGCGCTCGACGACTACGTCGCCGAGCGCTTGTGAGAGAAGGCGCCGCGCGGCCGACGCCGCCTCGTGAAAGGGCGAGGATTGCGCGGCGAGAAAGGGGTAGGACGATGGAGCTCGAAAACAAGATCGCCATCGTCACCGGCGGCGCGCGCGGCATCGGCGCGGCGATCGCCGACCGTTATGTCGCCGAGGGCGCGAACCGGGCGATGTCGGTGAACCCCTCCGCGCCGGCCAGCGTCGCCACAAGCGCCAGCAACAGAACCTCGTCGTCTCCGTCGTCAGCTCGCGATAACGCCGCGTGCCGTTGACCCTGAACGGGTTCCTGCAAGAAGTGCGACGCATCTGGTTCACCTGCCTCCGGCGGCGGAGCCAGAAGAATCGCCGCGTGGGCTGGGATTGGTTCGAGACCGTGACGTCGCGCTTTCCCTTGCCAATACCTCGGATAACTCAACCCTGGACGCCACGTGCGGCTTGATGCGGGTCACTTCCGGGAAGAGCCGGGTGCGGGAAAACCGCCTGCCCGGATCTGTGAGGGCGAAGCCGAATGGCGGAGCTACTCGACCACGATCAGCCTGCCCGGAAATTTGCCCCGGTGACGCCGATCGACGTTCCGACCCCGCGCCGCTTCCCACCACCGAGCAGAATCGCCATGACGTTTGATTCCCGGTCGGGACGAACGCTCCTTTGCGGCCGCAGAAACTATCTATCCGCGTCTGGAAGAACGGCCGCCTTTTCGGATCGCCTCCGACGAACGCCCGTCTTTGTCGCCCTTTCGCGATCGTCAACGGACAGGCCAACGCGCTGAGAGGCGTTGTCGAGGTGTCGGCGCATGGCGTCGCGGGCCGCCGCGGCGTCGCCGATCTCGATCGCCGCCAGAATGGACGTATGTTCGGCAAGCGTCGCTCTGGCCATTTTGTCGGAGTCTTGATCGCGGCCGCCGACGGCCAGGACGCTCTCCCGGATTTGCTCTGACACAAACCCCAGAAACTGGGTCATGTAGGGGTTGCCCGTCGCTTGCGCGACCGCAAGATGAAATTCGAGATCCGCCTTCAGCCACTGAACGCTGCCGTAAGGCGTCGAGGTCATCGTCTTCAGCGGGCTTTGCATGATGGCGAGGTCGTCTTGCGACCGACGCAAGGCGGCCAACGCCGCCGCCTCGACTTCGAGGATTCCCCTTAACTCGAAAAGACCTGTAAAAGCGCCGCTTTCCCGCAAGGTGTCGCGGTCAATCGTCAGCACCAGGGCGTTTGAGCTGTCGGCGACGAACGCGCCGCGGCCCTGCTTAGACCAGACACGGCCCTCGGATCGCAATTTGGCGATGGCTTCGCGCACGACATTTCTGCTGACGCCGAACGTGGTCGCCAACTCTTGCTCGGAGGGCAGTTGATCGCCGGGTTTGAGTCGGCCTTGCGCGATTTCCCGTGAGAGCGAACTCGCGACAAGCGCCGGCAGATGAGGGCCCCGGTTCAATTTGCCAAGCTTCAAAGCCATGGATCAGTTCTCCTGAGCGCGACCGGCGGGCGATACGCGACCAGAGTTCGCCACGCCCCGAGAGTCGCGCGCATTCCTCGAACGCGGTCCGGAGACTGAGGGACGTTGCGTCGATGCCTGGAGGAACCCCTTCCGCATGACCCTGCCCGGTTCCACGCTCCTCGCCAATTATAGCGCGCGGGGGTTGAAAATGGCCGCGTGGGCGATCGCGGCGGCGCGCAGTCTCTCCCGCAGCAGCCGGCGGCCCGCCTTCAATGAGCTTTTCGCCCGATACGGCGACGGCCTTGGGATGCGAAGCGGGAGGGCGCCCATGAAATCCAATCTCCAGAGGGTGGAGGCGGAAGCCAGCCGAACGTAGCGTTGGTATGTTGTCGTACAATCCTATCATCATATATAAGCCCAAACCATTTTGGGCGCAATTTCGAATTGCGCGGCGCCGGCGGGCGACCCGGCGCGGAGCGGAGACTATGGGGAAAGACTGGCCGGTTTCAGGATGGCGCATGCGATCATTCGGGTCGTGAATCTGGAGAAATCGATTAAATTCTACACCGGGCCGCTCGGAGTGAAGCTTCTCCGCAGGGAAGACTTTCCCGAAGGACGATTCACTCTGGCCTTTGTAGGATACGGGCCGGAGGCGAGCAACACCGTGATCGAACTTACACACAACTGGGACCAGAAAGAGCCTTATCAAATTGGTTCCGGCTTCGGCCACCGCGCTCTCGGTGTGACCGACATTTGCGCCGTTTGCGCCGAGCTTGCGGAGCAGGGCGTCGACATTCCGCGGAAGCCCGGACCTATGAAGCACGGCGTCACCCATGTCGCTTTCACCGAAGATCCGGATGGCTACAGGATCGAGCTCATTGGACTGGATACGACGCCGTAGCGCGACAATCGGGATGGGGAATTCTCGCCTTCATTGCCACGCCGCGCGATACGGCGCCTGCGCAGGCGGCCGTCGCTCCAACCTCGGAGGTCGATCATGACGTTGTCGCGTCAGGCTTGATCGACGTCCGCCGCCGGGCGAGAAACCGTCGCCCACGCGGTTTGTGTGAGGTCCGGGGCGCGAGCGAGCGGCTGGCGCGCCGGATCCTCGGCCCCGATTCGCGTCGATGAAGCTCGTGCGGGGAGAATCGGGCAGACCCGCGTAACGTTTGCCGGCGGACATCGAGGAACAAGCCGCGCGCGCTGGTCCTGATCAGAGCGCATTGACGGGGTAACGGACAGGTTCGCCTCTGGCGAAGCGGATGGCTTCCTCGGCGACTTTGCGCTTGAGCTCCAGGCCGGCTTCCTCGGAGTACCAAGCCATGTGCGGCGTCAGAAGGCAGCTGTCGAGGCTGCGGAGCGGGCTGTCTACGGGCAACGGTTCGCGCTCCAGCACGTCGAGCGCCGCGCCGGCGAGCGCGCCGCGACGCAGAGCGTCGGCGAGCGCGACTTCGTCGATGATCCCCCCTCGAGCGGTGTTGACGATGACCGCCGTGCGCTTCATGCGTCCCAGGACCGCCGCGTCGAACATGTTGCGGGTTTCCGCGGTCAGCGGACAATGGATGGAGACGAAGTCGGATTCGCTGACCAGGCGGTCGAATGGAACCCATTGGGCGCCTTGCATCTGCGGCGATCCGGGGCCGTAAGCGGGATCGTAGCCGATCACGCGGCAACCGAGCGGCTGCAGCTTGCGCGCCAGGGCGCTTCCGATGCGGCCAAAGCCGACAATGCCGGCGGTCAGCTCGGACATCCGGCGAATCGGGACCGCCAGCGAATAGTCCCAGGCGCCGCCCTCCGTCCGCGCGTTCATCAGCACGATCTTGCGCTCATGGGCCAGGATCAGCGCGAGCGCGTGGTTGGAGACCTCGTGGACGCCGTAATCCGGCACGTTGCAAACCTGGACGCCGAACTCGGTCGCCGCGTCGACATCGACGTTGTTGATCCCCACGCCGTACCGGACGACCTGGCGGAGCTCGGGCTTGAGCGCGGCGAACACTCTGGCGGTGAACGGCGCATACTGATTGAGGACGATGTTCGCGCCCTTGCATTGGGCGATCAGGTCGCCTTCGGTGAGGCAGCGAAGCTGCTTGAAGGTCATCCCGTTGTCGGCGAAGACCGCCTCTTCCGGCTTCATGGACTCGTGATCGCAATCGGAAACGACAATCTTCACGCTGACTTCCTTCCGCATTCTTGCTGGCTTCGCGTCAACGACCTGTTTGGTCCCTACCGCCCGAGATAGCCGCCATCGACCGGCAATACCGCGCCGTTGACGTAGTCCGAGGCGCGCGAGACGAGGAAGAGAAGCGGCCCCTTCATGTCGTCCGGCGTTCCCCAACGATGGGCGGGAATGCGCGCGGAAATCTCGGCGTTGCGACCCGGATCGGCGAGGAGCGCCGTGTTCATCTCGGTCGCCATGTAGCCGGGCGCGATCGCATTGACGTTGACGCCGCGTCCCGCCCATTCGTTGACCAGCGCCTTGGTGACTTGCACCACGCCGCCCTTGCTCGCCGCATAGGCCGGCACGGTAAAGCCGCCGAACATGCTGAGCAGCGAGGCGATGTTGACGATCTTGCCGCTGCCCTGCGCGAGCATGACGCGTCCGGCGAGCTGGCACATGGCGAAGGTCGCCGTCAGGTTCACCTCCAGCACCTCGCGCCACTCGTCGAGCGGAAACGTTTCGGATGGGTGGCGACGCTGAATGCCGGCGGCGTTGACCAGGACGTCGAGTCGGCCGCCGAACAGCCCGAGCGCCTGATCGAACGCCGCCTCGCGTTGGCCGGCGTCGGTGACGTCGGCGACGAGGCCGTGGCACGCGAGACCCTTGTCGCGATATTCGTCGGCGACCGCGAGCGCCCGATCGGAGGCGCCCAGGATGACGACCTCGGCGCCGGCGTCGAGCAGGGCTTCAGCCATTCCCCGGCCGAGGCCGCGCGTCCCGCCTGTGACGATGGCCTTGCGGGACTTGATGTCGAACAGATCCACGACTTTCACCTTGGCTAATTCCGCCGCGTCGACGCCGCCTCACTGGGTGCAATCGACGAGGACCTTGATGGTGTTGATCGCAGGGTCGGCGATCATGTCGAAAATCCCCTCCGACGTGGTCAGAGGCACGACCTGCGTCACCACATGTTCCAGATCGTCCTTGATCTGGGCGGCGTAGGAGACCGCTTGCTCGAACTCGCGCTTCGTGTAGACGCGCGAACCGACCAGAATCTGTTCCTTGAAATTGATGTCGCGCAGGTCGACGCGGTGAGGCGCCTTGTGGATGCCTGTCATGCAGATCATCCCCCCGACGCGAGCGATCTTGGTCATTTCGAGGGCGGCGCTTTCCGCTCCGCTGCACTCGAAGACGACGTCCGCGCCTTCGCCCTTGGTGGTCTCATCGACATAGTCGACCAGGCCCCCGCTCTTGCCATTAACCGTCTCGTAGCCGAGCGCGCGACACATGCCGAGCCGAGCCTCGTCGATGTCGGAAATAACGATCCGCGACGCGCCGCTGCGCCTGAGCGCGATTGCGGTCAGCACGCCGATCGGCCCTGCGCCGACGATGACGGCCGAATCGCGCATACGGAAGCGGGCCTGGTGCAGTGAGCGCACGATGACGGCGAGCGGCTCGATGAGCGCGGCGATCCGGTCCGACAACGTGTCGTCGACCTTGAATAGGACGTCTTCGTCGACCCAGGCGCGCTCGGCCATGCCGCCGTCGCCGTCGATGCCAATCAGCTTCAGCTTCTCGCAGACATGCGGCGTTCCGGTCCGGCAGGGCAGGCACACGCCGCACGACAGCAGCGGATAAGCCACGACCCGGTCTCCGGGCTTGAAGCCGCGCGCGCCGCCGCGCACCTCTTCGATCACGCCGACGAACTCGTGGCCGATGATCAGCGGCGCTTTCGCCCGCGGATGCTTGCCGGCGTGGATCGCGATGTCGGTTCCGCAGACGCCGCAATAATGCATCCGCAACTTGGCGGCGCGGTCGCGCGGCGGCGGCTCCGGAACGTCCCGCGCTTCCACTCTGGCGGGCGCCGTATAGACGAGCGCTTTCATAGCAAAACATCTCCTTGCGAGTTCATGGGCGGCCTTTGCGGGTTCGTTCGAAACGCCAATGCGGAGATGGCGATTGGGATCTTCGAAGCGCGCCTCGCCTCCCTGGCGGTCGTCGCCGCCGCTCGCTCGACCAGGAACGCGCGGCGCCCGCGCCCTTCGGCGCCGCTTCGCCCGCCACGCACGCTTCGGCTCGCGATCGGGCTCCGGCGGACTGCCGGTCGGCCTGCGCTCGTTGTCTCGATATGCGGAAGCGCCGTTTCACCCTTCACCCTCTCGCCCCCCTTGCGTCGGCTGTGCGGTCGTTATATAAGACGTCCGGTCGTAGGACAAGCCGGTATTCGTACTTTTGGCGACGGGCGGCGACCGGGGAACAAGCGGGTGGGCGAAAAGCGTTCGAGACGCGAGTGGACGCGAGTTGGGCCGATGCCGCCCGCCTTCCGGGGCGCGCGCCTCGCGCGTCCTTGGGCGACCGGGAAGGCTTGCTCCGTCGTCGCGGCGCGTCGACGAATTGGCGGAATCGCGCGCGATCTTCCGCCCGTCGGTTCTGGAGGCGGCGATCGCTATCGAATCAGCGGGCTCGCAATCTTTGTGGCTGTGATGAATTTGGGGCGCTGCGGCTCTCGAAGGCGCGGATCGACCGCCTCGAGCCTTTCAATGGCCTCGGCAAGAATCCGATAAAGTCGGATCGTTGAAGGAGGAAGCAGATGAAACGTTTAGGATTGGGCCTGCCACTGGCGGCGGGGGTTCTCGTCGCTCTTGCGGGGCAGGCCGCCTTCGCCGAAGACGGCGAGATCAAAGTCGGCGTGGTCGCCGCGGAGTCGGGATCGTTCGTTTCCGCAGGAAACACGATCGCCGCCGCGGCGAAGCTGGCGACCCAGCAGATCAACGACGCCGGCGGCATCAAGGTCGGCGGCAAAACCTATAAGTTCAAGCTGTTCATCAGGGATGACCGCACCGACGTCGACACGGCGATCGCCGCGGCGCGCGAACTCGTCAACGACGTCGGCGTTTCCGCGATCTGGGGAACGGAATCGCACGACTTCTCGGTTTCGATGGGCAAGATCACCGGGCCGGCCAAGGTGCTGCAGTTCAGCGGCAACAGCTCGCTCGGCGGCGTGCTGTCCGACGAGACAGTCGCCAAGGGCGGCTGGCTGCACTACGCGTTCCAGACCGAGCCCCAGGAATGGCAGCGCAGCACCAGCACGGCCAAGGGCGTGACGTCGCTGATCGGCCCGAAGCTCGATCATCCGATCAAGCACTCCGTCGTGTTCGTCGGCAACGACGCGACCGGCCAGTATCTCTCCGAGAACTATGTGAAAGCGTTGCAGGCCCAGGGAGAGACGGTCGATCTGGTGAAATATCCTCCGGACACGACCGACTTCGCGCCGCTGCTGACTCGCGTCAAGAGCCTAAACCCCGACGTCGTGCACTTCTGGTACAACGGCGACTCGACGCTGATCGCCTTCCCGCAAGCGCTGAAGCTCGGCGTTGCGCCGTCCTACTTCCTGTTCGGCGTCGATCCCGGCATCTATAAGGACCGCGGTCTCAAGGCGGATCAGCCGGTCACGATGAGCTGCGTGCCGGTGTGCTGGGGAGCGGCGCCGTTCTCGGCGGTCAAGGACTACTTCGAGAAGTATTTCGCCTTGGGCGCCGCCAAGGGGCCTCAGTCGTCCGTTTCGCTGCTCTACTATGACTACTTCTTCATGTACGCCAAGGCGCTGGAGGAAGTCGGGACGCTCGACGATCCCGACGCGGTCGTCGACGCCCTACTGAAGATGCAGTACCAAGGCGTGGTTTCGGCTGTGCCGCTGACCTTCAACGCCCATCACCAGGTGACCTTCGCGACCGAAGTCTGCCTGGCCGACCCCGGCTCCTCCGATAAGTTCAAGTGCGCGGTTGAACAACCGCCGGCGGCGGCGCCCACGGCCAACTGACGCGAATCCGGCCAAGCCGCAGTGGTCAATCGCGGCCGGTTCGGCGGGTAGGAGACTGGGAACCGGTTCGGACAAGAGGAGCGGGCCGCCAGAAAATCGGCGTCCTGGCGTCCCGCTCCAAACGACAACGTCGGACGGTCCAGCCCGGTTCCGGGCCGTCGCGACGACCGCGGGGCGGTCCGCGCTCGCTATCGTTGGTTTTCAAGGCGCGCCTGTCGGAGCCATAACGGAAATAATGAAATGGAAATACTGATCCAGCAGCTCGTGAATAGTCTTTCGGTCGCTAGCGTAACGATTCTGATCGGCATGGGCATTACGCTGATATTTGGGCTTGCCGGGATCGTCAATTTCGCCCATGGCGAGTTCCTCATGATCGGCGGAATCGCGACGTGGTTCTTCGTCGGCCTCGGACTTAACTTCTTCGCGGCGGTTGTCCTGGCGATGGGCGTCGTCGGGGCGCTTGGGTTCGTCGCCGAGAGGGGTCTTTTCCGCTTCACGCTCGACCGCCCGATGAACGGATTCATTATGTCGATCGGAATCAGCGTGATCCTGCAGCACGTCGTGATTCGGATCTTCAATGAATTCCAAAAGAGCATCCCCGATCCGGTGGGCGCGGTCTGGGTCGTCGGCGGCGTGCATATCATGGCGATGCGCGCTGTTGTGGTGGCGATCACCGCGGTTGTGGTGGCGATCACCTACTTCGGGATCTCGCGCAGCCGCTACGGCATGGCGTTGCGCGCCAGCGTTTCCGACCAGAGCACCGCCGAACTCATGGGGGTTCCGGTGCGGCGCTACGTCACCGGCGTCTTCGTCTACGGCAGCATTCTCGCCGGCCTTGGCGGCGCCCTTATGGTCGCGCTGTTCCCGATCACGCCTTTCGTCGGCAGCGTCGTCATCACCCGCGGCTTCGTCGTTTCGCTCATGGGCGGACTGGGCAACGTCTACGGCGCGGTCGTAGCGGGGCTGGTTCTCGGTCTCGTCGACGGCCTCAGCGCCGGCTACGGCTACCCCGAATGGACCGACGCGTACTCGCTGATCATCATGATCGTCATCTTAATTGTGCGCCCGCAGGGATTGCTCAGCGGGACGCTGGGTCCGAAGGCCTCGTGAGGCCGGGCGAGACGCAAACGCCACAGAGAGGCACGGAGTCGAACGGCTATGGAATACCGAGAGTTGGAAGTGTCGACGCCAAACGGAGAATTGGGAAAGTCGGGGCGGTTGGCCAAGGGCAAGACGTCGAAAGAGCAGAACCACGGCCTGAAAGGCCGGCTGGTCGCGCACGGGCGCCTCGAACAGATCATTGTCGCCGTGGCGATCGTCGTCGCCATGGCGGCGTTGCCGTCGCTCCATATCGGCTATCGTTTTCTGTCGATCGCCATTACGACCGGATACACCGCGATCGCGCTTTACGGGCTCGGACTTCAGTTCGGGCAGGCCGGCATCATGTCGGTGGGGCACGCGGCGATGATCGGCATCGGCGCTTATGTCGCCGCAATGCTTTTTGTTCACTTCGGGATTGGATTCTGGGGCGCGCTGCCCGCATCGATCATTGTCGCGGCCATCGCCGGAGGCTTGGTGGGCCTGCCGAGTCTGCGGGTCGCTGGCCAGCACTACATCATCATCACCTTTTGCTTTTGCGCGCTGCTGGTCGTCTGCCTGACCAACGGCGGCGGCTTGACCGGCGCAGCGACCGGACTCGACGTTGGATCGATCGGCCGCGTGTTTGGCGTCAATTTCGACAAGCTGGACAACTACTACTACTTGGTGTTGAGCGCTCTGGCGCTCAGCCTCGCGATTTTCTACGCGATCGCCAATTCGTCTTACGGCCGGACACTGCGCGCGATCCGGGAGAACGAGCAACTGGCCCAGGCCATCGGCATCAATATCGACTTGCAGAAGATCGGCGTGTTCATGGTGAGCGGCGCTTTTGCAGGCGCGGCGGGCATTCTGCAAGCCTATTATCTGCGGCACATTTCGCCCACCCTCTACGGCGCGTTTCCGAGCCTCTATCTCGCGCTGATGGTGATGCTGGGCGGCGCGCGGCTGATTTACGGACCGTTGATCGGCGCGATCATCGTCAACTTCCTGCCGGAGGTGATGAACCTCAACCCTGTCGATTCTCGCATCGCCTACGGCGTCGCGCTGCTGGTCGTCATCCTGCTGCTGCCCGGCGGCGTCAGCGCCGGCCTTCTGGACATCTATCGGTGGCTGACGGTTCGATCGCATGCGCTGTTCGGCAAGACGAGCTTGGCGCCGTGACCGCATCGGGCAAGGACGAAAGGTGGAGGCGTTGATGGCAGCGCTCGAAATCACTGGCTTACGTAAGGCATTCGGCGGCGTCGTCGCCTTGGGCGGGATCGATCTGTCGATACCCGACGACAAGATCACCGGGGTCATCGGTCCTAACGGCTCGGGCAAGACGACCCTGTTCAACGTCATCACTGGCGTGTTTCCGCCCACGTCCGGCCGCATAGAGTGGCTGGGTGAGGACATCACCGGGATGCGGTCGCATCAGGTCGCTCGCAAGGGACTGATCCGGACGTTCCAGCAGGCGATGTCGTTTCCCGGGCTGACAGTGCGCGAAAACGTTCAAATCGCGATAGAGCGCGGCGAGCGCCGGGGCGCAGGCGCGGGCCAGCGTTGGCCTTCGGCGGAAGCGATTCTCGATTTCGTCGGGCTCGCCGGGATGGCCCAAGAAGAGGCCGGTTCGATGCCGTTCGGCAATCTGCGACGGCTCGGAGTCGCGGTCGCCCTCGCCGCCAATCCGGTCCTGTTGCTACTCGACGAACCCGCCGCGGGGCTGAGCGACAACGAGGCCAACACTCTGACCGAACTGATCATCAAGCTGCCGCGGATGGGAATCGGGGTGTGCCTGATCGACCACCACATGACGTTCATGGCGGCTCTTTGCACGCGTCTGGTGGTTCTCGATTTTGGAACGAAGATCGCCGACGGCGCGCCGGCAAGCGTTCTCAAGGACCCGAAGGTGGCGGAAGTCTACCTGGGAGGCGAACTGTGAGTCTGCTGAGCGTCGAGCAACTGGACACCGCCTACGGCGTCGTCCAGGTCACACGCGATGTGTCCCTGACGGTGGACGAGGGCGAGATCGTGACGATCATCGGCCCGAACGGCGCAGGCAAGTCCACCATCTTGCGCGCGATTTCAGGGCTGCTGAAGCCGCGGCGAGGGACCATCTCCTTCAACGGGCGCAACGTGACCGGGCTGCCCGCCGACCGCATGGCCGCCCTCGGCGTGGTGATGGTGCCGGAAGGGCGGCGCATTTTCGGCGATTTGACGGTGCGGGAGAACCTCCGCATCGGCGCTTACTGCCGCAAGGATGAGGACGCCATCGAACGCGACATCGCCCAGATGGAATCGTATTTCGATATCCTCGCTAAGAAGCGCGACGCCAAAGGTTCAGCGTTGAGCGGCGGGCAGCAGCAGATGCTGGCGATCGCTCGCGGCCTGATGGCCCGGCCCCGGGTTCTCATTCTCGACGAGCCGTCCCTCGGTCTGGCGCCGGTGATGGTCAGAGACTTGCGATCGGTGATCGGCGCTGTGCGCGACACGTTCGGCGCGGCGGTGTTGCTCGTCGAACAGAACGCGTCGTTGGCGCTCGCGGTGGCCGAACGCGGCTATTTGCTGCAGCACGGAAGGATCGTCGCCTCCGGGCTGATTGGCGAACTGCGGGAGTCGTCACTGATGCGGGAACTGTATTTCGGCGAGCGGCGCGCTGCGACCGGGGAATGATCCATGGGAGAGGTGATTATGAATGCAAGACGCTTCGGCTCAACCGGTCGTCAGGTTTCGCCGATCGGATTTGGCACCTGGGCGATTGGAGCGGACTGGGGATCGG
>CAZKHF010000030.1:0-16660 GCA_964552445.1 uncultured Bradyrhizobium sp. | reverse complement strand
CACGGTGCCGCTCTTGATCCTGGCGGCGCTGGTCGTCGTCTACATCATCCTCGGCGTGCTCTACGAGAGCTTCATCCACCCGCTGACGATTCTGTCGACGCTGCCGTCGGCCGGCTTCGGCGCGCTGGCGACGCTGATGCTCGCTGGCTACGAGTTCAGCCTGATCGCCCTGATCGGGCTGATCCTGCTGATCGGCATCGTCAAGAAGAACGGCATCATGATGGTCGACTTCGCCGTCGTCGCCGAACGCGACGAGGGCCTCGACCCCGAGCAGTCGATCCGCAAGGCGGCGCTGTTGCGCTTCCGTCCGATCATGATGACGACCATGGCGGCGATGCTCGGCGGCGTGCCGCTGATGCTCGGACACGGCACCGGCGCGGAGTTGCGCCAGCCGCTCGGCTACGCGATGGTCGGCGGGCTGATCGTCAGCCAGGCGCTGACGCTGTTCACCACCCCGGTCGTCTATCTCTATCTCGATCGGCTGTCGCGCTGGCTCTCCGGCGCCGGCGCGCGGCCGAAGGCGAGCGCGCTCCAAGAGGAGCGCGAGCCTCGTCGCCTCGAAGCGCGCCGGCCGCAGGCGGCCGAATAAGTAGCTGGTCGGCCCTCTCCGCCCCTGCCGACGGCTCGTTTCCCCAAGCGTCAGCCGCGCCGCCGTCGGCGCGCGCCGCGGCGCTTGATCGGCCTCAACGACTGCGCCGCAGAAACGCGCGACAATAGAATCGGGAGACGGGAGGAGGAGGAAATCGATGAAGTTCGAGCAGGCGATTTATGGCCGTCGGTCGGTGCGCGCCTACGCCGACAAGGCGCTCGACCAGGCCGCGATCCGCCGCTTGATCGACGCCGCGGTGCATGCGCCGAACGCCGTCAACGAACAACCCTGGACCTTCACCGTCGTGCGCGAGCGCGAGCGGATGTCGCGCATCTCGCGCCTGGCGAAGGCGCACATGCTGGCGAGCCTGCCGCCCGGGCCCCATGCCGAGCGCTTCCGCGCGCGGCTTAGCGACCCGAACTCCGACATCTTCTACGGCGCGCCGGCGCTGGTGGTCATCTCCGCGCTCGCCGAGGGGCCGTGGGTCGTCGAGGACTGCGCGATGGCGGCGCAGACTCTGATGCTCGCCGCCTTCGCCGAGGGCCTCGGCAGCTGCTGGATCGGCTTGGCCCAGAGCTTCCTCAACACGCCGGAGGGCAAGGCCGAAATCGACGCGCCGCCGGCTTGGGTTCAGGTCGCGCCGATCATCGTCGGCTGGCCGAAGAGCTTCCCCGAGCCGACGCCGCGCAAGGCGCCCGAGATTCATTGGCTCGAGTGACGGCCGCCGCGGCGACGCCGGCGCAAACGGAGGGACGATGAAAGAATATCCGTTGGCCGACGTCTACAAGCTGCTCGAACCCGGTCCGGTCGTGCTGGTGACGACCTCCCGCGACGGCTGCGACAACGTCATGGCGATGTCCTGGCACATGATGGTCGAGTTCGAGCCGCCGCTCATCGCCTGTGTGGTCAGCGACGCCAACTACAGCTTCGCGGCGCTGCGCGCGACGCGGGAATGCGTTATCGCCATTCCCGCCGCGACGCTCGCGCAGAAGGTGGTCGACGTCGGCAATTGCTCGGGTCGGACGATCGACAAGTTCGAGAAGTTCGGCTTGGCGAAAGCGCCGGCGCGGCGCGTCGCGGCCCCGCTGGCGCCCGACTGCATCGCCAATCTCGAGTGCCGCGTCGCCGACACGCGCCTGGTTAATCGCTATGGGCTGTTCGTGCTTGAAGTCGTCCAGGCGTGGATCGATCCCGCCCAGCGCGACGCCAAGACCTTCCATCATCGTGGCTACGGCGCCTTCGCGGTCGACGGGGAGACGATCGTCCTCGCCTCCGACAAGCCGTGAGGCGCCGAGGCGCCGGCGGCGAAATTGCCGCGCCGACGTCGTCGCAGTAGGATGTCAGCGGTGCGGCGCGCTTAGCCAAGAGGACACGGTCGATGGCGGACAAGCCCAGCAAAGAAGCGCCGCAGGACCGAACCGATCCCGACAAGCTGTCGTTCGGCGTCGACCGCGCGCTCGATTCCGTCGTTTCGCTGCAGGCCGAGGCGCCGGAGGACGGTTTCACCGCCTCCGCGCTCGGCGCCAAGCGGGCGGGGAGCGGCGTCGTCATCGGCGCCGACGGGCTCGTCCTCACCATCGGCTACCTCATCACCGAGGCCGAGAGCATCTGGCTGACCAGCGCCAAGGGGCGTCTCGTTCCCGCACACGCGCTGGCGGTCGATGTGGAGACCGGCTTCGGGCTGGCGCAAGCCCTCGATCAGTTCGACGCGCCGGCGCTGCCGCTCGGGCGATCGAGCGAGGTCAAGGTCGGCGATTCCGTCGTCGTCGCGGCGGGCGGACGCCGACACTTCCTACGCGCCTCGGTGGTCGGCAAGCACGAATTCGCCGGCTACTGGGAATATTACCTCGATGAGGCGATCTTCACCGCGCCCGCGCACCCCTTCTGGGGCGGAGCGGCGCTGATCGGCCTCGACGGCAAGCTCCTCGGCGTCGGCTCGCTCCACGTGGAGCAGACGAGCGACCCCGATCAGGCCCGCGAAGCCAACATGATGGTGCCGATCGACCTGTTGCCGCCGATCCTCAGCGATCTTCTCGCCCACGGCCGCGTCGACCGGCCGCCGCGCCCTTGGCTCGGCGTCTATTCGGCGGAGGCCGAAGGCCGGATCGTCATCGCCGCCGTCGACGAGCGCGGCCCCGCCGCCGCCGCAGGCTTGCGCCGCGGCGACGTCATCGCCGCCGTCGGCGACGCGCGGGTGGTCGACCTTCCCGATTTCTACCGCCGGCTCTGGGGTTGCGGGCCCGCGGGGGCGGAGATCCCGCTGACGGTGGTGCGCGACGAGCGCAGCCTGTGGCTGCGGGTCCGTTCGGCCGACCGCGCCGACTATTTGAAGCGGCCGCGGCTGAATTGAGCGCCGCGCCGATGCGGAGCGGCGAGCCCGATTGAGATCGCGCGCGGCTGCGGGGATAATCGAGCGAGTCGAGCGTGAGCCGCCCGGCTCGCCGACTGACTCCAGCCGACTTAGAGGTTCCCGTTTGACCCGCATCCTCATCGTCACCGACGCATGGGAACCCCAGGTCAACGGAGTCGTCCGCACCATCGAGGCGTTGCTGCGCGAGGCGCCCGCCCTCGGCGTCGACCTCGACGTCTTGACCTCGATCGGATTTCGCACCGTGCCGGTGCCGACCTACGGGCAATTGCGCGTCGCGCTCACCCGCCCCGGCGTGATCGCGCGCCGCATCGACGCCCTGAAGCCGGACTTCGTCCACATCGCCACCGAAGGCCCGCTCGGCGTTTGCGCCTGGATCGCCTGCCGCCGGGCGGGCCGGCCCTTCACCACCGCCTACCACACCCGATTTCCGGAATATCTCGCGGCGCGGCGCATCGCTCCGCGGTCGCTCACCTATGCGATGCTGCGCCGCTTCCACAACGCCGGCGTGGGGATGATGGTCGCCTCCCCCACGATCGGGCGCGAGCTCAGCGCGCGCGGCTTCGCCCGGGTGATGCGCTGGTCGCGCGGAGTCGATTGCAGTCACTTCCACCCGCGCCCGGCGCGCGTCTTCGACCTGCCGCGACCGATCTTTCTCACCTGCTCCCGGGTGGCGGTGGAAAAGAACCTCGGCGCCTTCCTCGCGCTCGACCTGCCGGGCTCCAAGGTGGTGGTCGGCGAAGGACCGGCGCGGCGAAAGCTGCAACGGCGCTTTCCTCAGGCGCATTTCGCCGGCGAGCTGCAAGGGGCCGCGCTCGCCGCCGCCTACGCGAGCGCCGACGCGTTTGTCTTTCCCAGCCTCTCCGACACGTTCGGCTTGGTGCTGCTGGAAGCGCTCGCCTCCGGACTGCCGGTCGCCGCTTTTCCCGTCGCCGGCCCGCTCGACGTGATCGGCGACAGCGGCGCCGGCGTGCTCGACGACGATCTCGAATGGGCCGCGCGCGCCGCCTTGGCGATTCCGCGCGAAAAGGCGCGCGCCCACGCGCTCACCTTCAGCCTCGCCGCCTCGGCGCGCCAGTTCGTCGACAACGTCTACGCGGCCCACCGCGGCTTGGCCGTTTGACCGCGCCGGCGCCCGGCGCGCGCCGGCGCTCGCGGGGCGCCCCAAAACAACCGTCATTGTTTGGGATGTCATAATCGTAGAGTAGCGTTAACGGCGACCGCGGGGTAGGCTTCGCGATCAGCGGGTGCGCGTCTTGGAGATGGGCTCGGCGGCCGATGCGCGGCGACACCGGAGACTTTGAAGACGAACGCCGCTCCGGTTGGGACCGGGTGGGCGTCATCGATTGGCCGATCGCGCACGCGCTGGCGCTGCGGCCCGACCGGCGCTGGCCGGTCGCCGCCGCCAAGGCGATGTCGCGCCTGGGCAACGGCCCGATCTACCTGCCGCTCGTCGCCGTGGTGATCTTCTTCCATCCCCGCGAGGCGGCGACCATCATCCTCTCCGCCGCCGCCAGCATCCTGCTCCTGCACTGCATCTACCCGCTGGTGAAGCGGGCGGCCGCGCGACCGCGGCCGCGCGACGTCGCGCCGAATTTCGCCGACTCGGTCCCGCCGCTCGACAAATACTCATTCCCCAGCGGCCACGTCATGACCCTGACCGCGGCGCTGACGCCGATCGTCCACGCCGCGCCGCGGATGTGGCCGTTCGGGCTGGTGGTCTGGGCGGCGATGGCG
Source organism: uncultured Bradyrhizobium sp. (assembly GCA_964552445.1). Lineage (GTDB taxonomy): Bacteria > Pseudomonadota > Alphaproteobacteria > Rhizobiales > Beijerinckiaceae > Roseiarcus. The sequence continues at coordinate 11,966 of CAZKHF010000030.1, read as the reverse complement.
TGGTCGCGGCTGGCGACCGGCGATCATTACGCCTCCGACGTCGCCGCCGGCACGGTGATGGGCGCGGCCGTGTCAGGGCTGCTCACCTACTGGATCGCCGCTTAAGCGGCAAAAATTCACCCCCGCGCCGCGCGCGCGAAGGCTCGAATCCGCGTCGCCTTTGCTCTTCCGCTCAGCCGTCGCCTTCGTCCGCTCAGCGCGCCCGGCGGCTTGCGGCAGCCGGCGCATCGACCGACTGTTTCGACATCGCCTCGCGCGGCTTGGTTTCAGTCGGCGCGCGATCGCTCTGCCGAACTGCGATCACCCGGCGAGAGGCGAAGCGCGACGCGCCCGCGCCGTGGAGCGCGGCGAATGGTCGGCGGTCGGCGTTGGCTTCGCTCCGCGGAATGGCTATGGTCGTCGGCGCCGCCGTCGCCGTCGCGGCGCGCGAAGCGGAGGCGAAGGCCAGCGACCGATGACCGCGTCCACCAGCTCCGCGTCCGGCCTCCGCGCGCGCGTCTGGTTCCTCAACCGCTTCTTCTGGCCCGATTGCTCGGCGACGAGCCAGATAGTCTCCGATCTCGCCTTTCATCTCGCCGCGTCCGGCCGCGAGGTCGGGGTGATCGCCAGCCGCGGGCTCTACGACGACCCAAACGCCGCCCTTCCGGCGCGCGAGACGCGCGACGGCGTGACCATCCACCGCATCGTCCGCCCGCGCTTCGGACGCGCGAAGCTCGTCGGCCGCGCCGTCGACTACCTGGCGATGTATCGGGGTTTCGCCGCCGCGTTGTGGCGGCTCGCCGCGCCGGGCGACGTGGTGGTGGCGAAGACCGACCCGCCGCTGTTGTCCTGCGTCGCCGCGCCGATCGCGCGGGCGAAGCGCCTCGCGCTGGTGAACTGGCTGCAGGACCTCTATCCCGAGGTGGCGATCGCCCTCGGATTGACCGCGCTGAAGCCGGCGGCGGCGCTGCTGCGCGCTGCGCGCGACGCGAGCCTGCGCGCGAGCGTCGACAACGTCGCCATCGGCGAGACGATGGCGCGCCGCCTCATCGCCGCCGGCGTCGCCCCAGAGCGCGTCAGCGTCATCCCCAACTGGAGCGACGACGCCGCCGTGCGCCCGATCGCCCGCGACGCCAATCCGCTGCGCGCGGCGTGGGGCCTAAAGGACAAGTTCGTGCTCGGCTACTCGGGCAACCTCGGCCGCGCCCACGAATACGGGACGCTGCTCGCCGCCGCCGCCCTGCTCAAGGACGAGGCGGATCTCGTCTTCCTCTTCATCGGCGGCGGCCGCCTGATCGAGGACTTGCGGCGCGAGGCCGAACGGCGCGGCCTCGCCGATAGGTTCCGCTTCCGCCCCTACCAGCCCGCAGAGGCGCTGGCGCAGTCGCTGTCGCTGTCCGACGCGCACTGGATTTCGCTGCGGCCGGAGCTGGAAGGCTTGATCGTGCCGAGCAAGTTCTACGGCGTCGCCGCCGCCGGCCGCCCCACCATCGCGGTCTCGGCCCCCGACGGCGAGATCGGCGCGCTGGTCGAGCGCTACGACTGCGGCGTCTGCGTTCCGCCCGGCGACGGGGCGGGCCTGGCCGCGGCGATACGCGGCCTGATGCGCGATCCGGAACGGACGGCGGCGATGGGGGCGAACGCCCGCGCGACGCTGGAAAGCCGCTTTTCCCGCAAGCGCGCGTTCGCGCTGTGGGAGGCCGTCCTGGCGCGCGCGTCGGCGGGCGCCGCCGCGCCGAGCGCCGCGAGACGGCCGTGAAGGCGCGCGCGCGAGCCCGCGTTCCTCCCGCTTACAGCTGCCGGTAGATCTTGACGTCCGGCTTGCGGCTGGTGATTGCGTCGAAGAACGCGAGCCGCTTCGCGCGCGAGCCGAACAGCGCCGGAAACTCGCCCTCCGCAGTCCGCAGCAGCACGACCTCGAGCCCGAGGAACTGGCGCGTCGCGGTGATGTCGACCAGCAGCGGCAGAACGATCCGGGTCCGTCCGAAAACCAGCAGCGGAATGGGCTTGAACAACGGCCGCGGCAGACTGATCGCGTTGGCGTCGACCCGAACGCCGGCGAGGAACGAAAGAACCGCCTGAACGGCGAAAAGACTGACCACGCCGCCGATGAGGCCGGTCAAGGCGCGATAGCGGAAATAGAGCGCTGCAAATCCGAAAGCGCCCAACGCCGCCCAGCGCGCCGCCGCCGCAAAATTCGTGGCGCGGAATGGTATTACAACGGAAGACGCTGCTTGATCATTCATCGCCGGCTCCGTCGATGACGCGGCAATTACTCTCAGAGCAGCATCCTACAGCATTGTAACGCTCGCCAAGACGCAAGATGTCGCAGCCGTAACGTCACAAGAGTTTTTCTGCGGTTCCGCGCGCTCGGCTCGGCGGATTCGCCCAAACAATGAGCAGCGTCATGGATTAATAACATTTTCTATCTGTATATTATAAGCGCACGCGGCTTATCGCGGTCGGCGCGCTCAGCCGCCGTTCAGCGCCAGCGCCGCCCGCCCCGCGCCGATGTCGTTCGGCTCGTCGTTCTGCCGCAACAGCTCCTCGAAATAGCCGATCGTCTTCTCCAGCCCCTCCCGCAGCGGCGTCGTCGGACGCCAGCCAAGCTCCGCCTTGGCGCGGCTAATGTCGGGCCGCCGCTGCTTCGGGTCGTCCGCCGGCAGCGGACGGAAGACCAGCTTCGAGCGCGAGCCGGTCAGCTCCACCACCAGCTCCGCCAGCTCCCGGATGGTGAACTCGCTCGGGTTGCCGATGTTGATCGGCCCGGTGACCGACGGCGCCGTCGCCATCATGCGCATCATCGCCTCGATCAGATCGTCGACGTAGCAGAACGACCGCGTCTGCCGCCCCTCGCCGTAGATGGTGAGGTCCTGGTTGCGCAACGCCTGAACGATGAAATTAGAGACGACCCGCCCGTCGTTGGGGTGCATGCGCGGCCCATAGGTGTTGAAGATGCGCACCACCTTGGCGGCGAGCTTGTGCTGGCGCACATAGTCGAACACCAGCGTCTCGGCGCAGCGCTTGCCTTCGTCGTAGCACGAGCGCGCGCCGATCGGATTGACGTTGCCCCAGTAACTCTCGGTCTGCGGATGCACCGAAGGATCGCCGTAGACCTCCGAGGTCGAGGCCTGCAGGAACTTGACCTTCAGCCGCTTGGCGAGGCCGAGCATGTTGATCGCGCCGATCACGCTCGTCTTGGTCGTTTGCACGGGATCGAACTGGTAGTGGACGGGCGAAGCGGGGCAGGCGAGGTTGTAGATCTCGTCGACCTCGACGTAGAGCGGGAAGGTCACGTCGTGGCGCATCAGCTCGAAGCGCCGGTCGTCGGCGAGGTGGGCGACGTTGCGGCGCGACGACGAGAAGAAGTTGTCGACGCACAGCACCTCGTGGCCCTGGGCGAGCAGCCGCTCGCACAGGTGCGAACCGAGAAAGCCCACGCCCCCCGTCACCAGAATGCGTTCGCCCATGACCATGGATGCGTTCTCCTTGCGGGGCAAAGAGCTCGCCGCGCCGCGGCTCGAGCGCGCACGACGATCGGCGACGTCGCGCGCCGCGCGAGCAAGGCGGTGAATCGTGCGATCGCTTGCGCCCGGTTTCCCGGCGGGACGCCACCCCGCCATCGCCCGTTCGGTCGTCGGCTGACTCGCGATGAACGAGAGATCGCGCCGGCCTCGCGCGACGCAGCTATCGGTTCTCAGGCATCGCCGTGATTGGCCCGCCCCGGCCCCGCGCGTCGCGGTTTCGTAAGGCGACGACGACGGCGCGATCGAGCGCCGCTTGAACGAGAGACACGCCGGCGTCCGACAGGTGGGTCGCGTCGTGGTAATTCAAATTGCCGTCCCGCGAGATAATGCGAATTGAGCCGTCTTCGTTGAGAAGCGTTGGCGCGATGTTCAGCACCGCGACGTCGCCGACCGCCGCTTCTTCGAGCTCCCCCAAGGCGCGCGCTCTTGCTTCGGACTCGCGCGGTTTTTCGAAGAAAGGCGGACGCGCGCCATTTCTGATCGCCTCGCGTGTCGCCTGTTCCGGCGCGATCGGCGGCTGCGCCAACACAATCACCCGATCGGCCAGTCCCGCGACGGTCGCCAGCGCGTGGGAAAGTCTGTCGGAATCGCCGCCGAACTTCGCCGACCAGAGTTCCGCGAGGACAATCACGTTAGGCCTGTCACGGGCCACGAAGCGCCGCACGTCCGGCCAGTAGGTTCCCGGTTCTTCCGGCAATTCGCTTCCACCAGCGACGCTCAAAACATTGAGCCTGAAGCCAGCCTCACGAGCAAGCCGCGCCAAATCCTCGCCGTACATCGAGCCTTGACTGTCGCCGATCAGGACGACGGAATCTTGACCGCCCGCGTTGACCACGATCCCGCCGCGAGCGATTTGCGCCGGTTCGGCGTTGAAATAGTTGTTTGAATGAATTTCATAGCCGGCGGCGCCTATCGTCGCCGCGGTCAATGCGAATCCGCTGAATGCGATTGCTCGCCGCTGCCGCGCGTTGAGATAACTCCGCAAAGGACGCTCGATCCAGCGGTAAGTCGCAAGGGTCGCGGCGACGGTGATGCCGATTTTGAGAATGGCGCGCGTCGCTCCCGAGGCCGCGAAGCAATGATAATCGACCATCGAAAACACCGGCCAGTGCCAAAGATACAACGAGTATGACCGCTTCCCGACAAACACCGGCGCGGGGTGCGATAGGGCTTTGCCGATCGTTCCTTCCGGGTGAGCTGACGCCAGAAGCAGTGCGGCGCCCAAGACGGGGACAGCCGCGCCCCACCCTGGAAAACGATCGCCTTCCTTGACGAAAACGAACGCCGCCGCCAAAGTAATCAGGCCGACAGGCGCAGCAAAGGCGGCGCTTCTCGCGTCGAGCGAGCACCCTTCGCAGCGGCGGATCGCGAGCGCCGACCCGGCGAGAAGTTCCCACGCACGAGTTGGCAGGAGATAAAATGCGTAAGTTGGCGCCCACTTCGTCAGGACCGCACAGGCTAGGAAGCTGGCGGCGCACAGCGCAATGATCGACGATAATGGCCTCATCGGCAGACGCCAGACTACGTACAGCATTGCTGGAAATATCATGTAGAATTGTTCTTCGACCGCGAGCGACCAGTAGTGGAGAAATGGCTGTGCGTCCGGCGACAGAGTGAAGTAATCGCCTTGCGACAACAACTTTATGTTGATTATTGACGCAACGGCGGCCATGTCATTGGCACCGAGCGAGGCGAAATCTTGCCTAGAGTAGACATACTTGCCGCCGATCGTCGCTGCGAGTGTCACCAAGAGCATGACTGGAACGATGCGCGCGATTCTGCGTTGATAGAAACGCAGTAAGAAATCGCCGTGATCCATGTCAGCGATTAGCATGCCTGTAATTAGGTATCCAGATATAACAAAAAACACATCTACGCCAACAAAACCGCCGGGAAGAAAGCCGTGCCTCAAGTGAAAAATGATAACAGCCGTCACGGCAATAGAACGCATACCATCGATATCTGGACGATAACGTGCAGTCGCAGCAACCGAATCGTTTCTCACGGCAGCAACACTATTTTTCAGAGCGGCAGTAACGATTTTCACTTCACCGGGTTGTCGTTTCGTCGCAAAGACGACACTGGCGCAGAGGCCGGCCGCCGCTTATCGAAACCGGGCGTCACTTGCGTTGCCTAACAACCGATCGTTGCGCTCTGGGCAGCGCATCGAGACCTTATTGTCGCCCGACGTTTGGGACGGCGCCGCCCACCGAAGCGCAAGGCGTCTTCAAGAGAGCGCTCCGAAGAGTCCGTCGACCATCGCGCACCCTATCCTGCGAACCGAAGCGGTCGCGCAAGCGCTCGAACAGGCCTTCGGCGGCGATCGACCCGTCGCCGACCTCGGAGGCGGCGATGAACGGCGCCGGCGCCTCGTCGCTCCGCGGGGCGATCAGCAGAGCCGCCGAACGCCGCAGACCCCTGGCGTTGTCGTGATCGACGATCGCGACGCCGAGGTCGAAGATCGGCTCAAGCCGGCGGCGCGGCAAGAGCGAGCTAGCCTCCCTGATCACGGGACGATCGCCATAACGCGAGCTCTCATTTCAAAGCGAAAGGTTGGCGCGTTTGATCACACTTGCGATTGCCGCGCCGACTTGCCCCCGGTTCGTGTCATCGCCCCGCCATAGCGCGCTCGTCGTCAGACCTTGGCTCGACTGGTCGCCGGCGCAGGATGAACTCGCCGAGGACGAGCGCGTCCATGTCGGTGCGCAGGAAACAGTCGAGCGCCTCCTCGGGCTTGCACACCACCGGCTCGTTCTCGTTGAACGAAGTGTTGAGCACCATCGGCGCGCCGGCGATATCGCGGAAGGCGGAGATCAACGCGTGGTAGAGCGGGTTGGCCGACCGCTTCACCGTCTGCAGGCGGCCGGAGCCGTCGACGTGCGTCACGGCCGGAATCAGCGGTCGCTTCTCCGCGCGGATCTGAAACACCTGCATCATGAACGGCACGTCGTCGTCCTCCTCGAACCATTCGGAGACCGCCTCCGCCAGCACCGACGGCGCGAAGGGCCTGAACGACTCGCGCTTCTTGATCTTGGCGTTGAGCAGCGCCTTCATGTCGCTGCGGCGCGGGTCGCAGAGGATCGAACGGGCGCCGAGCGCGCGCGGCCCCCATTCCATCCGGCCCTGGAACCAGCCGACCACCTCGCCCGCGGCGATCGCCGCCGCCGTGCGGCGGCAAAGCTCGCCCTCGTCGGCAACGCGCTCGACGACGCAGCCCGCTTCTGCGATGCGCCGCGCCTCGGCCTTCAGCGCGCGCTCGAGATCGTCGCGGCCATACTGCGGCCCCCAATACGCATGGTCCATCACGAACGAGCGCGCGCCGCCCAGCTTGTGCCACACCGCGAAGGCCGCGCCGATCGCCCCGCCCGCGTCCCCCGCCGCCGACTGGACGTAGACGCGCTTGAACGGCGTCATGCGCCGCACCTTGCCATTGGCCACCGAGTTCATCGCGCAACCGCCGGCGAGCGCGAGGTTCGGCAGCTTGTGGCGCCGATAGAGGACGTTCATCAGATTGAAAAACGCCTCTTCGTACATCGCCTGCGCCGATCGCGCGATGTCGCGGTGGCGATCGTCGAGCGGCGCGCCCGGCGCGCGCCGCGGGCCGAGCAGTTCTTCGAGCGCGGGCGAGAACAGATCGGCGAAAGCGGGCGCGCCGCCGTCCCACTCGAAGGCGATCCTCTGCTGGTGGTGGCGGAAGTAAGCGAGGTCGAGGGCGAAGCCGCCGTCGGCCTCGAGCCGCACGATCTGGCGCATCTGCGGCAGGAAGCGCGGCGCGCCGTAGGGCGCGAGGCCCATCGCCTTGTACTCGTCGCCGTAGTGCGGGAAGCCCAGATACTGGGTCACCGCCTGGTAGAAGACGCCGAGCGAATGCGGGAACGGCGCGCGCCCCTCGACCGCGATCGCCGTCCCCCGCCCCACCCCCCAAGCGGCGCTGGCGAAATCGCCGAAGCCGTCGATCGAGGCGACTGCCGCCTCCTCGAACGGCGAGACATGGAAGGCGGAGGAGAGATGCGCGAAGTGATGCTCGACGCGGTCGAAGCGCGGCGTCCGGCGCGCCTGCGGATAGAGCCTCCTCAGCAACGCCGGCGCCTGGTCCCGCGCCCGGCGGTTTCTCGCCCGCTCGATCACCATCGATAGGCTGGGGCGGCTCCTGACGAGATAGGCGAGCTTGGCACCGAAATTGGCGCGATCGTCCTGATTGAGCGCGACGCGATCGACCTCGTCGATTGAGACGCCGCCCTCGGCGAAGCAATAGGCGATCGCCTGCGCGGGAAACCCCGCCCAATGCTTGACCCGTCGAAACCGCTCCTCCTCCGCCGCCGCGACGAGAACGCCGTCGCGCACGAGGCAGGCGGAAGAGTCGCCGTGGAAGGCGTTGAGGCCGAGGATGATCAAGCGAATCCTTTCCGTTTTGTCGGCGTTGGCGTCTTTGCGCCGCCTTGACGGCGGCCGCTGGGCAAACGGCCGCTCCGCGCGTCGTGGCCGTCGCCGACGCGTCCGCAGCGACGGCGGCTCGTTCCCGGACGCGCAGGGCCCCCAGACGAGGTTCGCTTGCGCGCGGTTCGGCGGAAGCGACGCCCCGCGCGACGCCCTTCGCCGCAAGTGGTCAGTTGTCCTTAGCCCTCAACGCGCGATCGTTGATTTCGATGGCGATCATCGCCTCGGCGAGCATCCTCTGCAGCCCATATAGCAGGCCCGGCCGCCCGTCGAACACGCACCGTTTCGCCAGCATAACGTAAACAAACGCGAGAAACGGCGCCGGCCACCCCATCAACCGCAGCCGATCGATCCACCGCAACCTCGCAGGAGCGACGCTTGTGAGGTAATCGGCTTCCAGCTTTGCATAAGCTTGTTGAGCTCGAAGCCAGCGCGACACCGGCTTGCGATCGTCGTGGCCCAGCGTGTTCTTCAGTCGGCGCACCTCTCCCGCCAACACAAGGCGTTGGGTGTGGCCGCATTGATGGTAAGAAGCGAATGCGCGTCGATAGAGCATCGTGACCGGGGGATAGACGGTCCCCCGCAAGTCCGCGCCCAATAACCGATAGGTGAAATTCGCCTCGTACCCATTCACGCCGGGCTTGACGTTGAGTTGCTCAATTTCTGTTAAGAGGGCGTCGGAAACGACATAATCGGCATCGAGGGCTAAGATCCAATCGGTATTGATCCCCGTTTCGTGAATTGCAAAATTCCATTGCCTAGCATGGTTGTCGAACTTACGCTTTACAAACCTTACATTGCAGAAACTTGCAGCGATCGTCTCCGTTTTGTCGGTGCTTTCGCTATCGACTACAACGACGGCTTTCGCCCATCGCAGACATCGCAACGTTCTGCCAATGTTCTCTTCCTCATTATAGGTCAACACGACCGGGGTAATTCTTTCCAGCACGGACTGCACTCACCGCATACAGCGTTGATAGATCGCCTCGACCTGTTCCGCGATCACCGGCCACGAAAACCTGCCGCGCGCGGTCTCTGCACCCTTCGCTCCCATTTGGCGTCTTCGCCCTGGGGTGGCGATCAGTTCGGCGATCGCGGCGCCGAACGACGCCGGATCGCCGTCCGCCACCAAGCCGGCGCCGCTCTCCTCGATCGTCCGCGCCAGACCGACTTCCGGCGTCGTCACGATCGCCCGTCCGCAGGCCATCGCCTCCAGCGCCGCGATGCCGAAGTTCTCCGAGCGGGAAGGCATCGCGAACACGTCGCAGGATCGGATGAGCGCCCACTTGTCGTCGCCGTAAACGGGTCCGGCGAAAACGGTGCGGTCGGCGACTCCGACCTCGACAGCGAGGTCTTCGAGCTTCGGCCGATAACCCTCCTCGTCGTTGCCGGCGATCACCAGCTCGGCCCCCGGCACGAAGGCCATCGCGCAAATAAGTCGATCGAGCCCCTTCTTCCAGTTCACGCGCCCGAGCGAAAGGACGCGCGGACGCGCGGCGTCACCCGCGTCCGTCGCCGGTTCGCCCGGCATGTCGACGCCGTTGGGAACGACGTCGATGCGCCGGGCGTCGAAACCGAGGCGGCGGAACTCCTCCGCCTCGATCTCGGCGGTGAGGTGGACCGACGCGGCGCCCGCGATATTGGCCCGTTCGAAGGCGGCGATCCACGCCGACTTGAGCCAGCGGTTCTTCCTGCGGATCAGGTCGTCGACTAACATTCCGCGAGGGCAGAGGACGTAAGGGACGTCCCGCTTGCGAGCGAGGCGCGCCGCAGCCGTCGTCGGCCAGAGAAACACCGAATGGAGATGCGCTACATCGAACGTTGCGACGGACCGTTCGAGCGCCGCCCCCATGGCGGGCGACCGGTAGAGCCGTCGCCCGAGACCGGTCGGAAAGTACCAGACCTTGACGCCGTCGACGTCGACTGGGCGCTCCAGTTCAACGTCAGATACGCCGGGACCATTAACGTTCGTCGTGTAGACGTCCACGTCATGTCCTCGCGCTACTAACGCTTTGCAAAGCATATGCACCGAATAAATCGGCCCTCCGTAGCGTCGTGCGGGACGGTATGTTGGCACAACATGAACAATGTGGAGCACGTGTTCACACGACACCATTCGCGTCGTTCGTTTTAACAGGTGTTAACATTTCACCGCTTCCGAACGAAAGCGGCCGATCACAACTCTACGCTCACGCTAACACCGTTACGGAGTCCGGCCCCTAGTATCTACTTCCCCCGAGCGTCAGCCTCCGCACCCAGTTAAACGCCTCAGGTCGCAACCCATATCGTAGTGCGCGACCACATTGACGTTTTACCTCATGTGCGAACTGCTGCACGGCGTAGACAATAACCCACGTTGCTTTTGTCACGTCCGAGATTGACTGCGGGCCGCCATAACCGACTCTGGAGAACACGTGTAGTCCTATCATCGCGCGGCCCCGTCGAAATCTAACCCAATGCCACCAACGTTTTAGACCCATAAAATGGACGTATAACGCCTCTGACTCGCCGCGACCCTCGACGCTTACATATACTTTGCCATCAATCCAACGAACCAGCGTCGCAGGGTTGCCTCCAAGAAACGAAACGCGCCCCTCAAAGTCATAGGTAATGCCAAACCTGCAAAATGCGGAGGCGAGCTCGACGTCAAGCGCTTGTGGCCTGACAACGCGACACCACGTATTATTCATTATTGCGACAAAAAACTGCTGCTCGTCAATCATACAATTGTTACGCTTTAGTAATAACGTCTGCCATTCCGGAATCTGAAAACAAATGTCGTTTACTCTAGATACATTTCTTAACACGGTAAAGTGACCGGCGACATGTGTATTACATGCCGTGAACACGTCTGTTTCATTCAGAAATTCTTGATTCAGTAGCTTATCAAGATCTCCGAACATCATATCAATATCGCAGAACCCCCAAAATCGGTACTGCTTCAATTCGTCAGCAAATATATTGCCGAAGAACGGTCTAAAGTCGCACAGCTTATGGCCGCCAACGTCATGTTTGATAACAAGGCCAAGTCTGTTTAACCTGTGGATAATTGCCTGCTTGTCACATCGTATAACGTAAACGTTTTGCGGCACCGCGACACGCGGTCGTCTGTCGCAAATAAGTATTACATCGACACCTTGGTTTCGTCGCACGCTCTCAAAAAACAACTCAGACCAGTATGGCAAGTCGCCTACATACACCACAATGAGGGCAATTTGCGCTTTGCCGAAGTTCATTCGATAATATACTTTACCAGACGATTGCGACGAGTGACCCGAGGGCTGTTCGGTTCTCTGACCGCTGAGGATCGGTTTGGGTTCCAGAAGGCGAACACGTCTGAATCTATAGGCGACAACCCGAATCGGAGGTTGTCACATGCCGGCGTTGCCGTTGGAGATCTTGCGCTCAATGCCGGACCATCGTCGCGCGAACGGTTAGCGATTCGATTTGGCGACGGTGCTGCTCTACGCCATCGCGGGCATGGTCGCCGCGGCCAACTCCTGCCGGCAAGTCCATGAATTCATTCGTATTGATCTCCAGCGCCTGAATGAAGCCTTCGGCCTTCGGTTGCGCTATTCGCCGTGCTACGCCGGTTTGCGAACGATCCTTCCGCAGCTTTCAAGGCGTCGGCCGGGGCCGTCGTCGTCCGCAGTCAGCGTGCCGACGGCGACGGCGCGACGGCGAAGCGCTTGCTCAATAGCGACAATCGCCCGACTCGGACCGCCTTGCGTCACCGATACGGACGGGATGACGTGAAGCACTCTCATGGACGCGACGCATCGACACCGATGCACCTCGCACTGGAAGTTACGCCGATCGAGTCGCGCTGCCCAAGCCGGCATCGCAGATTACGAGAACAACGCCCGAATGAACGAGTTATACCAAGACTCTTTGACCACGACCTGTAGGCCCAGTCTCGCAGGGCGATGGAGATGATCCTCCAGGGCTGATCGACGAGTTTGTTCCATGCGTCGCAGCAATGGTCGACGATGTCGTCGAAGGATTTGAAGATCCGGTTCGAGA
>CAZKHF010000029.1:0-17088 GCA_964552445.1 uncultured Bradyrhizobium sp. | reverse complement strand
GCGGCAGCATCATCATGCCCATCGACATGGTGAGCGCCGCGACGATCATGTCGATGACGAGAAAGGGCAGGATGATGAGGAAGCCGATTTCGAAGCCGCGCCGGAGCTCCGAGATCATGAAGGCGGGGATCAGGATCCTGAGGTCGACGGTCTGGCGGTCCCGGATCTCGATGCTGCCCTTCGCTAGGTCCTCGAACAGCGCGATGTCCTTCTCGCGCACCTGGGAGAGCATGAAGTCGCGGAACGGCTGGGTGATCGCGACATAAGCCTCCTGCTGGGAGATGGCGTTGTCCATCAACGGCCTGAGGCCGTTCTGCCACGCCTTGTCGAAGGTCGGCGCCATGACGAAGAAGGTCATGAACAGCGACAGGCTGATCAGCACCAGATTGGCCGGAACGCTCTGCAGCCCCAGCCCCGAGCGCAGGAAGGACAGCGCCACAGTGAAACGGGTGAAGCTGGTGACCATGATCAACAGGCCGGGGGCGACCGACAGCACGGTGAGGATCGCCACCATCTGGATGATGCGCGCGGTCGCCGTGGCTCCGCCGTTGGGGATCAGGGCGCCGAGGTCGACGGTCTGCGCGCCCGCGGCGGAGACGGTCAGCATCAACGCCGCCGTGGCGAGCCACGCGCGCCTCATTGCAGCACCAAGGTTCGGATGATCAGTTCGCTGATCTTGCCGCCCGAGCGGATCGCGGCGCGCTCGTTGAGATCCTGGCGGATGTTCTGCAGCCCGATCGGACCCTCGAGCTGCGAAAGGCTGACGCTGTGCAGATAGGCGAGCTCGTCGCCGGCGATCTCGCCGGCCATGACGTCGGGGTGGGGCAGCGCCCTGGCGTCGTAGACGATCGACGCCTCCAGGCGAATCCACACCTCCGTCGGCGAACCGAGGTTGGTGACGATCGGCGGCATGTCGAACAGGCCCGCGGCCGCCGGCACTTCCGGCGTCAACGCCGTCTTGTCGGCCGGCGGCGGCGGCGGCGGTTGCTGCGACGGCGGGGCGAACACCGCCCCCATCGCCGCGGAGAGCGCCGTGACCACCAGCGCCGCCGCCAGCGTCTCCTTGATCGAGGCGATGGGTCGCCGCGGCGACGGCGGCGGCGGCGGCAGCGCCGTCGGCGAGGTGTCGATGTCGTCGATCGATATTGGCAGTTCGTCGCCCATCGAGCCTGTCCCCGGCGTTCAGAAAGGCTTGATCATGTCGGTGAGGTCCTGGCCCCACGACGGCTGCTGCACTTCGGTGAGCCGACCCCGCCCGCCATAGGAGATGCGCGCTTCGGCGATGTGGTCGTACGAAATGGTGTCGGCGCGCGAGATGTCGGAGGGGCGCACGATGCCGGCGACCGTGAGCTGGCGCAGCTCGTAATTCACCCGCACCTCCTGCGTGCCGCTGATCAGCAGGTTGCCGTTGGGCAGCACGTCGGTGACCACTGCGGCGACCGACACCTGGATCTGCTCCTGGCGATCGATGTTGCCCTGGCCCTGGGTGGTCGACTGCGAGTTCGCCCCCGCCGTCAGGCTCGGGGTCTGCGACGAGGCGGTGCCGGAGCTGATGCCCCAGTCGAGGTTGAAGGTCGAGCTGGCGGTCTTCGACCGGTCGGTGGCGTTGTCGAAGGTCGCCTTGTCGTTGATCGAGATGACGACGGTGACGATGTCGCCGACCTTGGTGACGCGCTGGTCGGTGAAGAGGTTGACCGGCGCGCCGGGGCGGACTGCACGGCGCGGGTCGGCGGCGCCGGCGAGCGCCTCGGAGTCGGTCCGATCCTTGGTCGCGAGGCCGCTGCCGACCGGCGAGAGCTTCGGCTCGCGCATGATTTCGTCGAGGTTGCTCCCGCATCCCGCCAGGCTTGCGGCGATGAGGGCGAGGGAAACGACGACGAGCGCGCGCGGTCGCATCACGACTTCTGTTCCGCGGCGGCCCCGGAGAGCAGGCTGGTCAGCTTGCCGGCGGTCACCGCGTCCATTTCGCCGAGGATCGCGCTCGCCGCGCGCGGACTGAGCTTGCCGAGAATCGCCGCCGCCATCGGCGCGTCCATCGCCGCGAGCTGCGCGGCGGCCGCCTCGATCTGCATCTTGCCGAAGATCGCCACGACGTCGTCGGACGCCGCCTTCATCAAGGTCTCGCGCTTCGTCACCCAGTCGCGCGCTTCCGCCTCTTTCTTATCGAGATCGGCGATGCGCTGCTTGATTTGCTCGTCCAGCTCGGCGAGTCGCTTTTGCTGCATCGCCATGCGCGCCTCCGCCGCCAGCGGCCCGACGTTGGCGCAGTAGCGCGACACGCCGCCGTCGGCGCTCTTCTCCGCCGGGGCCGCGGTCGGCGCGGGCTTGGGCTTGGCGTCGTTTTGCGCCGACGCCTGACCGGCGAAGGCGGCGGCGAGGGCGAACGCGCCGATGGCGAGAAGACGGATGGGGGGGGGCATGGCGCGGCCCTGACGGTTACAATTCTCGAGCGCCGAACTTCGCGCGGCCGGCTTGCGCCGGGCTGACCCGGCTATTGCACGACGAGGTCGGCCTGCAGCGCGCCGGCGGTCTTGATCGCCTGGAGAATGGCGATGATGCCGCTCGGCTTGACGCCGATGCGGTTGAGGCCGTCGACCAGCGTGCGCAGGCTCGCGCCCTGCACGATCGCCACCTGGCCGCCTTCCTGCTGAGCGTCGATCTGGGTGCGCGGCTCGACGACGGTCTGCCCCTGCGATCGCGGCGGGGGCTGGGAGGTCTGCGGCGTCTCGGTGACGCGCACCGATAGCGTGCCGTGGGTGACCGCGACTGTCGAGATCTGCACGTCCTGACCGATGACCACAGTGCCGGTGCGGGCGTCGACGACCACCCGCGCCGCGGTGTCGGGGTCGACGGTCAGCTCGCCGATCTCCGCCATGTAGCGGGCGACGCTGATGTTGGGCGGGCGGAACAGCTCGACCGCGCGGCTGTCGATCTCGAACGCCGAGCGGCGGCGGAAGCGCTGCAGCGAATAGGCGTTGACCGCGTCGACGATGCGCACCGCCGTGTTGTAGTCGGGGTTCTTCAGCTCGAGCTGCATCCTCAGCTCGTCGGGCGACGCCGGCGTCTCCTTCTCGACGATCGCTCCGTTGGCGATGCGGCCGGCGGTCGGCACGCCTTGCGACAGCGACTGCGCCTGGCCGGCCGCGTCGAATCCGGTGACCGAAACCGCCCCTTGCGCGCTGGCGTAGGGGGAGCCGTCGCCCGACGTCATCTCGGTCATCAGTAGCGTGCCGCCCATCAGCGAGGTCGTGTCGCCGAGCGCCGACACCGTCACGTCGAAGCGCTGGCCAACCTCCATTCCCGCGGGAAGATCGGCGGTGACGATCACCGCCGCGACGTTGCGGTTGCGCAGTTCGGCGCCGCGCACGTTGAGCCCCATGTGGTCGAGCATCGACTGGATCGACTGTTGGGTGAACGGAGCGTTGCGCAAGGTGTCGCCGGTGCCCTGCAGCCCGACCACCAGACCGTAGCCGATAAGCTGATTGTCTTCGGCGCCGCGTAGGGAGGCGATGTCCTTGATGCGCGCCGACGCCGCCGCTTGGCTCGCCAGGGCGAGGAGAATCAACGTGAACAACCAGCGCCGCATCAGCCGCCGCTCACTCGCACCGTGCCGTCCGACTGGATCGTCCCGGTCACGGTCACGCCGCTGTCGCTGTTGCGCACCTTGATGATGTCGCCGGTCGAGCCGTCCTGCAGCGCCGAGCCGACGGCGACGATCGTCAACCCGCCCTGCGAGTAGATCAGCTCGACCGCGCCGCCGTTGACCACCAGGCGCGGATTGTCGATCGAGGCGTAGGGAATGGCGACGCCCGGCAGCAGAGTGCGGCGCGCCATCTTGCCGATCAGCTCGGCGCGCGTCTTGACGAACGGCCCCGGCTCGTTGGCCTTGTCGGCCGACTGCTCGGCGAGCATGCCCTCGTGGATGATGTCGCCGGGATAGATGACCACCCGGGGCGTCGGCAAGCCGACGTCCGCGGCGAAAGCGCTCGAAGCGAGCGCAAGGCCGACGCCGAGCGCCGCTAGCAGCGCGACGATCCGGATGACGCGCATGACGCCCGCTCCTCAGCTCCTCAGGTTCGCGGTCGTTCCCGACATCTGGTCGGCGGCCTGGATCACCTTCGAGTTCATCTCGTAGGCGCGCTGGGCGCTGATCAGGTTGGTGATCTCCGACACCGCGTCGACGTTCGAGCCCTCCAGATACTTCTGCCGGATGGTGCCAAACGCGGTGTCGCCGGGCACGCCGACGGTCGGTTGGCCCGAGGCGGCGGTCTGCTGGAAGAGATTGTCGCCCAGCGCCTGCAGCCCCGCGTCGTTGACGAAATTGGCGATCGTCAATTGGCCGATCGTCTGAGCCGTCGTCTGGCCGGCGATGGTCGCGGTGACCAGCCCGCTCTCGCTGACGTCGACCTCGGTCGCGTTCGTCGGGATGGTGATTGTTGGGGTCACGAGAAAGCCGTCGGTCGTCACCAATTGCCCCTGGCCATTGGTGTTGAAGGCGCCGTCGCGGGTGTAGACGGTGTCGCCCGCCGGGGTCGTCACCTGGAACCACCCGCGCCCTTGGATCGCCAGGTCGAAGGTGTTGCCGGTGCTGGTGAGCGGGCCCTGGATGTCGAGGCTGCGGACCGCCGCGGTGCGGACGCCGAGGCCGATTTGCGCGCCTTCCGGCACCGTCGCGTCGCGGCCGCGGGCGCTGACGCCCATCAGCCGCTCGGTCTGGTAGATCAGGTCGGTGAACTCCGCCCGCGAGCGCTTGAACCCGGTCGTGTTGATGTTGGCGATGTTGTTGGCGATCACCTCGAGGTTCTGCTCCTGGGCGTTCATGCCCGTCGCCGCTATCGCAAGCGCTCTCATGCTTCGACCTTCCTCTCATACGTGAACGCTAATAACCCGCGGACGCTCAGATCTGCATCCGCGACACTTCCTGATAGGCGGACACCAGCTTGTCGCGCATCGCCAGAGTCTGCTGCAGCGTGCGCTGGGCGCCCATCACCGCCTCCACCACCTTGAACGGCGCCATCGTGCCTTGCAGGCCCTGAATCGCCGCCGCCTCGCCGTTCTGCACCGAGCCGATGGCGTCGCTCACCGCCTGCCCCAGCGCCTGCGTGAACGATTGGGCGGGCGCCGCCGACGAAGCGGCGCTCGCCGTCGAGCGCGGTTCGCTCATCTCGATCCCCGTCGCCGCGCGCAGCGCGGCTATTCCTTCAATCGCCATCTGGTCACAGCGCCCGCCCCGACGTCGCCGCCGCGGCTGATGCGCCTCCCTTGTTCGAACGACGTAAATCCGTCTGTGGCTTGGTCGTAGCGCCTCAAACGTCCTTCAGCAGATTGACCGTCTGACTCATCAGATCCGCCGATTGCTTGGCCACTTGCAGGTTCGCCTCGTAGGTTCGGTTCGCTTCGCGCATGTCGGCGAGCTCGGTGAGCACGTCGACGTTGGGCATCTTGACAAACCCGTCGTCGTCGGCCGCCGGGCTGCCGGGGTCGCGCTCGACCTTGAACGGGGTTGGGTCGTAGCCGACGCTTTTCACCCTCACCAAGTTCAACCCCGCCGCGCGGTCGAGTTCGTCGCCGAAAGTGACCGTCTCGCGGGTGTAGGGGTCGGCGCCGGGCGTCGCGCCGGTCGATTGCGAGTTGGCGATGTTCTCCGAGATGACGCGCAGCCGCACCGACTGCGCCTCGAGCCCGGCGCCGGCGATTTTCAGCGAGGATTCCAGAGGATCAGGCATCGCCGCTCACTTCAGCGCCGCCGACATCAGCTGATGGATGGCGCGCTTAAGGTTGTTGCTCAAGGTGGAATCGCGACTGACTTCGCCGAGCTTGATCATCTCCTGTTCGAGGTTGACGGTGTTGCCGGACAACGTCTCCTCGGTCGCGTCGCTGTCGACCGGGCGGGCGTTGGCGAAGGAATCCTCCTCGGGGACCATGTGCGCCGCGTTGGTCGTCGCCATCGTCACCTGGGTGGAGTCGAGCACGGCGGAGAACGGCTGCAGATCGACGGCCCGATACCCCGGCGTGTTGGCGTTGGCGACGTTGCCGGCGATGAGGGCCTCGCGCGCCGACAGCCACTGCGTCCTCTGCGAGGCGAGCTGAAGAACATAGGGTTGCGACACGCGTCCCGTCCCGTGCGATGGATCGTGTCGCGACGTTAGGCGTTCGGCCTTGCTCCAGGCTTGCGCCGCGCCCGCGGTCGCCGCCGCGGCGGCGCGGCGGCGACGGCGGCCGGCGGCCGCAGCCGCGCCGCCGCCAGCGCCGCCGAAAGCTGCGCCTCCCTCGCGGCGGCGTCGAGCGCGTCATTGTCGAACAGCACCTTGACGACATCGACCGCCGCCCGCTTGCGGCCGATCATCAGCCGGAAAAAGGCGCAAACCGGCGCGTAGCGGAACTCCATGTCCAGCCGGATGATCGGCGTCGAATCCCACTGCACGTCGCAACCGGCGTTCAGCGCATAGCGCAGCGTGCCGCTCTTGAAGAACAGCTCGCTCGACGAGCTGACCAGATCGCCGATGTTGGCCGCCTGCTCGTTGCGGATCATCAGCATCAGTTCCGACGGATCGGCGAGCCTGAGCTCGCTGGCGACGTCGACGATCGCGTCGGCGATGATCCGCTCCTGGACCAGGCGCTGAACTTCGGCGCTGGGTTCGCTCATCACGTCACTGATTCCTTGTCAGGGGCCAGGAGCTCTTCTTGTCCTGGATGAGATGGACGATTTCCGCGACCACGCGATAGAATTCGGGCGGAATCGCGCTGTCGACCGGGACCGCGTCGTAAAGCGCGCGCGCGAGCGGCTTGTCCTCGACGATCGGGATCTCGTGCTCGGTGGCGATCTCCCGGATCTTGAGAGCGATCAGGTCGACGCCCTTGGCGAGCACGACCGGCGCGCCGCCCTCGGCGCGGACGTAGCGCATCGCCACCGCGTAGTGCGTAGGATTGACGACCACCATCGTCGCCCTCGGCACCGCCGACAGCATGCGCTTGCGCGCGCGGTCGAGTCTCAGCGACCGCTGACGCGCTTTCAGCAGCCGGTCGCCCTCGGTCTGCTTGATCTCTTCCTTCACCTCATAGCGGGTCATGCGCTGGTCGCGCCGCCAGTGGAAGCGCGCCCAGGCGAGGTCCGCGGAGGCCAGCGCCAGCGTCGCCACCATCACCGCCGCCACCACCGCGACGCATAGCTGGGCGATGCGCTGCGGCAGGTCGCCGATGTCGAGAAACATGGCGTTGACGAGGACGTAGCGCTGCCCGCTGAGCGCCATGGCGACGACGACGCCGACCGCGACGAGCTTCGCCAGGCTCTTGACGAACTCTGTCCAGCCGCGCGGGCCGAACAAGCGCGAAAAGCCGGCGGTGATCGAGATGCGCGACAGGTCGGGGATGATCCGGTCGGGCACGACGCGCGGCGGATTCTGCGCCACCGAGGCGACGACGCCGCAGACCATCAGCAGCGCCAGGACCGGCAGGAGAAAGTCGGCGGCGGCGAGGATCATCGCCGCCCCTAGCGCGACCACGTCGTTGGAGCGCTCGAGCCGCCAGCCCGCCGGGTCGTCGAGAAAGCGCGCCAGCGTCGCCGCCAGCCGTTCGCCGCGCGACGGCATCACGTAGACCGCCGCAAGCAGGATGCCGGTCAGCGAGGCCAGTATCGGCACTTCGCGCGACATCGGCACCACGCCGCGCTCGATCGCGTCGTGAAGCTTCTTCTCGGTCGCTTCCTCGGTCTTGCTGTCCGAGTCCTGCTCGTCGGCCATCGTCGCGTGCGCCTCGGATTAGGCCGCTTCGGCTTCTTCGGGCGGAACGATCTCGATCTCGTTGCGCTGCGCCATCTTGAGCACCAGATCGACCACCTGGCGGCGCGCCTTGGCGATGTCGCGCGGCAACGCGGTGCCCGCGCTGTTGAGCTCGGATTCGACCAGGCGGCGGGTGCGCGAGGCCATCGCCGACAGCGCGACGGCGCGGAAGTCGGCGTCGGTGCCGCGAAGCGCCAGCACCACCACGTCGGTTTGCAGCTTGTCGAACACCAGGGCGCGCGCGCGCTCCGACAGGCGCGGCAGGTCGTCGAAGGAGAACAGCATCTTCTTGACGATCTTGGCCTCGTCCGGACGCGCCGCGGCGAGGTTCTTCATCGCCTCGCGCGCGTCGGTCGGCTCGAGGTTGTTGATGATGTCGGCCACGCGGGCGTGACTGTCGAGACCTGCGGCGCGGGCGCTGAGAGCCGAAAGGTCCTTCCGCAGCGCCTCCTCGACGACGTTCTGCGCCTCCGCCGAGATCGTCGGCCGCGCGACCATCGCGCAAAGCACCTCGTTGCGCACGTCGCGCGGCAGGCGCGAGATGATCTGCGCCGCCAGCGCCGACTCGAGCTTGGAGAGGATATAGGTCGTGGTCAGCGGATGCTCGCCGGCCAGATGGGCGGTCAACACCGGCTCGGGGACCGTGTTGAGCGCGGTCCAGATGTGCTTCTCCGCGGCGGTGAGCACGTCCGACATGATGTCGGCGAGCTGGTCGGGCGGCACCGCGTCAGCCAGCATCTCCCGCGCCTGCCCGGCGTCGCCGAGCAGATTAGCCCCGCTGGAGAACTGGCTGGTGAACTCCTCGACCAGCGATTCGATCGTCGCCGGCGACACGGCGCCGAGCACGGCCGCGGCTCGCGTCACCTCGCGCAGCTCGTGAGGCTCGAGATGCTTCAACAGCCGCGTCGCCGGCGGCTTGCCCATCGCCAGCAGAATCGCCGCGGCCTTCTGGGCGCCGCCCAGCGCTCGCGTCTCCTCAACGGGGCCGATCGAGGTTCCGGCGTCGGTCACGTTGGGCGCTCCCTCAGGCGGCGCGCACGTCGCGCGAAGCGGAGATAATCTCGGTGAGCGAGACGCCGTAGCGCGCGCTCTCCTCGTCGACCACCACCACCTCGCCGCGCGCGATCACGCGGCCGTTGACCACGATGTTGACTGGGTCGCCGACCTTCTGGTCGAGCGTGACGATCGCGCCGCGCCCGAGCTTCATCAGGTTGGCGACCGGCATCGTCGTTCCTCCGAGCACCACCTGAATAGTGACGGGAATCGATAGGATGGCGTCGAATTTCGGCGCACTGGCCGCGGGCGCGCCCGCCGGGGCGTCCGACTCCGGCGGCTCGCTTTGGGATTCAAGATTTTCATCCATCTTCGGACGTTCTTTCCTCGGTTGCTCTTCGGACCGCCCCGCTTAGCGCGGGAAGGCCGCTTCAACGGCCTCCGCGTCCGGCTCGATCGGCTCCTCGATCTCCAACGAATAGCGGTCGTCGCCCTGGGCGACCCGGCACCAGAACATCTCGCGCCCGGCGCATTCGAGGCGGACGCGGCCGGTGCCGACGCCCGGCAGGCTCAGCACCTCGCCGACGGCCAGCTCCGCGACTTCGCCAAGCGTCATCTTCACCTCGTCGAGCACCGCCGTCACCCCCACCCGCGCCTTCGATACGCCGACCTCAAGCTGGCGGGTCCAGCGCGGATCGGCGGTGGCGAGGTCGCCGTTCGGGTCGAGCGACAGCGCCTTGCGCATCGGCGCGAGCACGCTCTGCGGCATCAGCGCGGTGACGGGCATCGGTCCCACCGCGGTTTCAATGGTCACGCGCGCGGCGACCGCCGGCATATCCCGGCGCCCCAACGCATAGACGTCGACGATTGTTTGCAGGCGCTCGAAGCTCAGCCCCAAAGTCGCCGCCGGCGCGAACGCCTTGTCGAGCGCTGTCGCCAAGTGTCGGCAGAGCCGGGCGATGAGCGCCGTCTCGATCCCGGTCGGCGGGCGCCCCGCCCGCCGCGATTCGGCGGCCCCGGCCTCGCCGCCGAACACCGCGCAAACCACGGTGTCGACGATCGACGGCTCGAACACCAGCAGCAGGCGCGCGTCGAGCTGCGCTGAGCGCAGCACCGCGGCAATCAGCCCCTCGCGTTGGCCGATGAGGTCGAAGAGGTTGGACGACTCGGTCGCGTCGACCTGCCCGGTCGCATGCGCCTTGAACAGCGGCGCGATCTCCTCGGGCGCGTTGAGCGCGAACTGTTCGAGGGCGTAGGCGAACCCCGGCATGCGTTCGATCGCCACGCCGGCGTGGTCGGATTGGGCGTTGCGCGCCCAGGGCGCGGCCGCCGCGCCGTCGTGGTCTTCGAGCGCCATTGCTTAGGCCGCCTCCTTGACTTCGACGTCGGCGGCCGGCGCCGGCCCGGCGATGGTCTCGTTCTCGACGGTGTCGATGGTCGGCCGGTCTCTCGAGGGAATGGTCTTGCGTCCGAACTCCACCGCCACCTGCGGCATCGCGCCGTTCATGAACGCCAGCAGGCTCTGCTTGACCAGGGTGAATAGGCGAAGCTGAAGCTGGCGGACGGTTTTGACCTTGGCCGCAATCGGCGCGATCACGCCGTAGGAAAGGAAGATGCCGCTGAAGGTGCCGACCAGCGCAGCGCCGACCAGGCCGCCGAGCACGTCCGGCGACTGGTCGAGCGCGCCCATCGCGTGGACGATCCCAAGCACCGCCGCGCAGATGCCTAGTGCGGGAAGGGCGTCGCCGACCTGGTCGAGCGCGTGAACCGGCTTGTAGCGATCGTAGGAAAGGGTCTCGATCTCCTCGTCCATCAGCGCTTCGATCTCGTGCGTCTTGGCGTTGCCGATGATGATCAGCCGGCCGTAGTCGCAGATGAAGGTGACTAGGTCCTTGTCGGCCAGCAGTCGAGGGAAGCCCTTAAAAATGTGGGACTCGGCGGGGTTGTCGAAATGCGTCTCGACTTCGGCGCGCGACTTGCCGCGCACCTCGCGCATCATCGCGTGCAGCGCGCTGAGCACGTCGAGGAAATCGCGCGGCTTCGGCACCCTGTCGGTCACCGCCTCCCCGATCGCCTTGCCGGTGTCCTTAATGGTCCGGAACGGGTTGGAGACGATGAAGATGCCAATCGCGGCGCCGCAGATGATGACGAACTCGAAGGGCTGAAACAGCACCTCGAGGTGTCCGCCCAGCGCGCCATATCCGCCGAGGATGCTGCCGACGGCGACGACCAGTCCGATAACGAAATTCAACGCGCGCTCCTCTCGTCGGTCGCGACTGAAAATGCCGCGGCAAACTTACGCCAGGCTGTTTTGACGAGGTCAGCCCCATGCAAGCCCAAGCGCCGATCTTAGCCGGGAAAGCCGGCCGCGGACCGCCTGATGCGAAACAGCCTTTACGTCGCCTTGTCGGCGCAGATCTCATTGGAGCGGCGATTGGAGACGATCGCCAACAACGTGGCGAACATCAACACCGCCGGCTATCGCGCCGAGGGCGTTTCGTTCGCCACCGAGGTCGCGCGCGCCGGCGAGAACCGCCTGTCCTACGTGTCGCCGGGGACGCCGTTCGTCTCACGGCAGCCGGGCACGGCGGTCAAAACCGGCGACCCCCTCGACGTGGCCGTGCAGGGCGACGGCTGGATCCCCATCCAGACGCCGAGCGGAATCGCCTACACCCGCGACGGCCGCATGCGCATCACCGAGAGCGGCGCGCTCGAGACCCTTAACGGCGACGCCGTCCTCGACGCCGGCGGCGCGCCGATCATGCTCAATCCGGGCGCCGGCGCGCCGGTCATCTCGAGCGACGGCATGATCACCCAGAACGGCGCGCAAGTCGGCGCCATCGGCCTCTACGCCATCGACGACGACGCCAAGCTGACGCGCGCCGAGGGCTCCAGCGTCATCCCCGACAAACCGGCGACGCCAATCCTCGACTTCACCCGCAACGGCCTGCTGCAGGGCTTCGTCGAGAACGCCAACATCAACCCGATCGAGGAGATGACCAAGCTGATCGCCGTCACCCGCACGTTTGACGGCGTCAGCTCGCAGGTGGCGCAGACGGAATCGTCGCTGCAGGACGCGATCAAGACGCTCGGCGCGGTCGCCTAGGCGACGGCGGCGCGAGGGGGGCTAGCCTTGGACTGGGTCCATGAACGAGGTTGAGGAAGCTTCCGGCGGTCGGCGTCCGACCGCGCTCGATCGGCTCGAAAACAGGCTGTCGTGGGCGATCAAGGCCTTACCGCACACCCAGGTCGGCGGCGTGGTGACCGAGATCGCCATGTCGCACTATCGCGTCGCCGGCCTGTCGCGCTTTCTCAGGCTCGGCGAATGCGTCAGCGTCGACGTCGGCGACCGGGTTCAGCTTGGCGAGGTGGTCCGCATCGAGGACGCCGTCGTCACGCTGAAGCCGTTCGATTCGCGCTGCGACGCCGCCATCGGCGCGCGCGCCTACCGCGCCGACGCATTGTCGCTCGCGCCGCATCCGAGCTGGAAGGGCCGGGTGATCGACGCCCTCGGCCGCCCGATCGACGCGGCCGGCGAGCTCGAGCCCGGCGACCGCGCCATGCCGTTCGACAACGAGCCGCCGCCCGCGCTGTCGCGCGCGCGCGTCAAGAAGCCGATCCGCTCGGGAATCCGCGTCATCGATTTCTTCACGCCGCTGTGCGCCGGCCAGCGCATCGGCATCTTCGCCGGCTCCGGCGTCGGCAAGTCGACGCTGCTGGCGATGCTCGCCCGCGCCCCGGATTTTGACACCGTAGTGATCGCGCTGGTCGGCGAGCGCGGCCGCGAGGTGCGCGAATTTCTCGACGACGCGCTCGCCGCCAACCGCCAGTCGGCGATCGCGGTGGTCTCCACCGGCGACGAAAGCCCGATGATGCGCCGCCTTGCGCCGCGCACGGCGATGGCGGTCGCCGAGTATTTCCGCGACCGCGGCGAAGCGGTGCTGCTGATCGTCGATTCGGTCACCCGCTTCGCCCACGCAGCGCGCGACGTCGCCCTTGCCGCCGGCGAGCCGGCGGTGGCGCGCGGTTACGCGCCGAGCGTGTTCAGCGATCTGCCGCGCCTGCTCGAACGCGCCGGCCCCGGCGTCGAGGGCTCGGGGTCGATCACCGGGATCTTCTCCGTCCTGGTCGACGGCGACGACCACAACGATCCGGTCGCCGACAGCATCCGCGGCACCCTCGACGGCCACATCGTCCTCGATCGCGCCATCGCCGACCAGGGACGCTTTCCCGCGGTCAATATCCTGTCGTCGGTGTCGCGCCTCGCCAATCCGACCTGGACGCCCGAGCAGCGCAAGCTGGTTTCGCGGCTGCGCTCGCTGATCGCGCGCTACGAGGAGACCCGCGACCTCAGGCTGATGGGCGGCTTCACGCCCGGCGCCGACGCGATGCTCGACCAGGCGGTGAAGTCGGTGCCGCGCATCTACGAAGCGATGACGCAGACGCTGTCCTCGCCGCCTTGCAAGGACCCGTTCATCGAGCTGGCGGCGGCGTTGCGCAACGAGGGCAAGGACGACGAAGCCGCCGCGCGTCCGCCTGAACCCCAGCGAAAAGCTTGACGAAGTCCGATCGCATGAAACCTTCCGCTTCCTCCGCCCCCCGTCGCGAACCGGCGCCGCGTCCGGTCGACCACCGCACCCCCCTGGCGCGTCGGCTCGACGACGTGGCGCTGTTCAGCGCTGGCGTGACGATGGCGATCGCCGCCGTCGTTTTCGCCTATGCGATGCTGACCCAGAACGATCCCCGGCCGCGCGTCAACGGCATGCAATATCTGGCGATCTTCTCCCAGCCGCGCAGCGCGCATCGCGCCGTCGCAACGGCCGCGCCGCCGGCGCCGGCGGCGACGCGCCTCGCCGCCAGCGGCCTCGACGACGCCCCGACCGGGGCGATCGGCCGCGAGGCGGCGGACAAGACGCCGACCGGCGCGATCGCGCGCCCGGCCGCCGACAAGACGCCCGCCGCGACGGTCGACGACGCGCCGACCGGCGCGATCGGCCCGCGCGACGGCGACATTCCCGCCACGCCAAGCTACCGCATCGTCGCCGCGGAGCCGGGCATGGCGTGGCTGAGCGACGGGTCGCAGATCCGAACGCTCAAGCCCGGCGACGTCGCGCCCGGCCTGCCGCGCATCGGCGCGATCGCGCGGCGCGATGGCCATTGGGCGCTGATCGACGAAGCAGGCGCGGTCGTGCTGATGAGCGACGGATCGGAAAACTATGGCTTCGGGTCGCATGACGACCCGTTCGCACGGCGGATGATCTTCAGCTCCGGCGACTGACGCCGCCGTTCGACGGTCCGCGCGCTCGCCCAAGCGCGCGATCGATCAGCATGTTGGCGATCGCCACGCGCCGGTTGGCGAGCTCGCGCGACAGATCGTGGCGGCGATCGGGATGGTTCTCCCACATGAACCGCCGCCGCGCCCGGTTGAGCGCCTCCGGCGAGAGCGCCTCGCCGAGGCCGAGCTCGGCGGCGATCGCCGCCGGATCGACGCTTAGCGACTTGGCGGGACTCGCCGCGGCGGCGGCCGGCGGGTCGGCCGGTTTCGTCGCAGCCTGGTCGCTTGACGGCGGCGCCGGTTTCGCGCCGCGCGCGGACTCGGCGAACTCCAGGGGTTCGGTGATCCAGTCGAGCGCCTCGTCCCAGCGCTCGGTCGGGTCGGAGGTCTTGTCCAGATCGGGCCGCGCGGTCGGGGCGACGGTGGCGAAGGAGCGCTCGAGCGGGTCGTAGTCGAGCGGCGCGCCGTCGAGGCGCGCGAGCGCGTCGACCATCCGGTCGAAGGTCGAATCGATCGGTCGAGCGACGGTTTCCGTCGCCGCAGAATTGCGTCTCAACCCTTGGCCCCGTTCGCGTTCTCGCGTTCCGGATCGACGAGGACCCGGTTTCTTCCCGCCGCCTTGGCCTCGTAGAGCTTGGCGTCGACGCGCCGGATCAGCTCCTCCGCGTTCTCGTCGGGCTTCAGTTGCGCCACGCCGAACGAGGCGGTGATCGCACCGATCCGGTCGCCGCTGGCGGCGACCACCCATCGCTTGCTTTCGAGCTGTCTCTGGATCTGGTCGATCATCGCCACCGCCTGGGCGAGCGGCGTCTCGGGGAATAGGAAGGCGAACTCCTCGCCGCCGTAGCGCGTCACCTTGCCATGCTGACCGACGCTCCCCGCGAGCAGCTCGGCGAACAGCTTAAGCGTCATGTCGCCGGCGATATGCCCGAACGAGTCGTTGATCTTCTTGAAGTGATCGATGTCCGCAAGCGCGACGGACAGGTCGGCGCCGTCGAGGCGCGCCTTGGCGACCTCCTCCGCCAGCGCGGCGTCGAAAAAGCGTCGGTTTCCGAGCGCGGTCAGCGGGTCGCGATTGCCGATCTCCTGCGCCCGCACCAGGTTCGACTGCAGCTGCGTGATCTGGCCGCGCGCGAACTCGAGCTTCTCTGACAGCCCGTTCACCTTGTGCTGCATGGCGCGGTTGTCTTCGATCAGCTTGAGGACGATCTGGTGGATCGTGTCGTAAGAATGATCGCGCGCGAGCCGACGGTTGGCGCCGACCAACGCTTCGGAGAACCTCGCGCCGTCGGCGAGATGGTCATGGACCAGCTTCAGAACCTGGGCGAGCGCCGCGTCGACTTTCTGCTCGAACTCGCGCCGGTTGTCGGCGGCGGCGCGAACCTGCTCGGCCGCGGAGGGTTCGCCGCGCGCCGTGGCCGCCACGCCGGTCGCCAGACCGAGCGCGCCGACGCAGATCAAGGCGAGCACGTAGGCCTCGGCCAGCGGGTCGCCGCGTGACTGCGCCGCGCTAAGCGCGCCGAGAACGATGAAGGCGAGCGCGCCGCCCCATTGCAGCCACTGCTTGAAATCAATGGTGGAAGTCATTTCGCCCTCCCCGCGCGCCGGCGCGCAGAAAAGCGAAACGGTTTGGCGCATCGGAAGGCGATCAACCACGGCATGGCCACGCGATCCTTCGCTTCAGCGTTCGGCGGACCATCATGACCCCGAGGCTGTTTCGCGTCGCGGCGAAATCGCGACGGGAGGAAGGGAGCCGATTCATTCGGACCGACGAAAGCTCTCGTAAATTACTTACCATTTCCTTAGTCGACCGCCCCCGGCGCGTCGAACCGCCGGCGACGGCGCGTTTCACTTGCAGAATTCGCGGGCGCTTGGCGTCCATTGACCCATGCCGCTCGCCACCATGTTGCCGATCACCGAGCAGACGTAGATCTTCTGCGCCTTGGGATTGTCGGGGCCGGCGTTATAGCGCGCCACCGCCAGCGTCCAGCTGCCTTCTTGCGCTTTCAGCTCTTTGAGGAAGTTGGCGGCGTATTCGACATTGCGCGCCGGATCGAACATCTCGCGCAGCGAGCCGAAATGGGCGGCGTGCCAATGGTGATTGATCTGCATGCAGCCGATGTCGATGAGCCTGGCGCCGCGCGCCGTCTCCAGCTCGAAGCGGGCCAGCGCCTGGTCGAGCGTCTCCGAATGCACCGGGCGGCCGTCGACGTTCATGTCGTAGGGGCTCAGCGTCCCCCGTCGGCCGGTCTCGGTCAGGCCGACCGAATAGAGAATGTTGAGCGGTATGTCGTTGAGGCGCGCCGCCCGCGTCATCTCGCGCTCGCACAGCTCGGGCGAGGCGCCCTCGGCGCGCGCGCCGCTAAACCAACAGATCGCTAAAGCCGCGGCCAGACCCATACGAAGAAGACTGGCGGCTCCAGGACGACGAGCCGTCGTCGCGACGCGCCGATTGTCGCCCGTTTTCCTGGAACGACCCGTTCGAACCGCTCGGCAAATCGCCCTGGCTATCGGAATTGGCGTCCTGAGCATAGTTGGTCCCGGTCGTAGTTTGGTCGCTCGCGGCGGATTTGATGATCAGGCTTTCGAGCGGCTGCGAATCGGCGTCGAGCCGATCGGCGATCGCGTCGCGGTCGCCCTGGATCGCTTTCAGCGCGCTCGAGTTCGCGACCTCCACCACCACCGACAACTTGCCCTGCGCCAAGCGCATCTTCACCGACACCGAGCCGAGGTCGGGCGGGTCGAGCTCGACCTCGAGCTCCTTGACCGCGTCGCCGCCGCTGGTCGCGGCGGACGTGGATCCGGAGGCGGAGGTTGCGCCGTTCGCTTGCGCCGTCAGATCGGCCGCGGCGGCGGCGAGAGCGTCGCCCAGTTGATCGGTCGTAATCGGGCCGAGGCTGGTCGCGCCCGCGCCGATCGCCGCGGCGATGTCGGAGGAGGCGACGGTCGACGTCGCGGCGCTCGATTGCTGAGCGAACGACGAAGAATCGTCGCCTCGGGCGTCGCCGTGCTTGGAGGCCGCGGATTCGCTGGAGGTCGAAG
>CAZKHF010000028.1:0-17183 GCA_964552445.1 uncultured Bradyrhizobium sp. | reverse complement strand
TGCTTGCGTCGACGGACCCGCGCTTTCGCAGCACTTGCGACGTCATAGGACGCGAGCTGATGCGCAACGGGCGCATCATGCGCTATACGACCGACGATGATTTCGGCGCGCCCGAGACGGCGTTTCTTGCGTGCAGTTTCTGGTACATCAACGCGCTTTGCCTCATCGGCCGCAGAGACGACGCGCGGCGAATGTTTGAGGACATTCTCGATCGCCGCAATGCATTCGGGCTCCTGTCCGAGGACATTCATCCGGAGACCGGAGAGCTTTGGGGCAATTTCCCGCAAGCGTATTCGATGGCGGGGATCATAAACACGGCGACCCGTCTGTCGTCGAGTTGGGAGGAAGCATGGGCCCGCGTCTGATCATCGTCTCGAACCGAGTCGCCGTGCCTGAGCCCGGGAACGCGCAGATGGCGGGCGGGCTCGTGGTCGCAGTGAAAGCGGCGCTAAGAAACCGCACCGGCGTGTGGTTCGGCTGGAGCGGCAAGATCGACGAGACGGAGACGGCGGAGCCGCGCATCGTCGAGCGCAATCACATCACCTATGCCGTCATCGATCTCTCGAAAGGCGATTTTGAGGAATATTACAACGGGCTGGCGAACCGGGTTCTGTGGCCCATCATGCACTATCGCGTCGATTTGCAGGAATATTCGCGCGCCGATCATTCAGGCTATATGCGCGTCAATCGCCTGTTCGCCGACAGGCTCAGCGCCTTCCTCAGGGAGGACGACGTCGTTTGGGTGCACGACTATCATTTGATGCCGTTGGCAAGCGAACTGCGCGCTCGAGGGCACCTCAATCCAATCGGTTTCTTCCTGCACATCCCCTGCGCTCCGTTGGACATTCTGCGCACCTTGCCGCACCACGACGAGATTCTCGGCGCCCTCACATATTATGATCTCATCGGCTTTCAGACCGAGAACGATTGCGACAATTTCGCCGCCTATCTGTTGACAATGCCGGGCGCCAAAAAGGGACGCGGCTTGACGTTCGAAGTGGAGGGACGTCAGACCCGGATCGGGGCTTTTCCGGTCGGCATCGAGACCGCCGCCTACGCGCGGCTCGCGCGCAGCGCCGCGCGTTCGCCGCTCGTCAAGGAAATTATGGAGAGCCTCGCCGGGTTACGTTTGGCGCTCGGCGTCGATCGGCTCGACTATTCGAAAGGCATCATTCAGCGCGTCAACGCGTTCGACCGCTTTCTCGAAATCAACCCGGAGTGGCGATCGCGCGTCACCCTGTTGCAGATCACGCCGAGGAGCCGGTCCGACATCAAGGACTACGCCGAGATCGAGAACGAAGTGACGACGCTGATTGGCAAAGTCAACGGCCGCCATGGCGAGGCGTCCTGGACGCCGATACGATATGTCAATCGATTCTATTCGCGCACCGCGCTTTCGGGCCTCTATCGTGCGGCGGATGTGGCGCTCATTACGCCGCTTCGCGACGGCATGAACATCGTCGCCAAGGAGTATGTCGCGGCTCAGGATGCGGAAAATCCCGGCGTGCTCATCCTTTCGCAATTCGCCGGAGCGGCGGCGGAGCTCACCGGCGCGCTGATCGTCAATCCGCACGAGAGCGACGCTGTGGCCGCGGCGCTGAAGCGGGCATTGGGAATGCCGTTGTTCGAGCGACGCGAGCGCCACGGCCCGATGCTGGAGCATCTCCTGGTCCATAACATCGAGCGCTGGGCGGAAGACTATCTTGCTGCGCTCGCGGAGACGCGGCAGCGCCCGAGCTTGATGAGCGAACTGCGCGCATTTCTCAGCCCTTCGAAGCCGCGGAGCGATCGGCGCGCAACCCCGGAGGCGCGCAGAGAGGCTTGAGAGAGGTCTGCGCAGGAACTGGGGCATGCTGGTCGAAGTGGGCGCAAGGACAGATCTTGCGAGAACACATAGGTCAAGATCGCGGCGAGAAACATCGCAACGCCAACCCAGAACCACGGCGGGTGATGGACGCGTCGCCAGTTGCGACTTGGCGCGTCCCGCTGGGCGCGGCGATGGGGCCATCGCTCGTCGCCTGAACTCATTCCCTCCTTGACGCCGCCGCTCGTGCGTCGACGGCTCGTCAGTCTCCGCTTTCATCATCGACCAAGTCCGAGATCCAAATCTCTCGGCGGACGCCACATAGGTGCGTCCTTTGCTCCGGGGCGAGCCGAGCCTGAGACAAGGTCGCTGAAGCATCGGGCGTGAGTAGATTCCGACTCTTCACCGGCGTCCCGCCGCGAGGTATCGGCCCATGTGTCGAATGCTGATGTCTCTCAGCGAGAAGGACCAGACTGTTAGCGGCGTTGGACGTTGGCGTAGCGCGCTGGCGTCGCGTCGGAGATCTGGCCAAACAGATTGGACGAACCGATGAATCTCAAGACTCTCCTCGGCGCCGCCGCTGCGACGCTGGTCTTCGGAATGGCGCTGCCTGCCTCGGCCGACCAACAGGTCAAGGTCGGCGCCTTGCGTTGCGAGGTCTCCGCGGGCCTCGGCCTCATCATCACGTCGAGCAAGGAAGTCAGTTGCGCCTTTACGTCCGCGAATGGTTGGCGCGAGCACTATTATGGCCGGATCCATAAGTTCGGCCTCGATCTCGGCGCGACCGATCGCGGCGTTCTCGCCTGGGACGTGTTTGCTTCCGTCGAGGGACCGCGGCGCCACGCGCTCGCGGGCGAGTATGGCGGCGTCGATGCGTCGGCGACGGTCGGCGTAGGCGTGGGCGCCAATATTCTCGTCGGCGGCTCTGGCCGTGCGTTCACTCTGCAGCCTCTGTCGGTCGAAGGGCAGACGGGTCTCGCTCTTGCGGCGGGCGTGGAGTCCTTGACGCTTCGCTCCGGTCGCTGAACGAAGATCGCTGGAGACAGCCGGAGCCTGTTTCAGCGCCGGACGGCGACCCGTCAAATCGCCGCCCGGCGCTTAAGCGGGGATGCTCCATATCCGAGCGGGCGCCGCGTCGCACGGATGGACCGTCCGGTTCTCGTCCCGAACCGCCGCGCCGATCGCCATGCCCAGCCGGATAAGGCCGCGGGCAGGCGCAGAACGAAGGGGCTACGCAAATGGGCGTCGTTGAGAGCGTGGCGCAAGCCGACCCGGCGACCGTCGTGGACGCGAGCGCGCCGCGTGAAACGAAGAGCGACTCCGCTAAGGCGCCCGATCCGAAGAAGCGTCCTGTCATAAGCAAGAAGGGCAAAATCGTTC
Source organism: uncultured Bradyrhizobium sp. (assembly GCA_964552445.1). Taxonomy (GTDB): domain Bacteria; phylum Pseudomonadota; class Alphaproteobacteria; order Rhizobiales; family Beijerinckiaceae; genus Roseiarcus. The sequence continues at coordinate 13,999 of CAZKHF010000028.1, read as the reverse complement.
TCGGCGCGATCGCCTTGGCCGTGGTGGCGGCGGCCGGCGCCTTGACTTGGTTTTGGCTCCAACCCGAACCGATCGGGCCGGGTTTCGCCAGCGGCAATGGCCGCCTGGAGGGAACCGAGATCAATGTGTCGCCCAAGATCGCTGGCCGGCTGGCGCAGATATTCGTGAACGAAGGCGATTTCGTAAAGCAAGGGCAGGTCGTCGCTCAGATGGATACGGCGACGCTTCTGGCGCAGCGAGACCAAGCGCAAGCTGAGCTCACTCAAGCCGTCAACGTCATCGCGGCCGACGAGAGCTTGGTGGTGGCCCGGCAAGCGGATCGCGCCGCCGCGCAAGCGGTCGTCGCTCAGCACAAGGCGGCCTCGACGGTCGCCGAGGAGCAACTGGGGCGATCGCGCATTCTTCAAGCGCAGGGTTGGACGACGGGGCGGCAGTTCGATCAAGACCTTTCCGCCGAGCAGAGCAGCGACGCAGCGGTCGCGACCGCGCTGGCGCAAGTCGCGGCGGCCGATTCGGCGATCGTCACGGCGCAGGCTCAGGTGGTTGGCGCGCGTTCCGCCGTAGTCGCCGCGCAGGCGGCGATCGCCGTCATTCAGACCAATATCGACGACAGCGCGCTTCGTTCGCCGCGCGACGGCAGGGTTCAATATCGGGTCGCGCAACTTTCCGAGGTGATCGCGGCTGGCGGCGTGGCGCTCACCATCGTCGATCTCACCGATGTGTACATGACCTTTTTTCTTTCCGACGCCAGCGCCGGAAAGGTTGCGATGGGCGCACAGGCGCGCTTGGCGCTCGACGCGGCGCCCGAATTCGTGATTCCCGCTACGATATCGTTCGTGGCGGCGGTGGCTCAGTTCACGCCGAAAACCGTCGAGACCACCAGCGAGCGCGAGAATCTGATGTTCCGGGTGAGAGCTCGGATCGATCCGGAGATCCTCAGGAAGTTCATCACCCAGGTGAAGACCGGATTGCCCGGAACGGCTTACGTCCGTCTCGACGCGAGCCAACCTTGGCCGGCTCGCCTCGAGACGCGCCTGCCGAAGTGACCCTCTCCCCACACGACGATATCGGCATGGCCGTCCGTCTTAGGGACGTCAGCCTGCGATATGGCGAGACGTTGGCGCTCGACGGGGTTACGCTTGATTTGCCCGCGGGTCGGATCACCGGCGTGATCGGACCCGATGGCGTGGGGAAGTCGACGCTCTTCAGTCTCGTCGCCGGCGCGCGGGCCCTGCAGGACGGAAAGCTGGAGGTTCTGGGCGGCGACATGTCCGATCGCCGTCGCCGTGTCGAGGCGTGTCCGCGCATCGCCTACATGCCGCAAGGATTGGGTCGCAATCTCTACGCCACTCTTTCGGTCGCCGAAAATCTGGAGTTCTTCGCGCGCTTGTTCGGTCAGGGCAAGAGGGAGCGGGACAGCCGCATCGCGGATCTGTTGGCGAGCACCGGGCTCGCGCCGTTCCGGGACCGGGCGGCGGGGCAATTGTCGGGCGGGATGAAACAGAAGCTGGGCCTCTGCTGCGCTCTGATACACGACCCCGATCTTCTTATCCTCGACGAGCCGACGACAGGCGTCGATCCGCTGTCGCGGGTTCAGTTCTGGGGCCTGATTGATCGAATTCGCGCTTCGCGAAAGGGCATGAGCGTCGTCGTCGCGACCGCCTATATGGAAGAGGCCGCGGCCTTCGATCTGCTTGTGGCGATGAACGCAGGGCGGATTCTGGCGCGCGGAACGACCCAGGAGCTGCTTGAGCGCGCCGGCGTCGACAACCTCGAGGACGCGTTCATCGCCCTGATGCCGGAGGCGCAGCGACGCGGTCACAAGAAGGTGGTCATCGCCGAGAGGTCGAGCGACTCCGCGAGCGATGTCGTGATCGAGGCTCGCGGGCTGACCATGCGCTTCGGCGACTTCACCGCTGTCGACCATGTCGATTTTCGCATTGAGCGCGGCGAGATATTCGGCTTCCTCGGGTCGAATGGCTGCGGCAAGACCACGACCATGAAGATGCTGACGGGATTGCTGACCGCCAGCGACGGCGAAGCCTCGCTGTTCGGCAAGAGCGTGACCACGAGCAACGCGGAAACGCGGCGACGCGTGGGATACATGTCGCAGGCCTTTTCGCTCTATTCCGAACTGACCGTCACGCAGAATCTGGCGCTGCACGCCCAGCTCTTCAGCTTGCCCGAGGCCGAGGCGCCAGGGCGCGTCGCGGAAATGATCGATCGTTTCCAACTCGTCGCCGACAAAGACGCGATGCCGGACAGCCTGCCGTTGGGCGTCCGGCAACGCCTGTCGCTGGCCGTGGCGATGGTTCACAGACCCGAGCTTCTGATCCTCGACGAACCCACGTCCGGCGTCGATCCGATCGCGCGAGACATGTTCTGGCAAATGCTGGTCGATCTGTCCCGCAACGACCATGTCACCATCTTCATCTCGACCCATTTCATGAACGAAGCCGCGCGTTGCGATCGCATCGCCTTGATGAACGCCGGACGCGTCCTGGTCACGGATACGCCGTCCGCCGTCGTCGCCGGCAAAGGCGCGAAATCGCTGGAGGCGGCCTTCATCGACTATCTCATCGAGGCGAACGGCGAAAAGAAACGGCCCGCCTCGGCGCCGGCCTCGGCGGAGGCGCCTCGTGTCCAAAATCGCCGCGCCGCGGGCGGCTTCAGCGTTCGACGGGTGTGGAGCTACACCCTGCGGGAATCGCTGGAGCTGGCGCGCGACCCCGTTCGCGCGAGCCTGGCGCTGTTCGGTTCCCTTTTCCTGATGGTGATCTTGGGATTTGGTTTGAACTTGGACGTCGACAAGATCCCTTTCGCCGTTCTCGACCGCGATGGGACGGCGCTGAGCCGCGACTATGTCCTCAACCTCTCGGGTTCGCATTATTTCCTGCAACATGCGGCGATCATCGACGATTCCGATCTGTCGCGCCGCATGAAGGACGCCGAGCTTAGCCTGGCGATCGAGCTGCCGCCGAACTTCGGACGTGACGTCGAGCGCGGGACGCCTGTCCAGATTGGCGTATGGGTGGACGGCGCCATGCCGCAGCGGGGCGAAACCATCGAGGGCTACGTGGAAGGCATGCAGGCGGCTTGGCTTACGCAGGTCGCCTTGCAAAGCGGCGGCGCGACGACCTCGGCGAGCCCCGTGAACGTGCAGATCAGGTATTGGTACAATCCGGCCATCGTCAGCGTGGTGGCGATGGCGCCGGCGGTCATTCCGCTCCTGCTGTTGATGATCACGGCCATGTTGACGGCGCTGAGCGTCGTCCGCGAGAAGGAGCTCGGCTCCATCGTTAATCTCTACGTGACGCCCGTCACGCGCAGCGAATTCGTGGTCGGGAAACAAATTCCCTATGTCGTGTTGGGGATGGTCAATTTCGTTCTGCTGATCATCCTGACGACAACGGTCTTCGGCGTGCCCGTGAAGGGCAGTTTGGCGATGCTGTCGGTTTCCGCGTTCGCCTTCGTGCTGTTCGCGACCGCGTTCGGGCTTGTGCTGTCCACATTCATGCGAAGCCAGATCGCGGCCGTGTTCGGCACGGCGATCGGAACGATGATACCCTCAATACAATGGGCGGGGATGGTCAACCCGGTGTCTTCGCTGCAAGGCGCGGCCGCCTTCATCGGGCGCATCTATCCCGTGACCTATTTCCTCGCAATTTCCCGGAGCGCCTTTTCGAAAGGACTGGGCTTCGCCGATCTGTGGCCTTCGCTCGTTCCGATCGTGGCCGGCGTCGCCGTGCTGATGAGCCTGTGCGTCGTTCTTCTGAAGAAACAGGAGAGCTGAGCCGTGCGCGTATCCAACATCCTGAGGCTCGGCGTCAAGGAGCTTCGCAGTCTGACGCGCGACACTGTGATGCTGGTCTTGATCGCCTATGTATTCAGTCTGGGAATATATGTGGCGGCGACCGTCATCCCCGATACGCTCCACAACGCGCCCATCGCGATTGTCGACGAGGATGATTCCCCGCTTTCGCGTCGCATCGTCGACGCCTTCTATCCCCCGCTTTTTCTGCGCCCGGCGATAATCGCCGTCGACAAGGAAGGCCTTGGGCTGGACAAGGGACTCTATACCTTCGCCCTCGACATTCCGCCGAACTACGAAAGCGATTTGCTCGCCGGGCGCCAGCCCGCCGTACAGCTCAACGTCGACGCCAACCAGATCACGCAAGCCTTCACGGGGAGCGGTTATATCGAGTCGATGGTGGCTCAGGAGGTGACGACCTTCCTGAGGCGCGACGAACCCCTGCCGCGGGCGCCGATCGATATCGACATGCGCGCGAGTTTCAATCAATCGCAGACGCAATCGTGGTTCGGCGCGTCGATGGAAATCATCAACAATGTCACCATGGTCGCCATGATCCTGACGGGCGCGGCGTTGATCCGCGAGCGCGAGCACGGCACGATCGAACACTTGTTGGCGACGCCGGTGTCCCCGATCGAAATCATGACGGCGAAGATCTGGTCCATGGGCGCCGTGGTGCTGCTGGCTTGCGCGTTCTCGCTGATCTTTGTCGTGCGGCTCATCCTTCACATTCCGATCGCCGGATCTATACCGCTGTTTCTGAGCGGCGCGACCCTCAACATTTTCGCGACGACGTCCCTTGGCGTCTTTCTGGGAACTGTCGCGCGCTCCATGCAGCAATTCGGAATCATCGTGATCTTGGTCTTGCTTCCGTTGGACGTTCTGTCGGGCGGAATGACGCCACAAGACAGCATGCCGCAGCTCATCCAGTGGTTGATGATCGTGGCGCCGACCACGCATTTCGTCAACTTCGCCCAGGCTATCCTCTACCGCGGCGCTGGACTGGATATTGTATGGCCGGAGTTCTTGTATCTGCTGGTCATCGGCGCCGTCTTCTTTGGCTCGAGCGCGTGGTATTTCCGCAAAGCCATGATGAAAATGGCGTAAGAGACGCTTAAATCGACGACGCTGGTCGCGTCGCTTCTATGGCGGCGGCTCGGATTCCCTGGCGGATCGAGAGAGCCGCCATGTTGTTCCGCCTCAAGAAGTCGGGCGATCGCGCCTACCTCCAGATGGTCGAAAACAATCGCGTCGACGGCGCCGCGCGCCGGTCGGCGGTCGTCAACCTCAGCCGCGCGGACGGGCCGATGTCGGCGGCCGCCAAGCGCATCGGCGGTTCGCCGCCATTCGGCCGGATCTGGGAGCGGCTTGGGATCGGCGCGGTCTTGGCCGACGCGCCGGGGCGCGCGCCGATGGCGGCGCGCTCTTGCGCCTTGCAGCCAAGCCAATACATTGCTTCGTCTCGGCGATGCGGCGGGCGCGCCGGCGATGCGTTCCTCCGCCGCCGCCGCCGGATCGTCGCATGGCCTTTTCCTGCTTGAGCCGCGTGTTCGCCGCAAAGCCGCCGCGTCCGGCTTCGACGCCCGAGCGGACCCGCGTCTACGCGATCGGCGACGTGCACGGGCGCGACGATCTGCTCGACGCGATGGCCGGCCTGATCGAACGCGACTGCGCGAGCGCGCCCGCCGAGACGGTCACGGTGACGATCGGCGACTATGTCGATCGCGGGCCGCATTCGGCGGCGGTGGTGGAGCGACTCGCTTCGGGCCGCTTTCCCACGCCGCTTCGCGCGCTGCGCGGCAACCACGAGGCGATGTTGCTGCGGTTTCTCGCCGAGCCGCTGTTTCTTGAATACTGGCGTTGGAGCGGTGGACTGGAGACGCTCCGCTCCTACGGCGTCGACGTGTCGGCGGCGATGCGCGGCGAGGGTTACGAGAGGGCGCGCGACGCTTTCGCCGAGGCGCTGCCCGCCACGCACCGCGCGTTTCTCGAAGCGACGGAGCTCAGCGTCTCGATCGGCGACTATTTCTTCTGTCACGCCGGGGTGCGGCCGGGCCGGCCGCTCGAGCGTCAGAGCGGCGAAGACCTGATGTGGATTCGCGACGGCTTTCTCGGCTGCGAGCGGCCGTTCGGCAAGATCGTCGTCCACGGCCACACGCCGGCGCCGAACCCGGAGGTGCGGCCCAACCGCATCAACATCGACACCGGCGCCTTCGCCACCTCGCGCCTGACCTGCCTGGCGCTGGAGGGTGAAAGGCGGTGGTTTCTCACCGCCGGCGGGCCCAATGGCGAACCGGCTTGAGCGCGGGCGGCGCTATGGGCTCGCCGGCGCGGCGAATGCGCGCTCGCGGTTCTTCAGGTCCTGCAGCATGCCGGGCGGCAGAGGATAGGCGCGCGGGGGGCCGGCGCCGGCGGGCGCGTCCACGTCCGCTTCGCCGGGACCGGCGCTGGGCGCCGGCGCAACGTTCATCCGCTTCCAAACCTCTTGCGCTTCCGCCTTCCGGGCGGCCGACGTCGATCTGTCCGGGCGGCCGACCGGGCGCGGCTGGAACAGCCCGTCCGCGCCGCCTCCCTCGGCGACCGGGACGACCTGCCGCTCGCGGCCGTTCTCGACGGCGAAGCCGCGCATCTGCGGGATGAATTCGACGCGCCCTCCGCCGCCTTCGATGTCGCCGATCATGCAACGGCGAAAGAAGCGCTCGCAGTCGGCGCGGTTGGGGAATCTCGGCGCCTTTTCGTCGAACTCGGCCTTGGCGTTGGCGTAGGCGGCGTCGCACTCGGCGTCGCTCAGCGCCCGGGCCTCGCGGCAGGCGGCGGCGTCGAAGAAGACGCGCAGCGCGGCGCCGGCGCGCGCGTCGGCCGCCGGCGCGAACGTCGCTGCGATCAAGCCGAAAACGGCGGCGAGCGCCCGCGGCGACGAAACGCGGACGCGCCGGGTTGGGCGCCGCGAAGGCGCCGAATCAGCGGCCGCGGCGCGCATGTTCGGTCTCGCGATTGAAGACGCGACGCGCGCCGCAGCGGCCGAGGAGGGTGGCCGGGACGACGCAACGCGAACGCCCGTGGGTCGCGAGTTCTCGCTGCGTTTTATGCGGGCTCGGACCCTTCGGCGGCCGCTTTCGCCAAGCCTTGCGCGGTTGAAGGTCGCGCGCGCGATTGTCAATGACCGCGTCGCCGACAGTCGACAATAGAAAAAGCGGAAGGCCTATCGGGTCGCCACCGCGATGCATTACGTAGAGTAATCCGTGACGGTATTTAGAAGGCACAGGCATGTAGCCACCGTGGTTACGCCGCCCCATGGTAAGCATGCGGCGACGCGACAACGCCAAGACAGCAATATTGGTTGACTCAATAGCCGATCTATGCGCAAGTCTGCAACTGTAGGTTGTGTCGCGACGCATGAATCAAGCCTGCCGTGCGCCGTGCGCGCTACGGGGAGGGGAGCGTCGCCTGGGGGCGATCTGTAGACGGGCGCGTTGGAATGGGGGTTTCGTCGCCAACGTCGAAGCATCGAGCCTGGCCTCGGCTGGCGCCGTTGGACGCCGTCTGGGTGACGGTGGCGCCGTTCGTGGCGCTCGCGCTACGCGACGACGCGCTGCTGCGTTTCGACCTGCGCTCGGCGGGATCGTTGGAAGTCTACCAATACGCGCTGATCACCATCGCCTGCGCCTTGCCCGCCGTGGCGCTGTTTCGGCTGGGCGACGGCCTGAGCCGCGACTTCGCGTTCTCGGACTTATGGGCGGTTCTCGCCGCGGCGGGCGTCGCCGCGTCGGCGAGCGCCGCGTTCGCCTTCACCATCAACCGCCTCGATTACATTCCGCGCTCGACGCCGCTCATCTATGCGATCGTGCTGCTCGCCGGCCTGGTCGGCGGGCGCGTCGCGTCGCGCGCCCTCGCTTCGGCGTCGCCCCGCGGCGAGGCGGATGGCGACGACTGTCTGCGCGCGCGGGCGCGCCGCGTCATTGTCGTCGGCGTCGATCGTTTCGCGACCTTGGCGATCAAGCTGGTCGAGGCCCAGGCGCCGCGCGCCGTCGAGGTCGTCGGCGCGCTCGACCCGAGCGGCCGCTTCGTCGGGCGGGCCGTGAATGGCGTGAGGATCGTCGGCGCGCTCGCCGACCTGCGGCCGCTGGTCGACGAATATGCGGAGCACGGCGTCAAGATCGAGGAGGTGTGGGTCTCCGACGGGGCGGCGTTTTTGCCGCCCGACGCGCGACGCGCGCTGTTCGCCGCTTGCGACGCCATTGGCCTGCGCTGCGCGTCGCTGTCGCGCGCGCTGAATCTCGTTCCGGTGCGGCCCGTCGCCGCGCCGAGCGGCGCGCCGGCCCCCGCGGCGCCCCGCTATTTCCGGCTCAAGCGGCCTCTTGAGGCGGTCGGCGCCGCTCTGCTTCTCGCGCTCCTCGCGCCGGCGGCGGCGATCGTCGCGGCGACCGTCGCCTTCGACGTCGGCGCGCCGGTGGTGTTCTGGCAGGAGCGGGTCGGCCGCGAGGGGCGGCGGTTCCTGCTCTACAAGTTCCGCACCTATCAGGCGCCGTTCGATCGCGCGGGCAGGGCGGTGCCGCGGGAAGCGCGCATGTCGAAGGTCGGCGCGCTGGTGCGTCGGAGCCGCCTCGACGAGATCCCGCAGCTATGGAACGTCCTGCGCGGCGAGATGTCGCTGATCGGGCCACGCCCGCTTTTGCCGGTCGACCAGCCCGAGGACGCGCGGACGCGGCTGATGGTGCGGCCCGGCGTCACCGGCTGGGCGCAGGTCAACGGCGCGACGCTCGTCACGGCGGAGGAGAAGGACGCGCTCGACGCCTGGTATATTCACCACGCCTCGCCCGCTCTCGATTTGCGCATTGCGCTGAAGACCGCCGCTTATCTCGTTCGCGGCGAGCGCAAGGACGACGCGGCGATCGAAGCGGCCTTCCGCTGGCGGCTGGACGCGCTGGAGCGCGAGCGCCGCCCGCCGGGCGAGCGCACGAACGAAGCGGCGGCGGAGGCGGCCGAGCAACGGCCGGCGAGCGCGCGCTACGTCCACGTCGAAGCGGCGTCGTAGCGGCGATGGGGCCGCCCTAAGGCCGCCCGACGCTGGAATAGCGGAAGCCGCGGCGGCGCATCTCGCCCGGCGCGTAGATGTTGCGCAGATCGACGATCACCGGCTCGGCGAGCGCCTGCTTGAGCCTGTCGAGGTCGAGCGCGCGGAACGCGTCCCATTCGGTGACGATGGCGAGCGCGGCGGCACCTTCGGCGCACGCGTAGGCGTTGGGGCAGAACGTCGCCTCGGGCAGCAGCGCGCGAGCCTGTTCGATCGCCTGCGGGTCGTAGGCGCGCACCTCGGCCCCGGCGTCGATCAGCGCGCGCGCGACCTCGATTCCCGCCGAATCGCGGATGTCGTCGGTATTCTGCTTGAACGAAAGGCCGAGCACGGCGATCGTGTTGCCGGCGACCGAGCCGCCGCACGCTTCGACGATCTTCTGCGCCATCCGGCGCTTGCGCGCCTGATTGCCGCCGGCGACCGCCTCGACGATCAGCGTCGGCGCGCCGAACTCGCGCGCGGTGTGGGCGAGCGCCCAAGTGTCCTTGGGGAAACACGAGCCGCCGAAGCCGGGCCCCGCGTGCAGGAACTTCGAACCGATGCGGTTGTCGAGCCCCATGCCGCGCGCGACTTCCTGCACGTTGGCGCCCGCCTTCTCGCAGATGTCGGCCATCTCGTTGATGAAGGCGATCTTGGTGGCGAGGAAGGCGTTGGAGGCGTACTTGATCAGCTCCGCAGTGCGCCGCCCGGTGAACAGAAAGGGCGCGGCGTTAAGATAGAGCGGACGATAGATCTCGCGCATGACCTCGGCGACGCGCGAGTCCTCCGAGCCGATGATGATGCGGTCGGGGTGCTTGAAGTCATAGATCGCCGTGCCTTCGCGCAGGAACTCGGGATTGGAGACGACGGCGAAGTCGGCGTCCGGACGCGCCTGGCGGATGATGCGCTCGATCTCGTCGCCGGTGCCGATCGGCGCGGTCGACTTGTTGACGACGACGGCGAAGCCGCCGAGCGCGCGGCCGATCTCGGCGGCGACCGCGTAGACGGCGCGCAGGTCGGCCTGTCCGTCGGCGCTGCGCCGCGGCGTGCCGACGGCGATGAACACCGCCTCGGCCGTGTTCGCCGCGCCGGCGAGGTCGGTGGAGAAGCGCAGCCGCTCCTCGGCGCGGTTGCTGGCGACGAGCCCCTGCAGGCCGGGCTCGTAGATCGGCATCTTGCCTGCTTCCAGCGCGGCGATCCGCTCCGAGTCGTTGTCGATGCAGGTGACCTGGTGGCCGAAGTCGGCGAAGCAGGCGCCGGAAACGAGCCCGACATAGCCCGAGCCAATCATCGCGATGCGCATGCTTGCTCCCCGCAGCCGTCGCAGAAAGGGCCGTCGCGTCGTGGCGCGAACGCCAACCCGCGGCTCTGAAGGAAAGCCGCCCGCCCGCTTCGGCAGATGCCGCATGTCGCCGATGGTTGCAAGCGAAATAGGCGTGCGCGAGCGCGGTCACGCCACGGCGGCGGTCTTCAAGAGCGGCGCTTCAGTCAGGGGCGATCAGGGCGAGCTTGGGAAAATACGCGCCATAGCGCGCCGCGCCGCGCGTCATGAGCTGATGGCCGGCGACCGCCGCGTGGGCGCCAATGAAGAAGTCCGGGAACGGCGAGCGCTTCTTTCCGCCTCGTCGTCGATAGGCGAGGAACGCCTTGCCGGCGAGGAAGGCGGCTTTGTAGGGGATGGGCTCGCGATCGAACATGGCCTTCGGCAATGCGGCCTCGAGCTCCTCAATGCGCGAGAAGCGGATCGAGACCTCGGCGCAGACGATCGGGTTGACGATCAGGCGATGGCGGTCGGCGGCGCGCTCGATCGCCGCCGCCGACCACGCGAACCAGCGCGCGTCCTCGGTCATCACGTCGGGCAGGACGTTGGCGCCGATGAGGACGTCGGTCATTCGTCGGCGCGGGTGAGGGCGAGGATCGCGTCGGTGGTCATCGCGACGTCGCCCCGTCCGCGCAGGCGCGCGATCACGCGCGCGCCGCGCCCGTCGCCGTTGCGTGGCTCGGCGCGGACGATGCGCACGAACTCGCCGTCGAACTCGAAATCCACTTCCGTCTGCGGCGGCAGCCCCGCCCGTTCGCGAATGTCGGCGGGGATGGTGACTTGCCCTTTGGAGGTGATGCGCATGATGAATTCCTTACTCTTACAGGTAGGAGCAAGAGAAAATCGCGACGCCGCAAGGTCCGCCGACATGCCGACGTGCGGACGAGGCCTTGGTCAAATCGGGCCAGTTGAGCCCTTTGGGCCAGCGCCGAACAGGGCGAGAATACGGTTTTGCAACGGGGCGATCACCTCCGCTGGGGTTACCCAGTCGATTGTGTTGTACTGGCGAACGTCAAAATGGAGGTCTTTGATGGCGTCTTTCCGACAGGTGAAGATCACCCTCTTTCCCAGCCCATGCGCAAAGCCGGCCTCGTAGTAAACACCGCCGCGATGTCCGGTGAAATCGGCGATAACGAAAGCCGATCTTCTGATTTCAGCGATGATCTTGTCATCGATCTTTTGGTCGTGTTCTAGCCTATCGACCCTTATGGGCTCGTATCCAGCTCCGTTAACTGCCTGAGAGACGCCATGCTCGAACAGGTCTCGGACCGAGGCGTCAAACCACATTGCGACAAACACTTGGACCGTCGCGGTGCGCTCTTCGTGCATCTCCTCATAGAGGATATGAGCTTGAACCCCGAGCCGGCGTTCCCCAATTGCTGCTTCTTCAAACGCGCCTCTCGCTGTCAGGTGTTCGGCGATTGCAATGGCATCTTTGTCATCAGGAGACCAACTTGCGACTTTCAGCCTAGGATCAGTGATATTAATGCTACCAAGTAACTTTCCTCCTAGCGAGGAAATGGCTCTACCAAGATAAAGGTCGATGCGGCGCGCTGTTTGCGGTCTCGGGAAAGCTCTGACGGACTCGACCGTCGCAACGTCGATCAACGGCGCGAATCCCCCGAGGTTTTGGCCGTAATTCCAAGAGGCTAACTTGAAGCATGTTTCTGAGTCAGTTTGAACCTCCCTTAGGGCAGCAAAGGTGATTCGATACTTGCCGCATGTCAAACAATTGATCTCGTATGTTTGGGTGGTTGGCTCTGGCGCTTGCGCCGTGGTCTCACCGCATAGCGGACATTTCATTGTGCCCTCCATATTCTGCGGCAGTCGGACTGCATCCGGCGGCGATGTGTGCGGGACTGAGCGCGAAGTGCGACTCACTCAGTCTTTGGCATATATATCAATAATTTCAGCACATAATTGGCGGAGGCGGTGTCCGCTGACTAGCGTTGACTTTAAACGATAAAACAGGCGATGGCGAATGCTGCCCCAACATTCGCCCCAACAGAGAAAGCGGTCGCCAGCGGACACCCGCGGGAAACGGCCGCCGGCCCTGCCGTCGCAGGATCGGCAGCGCGATGCGATTGAGGCGTTGCGCGCCGGGCGCGTTGACGTCGCAGAGTTCGGCGTACTGCTCCGGCGTGAACGGCTCGGCCGGGCCGAACGCCATGGAGCCGGCGTTGTAGACCAAAGTGTCCTCCCGTTCGCTTTCCCTTACGGCGATCGTGACCGCCGCTTCGATCGAGGCTTCCGACTGCGGGTCGATCTCGATCGGGCGGAGATCGACGGCGAATTCCGCCGCATGGGCGCGGGCGCCGTTCGCCTGCGGGGCGTCGCGCAGGCCGGCGTAGACCGCTTGGCCGGACCTCGGTTCTCCCAAGCTCGATCAGACGAACATGCCGCCGGACACTTCGATCCGTTGGGCGTTGACCCAGCGGTTGTCCTCGGAGAGCAGCGCGGCGACGGCGGGGCCGATGTCGTCGGGCAGGCCGGGACGGCCGAGCGCCGTCACGCTGGCGATGAAGGCGTTGACCTCTTTGTTGTCGCGCACCGATCCGCCGGCGAAGTCGGTCTCGATCGCGCCCGGCGCGATCGTGTTCGCGGTAATGCCGCGCGGTCCCAATTCCTTGGCGAGGTAGCGGGTGAGCGCCTCGACCGCGGCTTTCATCGCGGCATAGGCGGCGTAACCCGGCAGGCTGAAGCGGGTGAGGCCGCTCGACAGGTTGACGATGCGTCCGCCGTCGGCGATCAGCGGCAGCAGCGTCTGGGTGAGGAAGAACACGCCCTTGAGGTGGATGTTCATCAGCCGGTCGAAGTCGGCTTCCGTCGTCTCGGCGAACGGCGCGTAGACGCCGATTCCCGCGTTGTTGACGAGAAAGTCGAAGGTCGGCCGACCCCACTTGGCGACGAGCGCCTGCTTCAGATCGACGGCGAAGGCGGCGAAACGGGTCGCGTCGCCGGTGTCGAGCTGAAACAGCGCCGCCTTGCGGCCGAGCGCCTCGATCGCCGCGGCGGTCGCCTCGGCCTCGACCTTGTTGCTGTGGTACACGCCGATCACGTCGACGCCCTTGCGCGCCAGCGCGATCGCCATGCTGCGGCCGAGGCCGCGGCTGGCGCCGGTCACCAGGGCGATCTTCGCGCCATTGGGGGTTGTCATGGGAGGGTCTCCTTTCGAGGTCCGATCACTTCGGACCCGCCTTAGATGACCCTTTTCATTCGCCAGATAATTGGCGATGATCTACGATCACTATCCGGAAGAGGCGAACAATGGACCGGATCGACGCCATGCGCGTGTTCGCGCGGATTGTGGAGCGCGGCAGCTTCGTGCGCGCCGCCGAGGATCTCGGCCTGCCCGCCTCGACTGCGACCGACGCAGTCAAGCGGCTCGAGGCGCGGCTGGGCGTCCGCCTGCTGCAGCGCACCACCCGGCAGGTGCGGGCGACGCTGGACGGCGAGGCCTACTACCGGCGCTGCCTGACGATCCTCGACGACATCGAGGAGGTCGAAAGCGCGTTTAGCGGCGGGCGCCCGCGCGGGCTGTTGCGCGTCGAGGTCCAGGGGAGCCAGGCCCGGCGCGTCATCGTGCCGGGCCTGCCGGGCTTCTTCGCGCAATATCCGGAGGTCGAGCTGTTCATGAGCGAGGGCGACCGCTTCGTCGACCTCGTCCGCGAAGGCGTCGATTGCGCGCTGCGGGCGGGCGAACCGAAGGAGAGCGACCTGATCGCGCGCCGCGTCGCCCTGCTGTCCGAGGCGACGGTCGCCTCGCCCGACTATTTCGCGCGCTTCGGCGTTCCGCGCCGCTGGGACGCGCTCG
>CAZKHF010000027.1:0-18733 GCA_964552445.1 uncultured Bradyrhizobium sp. | reverse complement strand
GTCGGCGGCGATCGGACGGATACGCTCGCCCTGCTCAAGGACCTTAGCCTCGGCGTGTCCGGCTGGATTCGCTATCAGAGCCGGGAAGACGAAGGCGCGCAGTCGCCGATCGAAACGCTCGACCGCGGCTGGGGCTCCTGCCGGGATTTCGCCGTGCTGTTTGTGGAGGCGGCGCGCTGTCTCGGCTTCGGCGCGAGGATCGTCTCGGGCTATCTCTTCAATCCCGATCACAATCTTGTCGGAACGACGGACGCCGGATCGACCCACGCCTGGGGCGAAGTCTTCGTCTCCGGCGGCGGCTGGATCAGCTTCGATCCGACCAACCGCAGCGTCGGCGGCTCCAACCTTATTCCCCTCGCCGTCGCGCGCGATATCCGGCAGGCCATGCCGGTCGCCGGCAGCTTCTTCGGAAACAGCGACGCTTTGAAGGAGATGGCGGTGGAAATCGCGGTCGCGTTCAACGCCGCCCCCGCTGTAGAATCGCGCCCTCGAAACGACAACGAGCGCGGGCGCGGCGACTGAGGGAGCGGATCGCCCCCGAGCCTGACCGGATGCGCCGACGCGCTCGTTCTCGGCGAGAAACTCCGCTGATGAGATGACCCGCGCCGCGCCAACCCCTCTTCTTAGCCGCGAGTTCGACGGTTTCCTAATCGCGTCGATCGGCCAGGAACGAAATGAAACGGCGCGGAGCATCCTTTCGGCGGTGGCTCGGGTTCCCGCGTCGATCCTTGGCGGGCGACCGTCAGCTTGGCGCGCGTACCCAGAGAACGGGCGACGGAGCGGCTGACCGCGCTGATTTCGGCCACGACGCGCCGCTTCGCGACAGGTCCATCCGCTGCGACGACAGTCGCGTGAGAGCGCTTTGCCTGGTCATCTTCCCGATCGCCGCGGGCAGATAATGCGGGCGGCGGGCGCGGAAATCCGCGCGGCGCTGTGAGAGGACCGGACGGCGCCCGTCTCCCGGCGATCGGCGCTTGCGATGACGTTTCGCACGCGGTTTCCTTTTGCCTGCCGCAACGAAAAGCACCGGTTTGTCGCCTTGGACCGTCCCGTGCGCTACCGCGCCCCGGCCGGAGGCGCCGAGACGATCGCCAGCTCCTCGCCGCTCTTCAGGAAATCGGCGATGCGCCGAAAGGCGTCGGCCGCGTCCGCTCCGCGCGTCCGCACCGTCACCTCGTCTCCGTGCTTTACGCCAAGGAGCATGATCTTCACGGAACTCTTGGCGTTAGCGGTGCGGTCGCGACACACAATCTCGACGTCGCAGGCGAAGGACCTCGCGAGCTTCACCAGCATCGCCGCCGGCCGCGCGTGCAGCCCGTCGGCGTGAGCGACGATTACTTGCCCCTCCCGCTCGAGCTCTTTCCCGGGCGGGGCCGCCGTATCCGACGGCGCCTGCCGCTGGGTGGGATCGCTGATGGCTTGCTCTGAAACTGGGCTTGGCGTCACGCCGTCTCTCCCTTTCGGAAGGGGGTCGATCTCCCCTTCCTTGTCGCCGGCAAAGTGACTTTTGCGCCACCACATGTCAAGATGTAACGCACCAACGCAACGACATTTGGTTGGCGGATGACTTTTCGTTCGCGGGGCCATGCCTAGGCGCCGGCGCGACGCGTCGGCGCAGCAACCCTGGTCGACGCCTTGGGACGCTTGAGATCGACGCTTTTACTCGACAATTTCGTCAGCCGACCGTCGAGATCAAGACCCGCTGGCGACTGAACGGCCTTGTTGGCGCGGCGCTGGTGAGTCGGGCGCGCAAATTCGTCAATCGCCTAGACCACGCGCCTGACTCGTACATGCCGCACTTATATCGTTATTCGATAACAAAAGTATCGGCGGGGGCGTGAGCCGGCTGATGGCCGGGGCAGGTCGGCGGGCGCGCGGCGCAGCCTCTGCAAATCGGGGCTGCAAAGGGATTGGCCGGACGCCGCAATCAGGTCATGCTGCTAAGGAGGCCTTCGGCGGCGCTCTGGTCGGTGATCAGCGCCCTCGGTCGCAGCAGCCGAATGGCCGCCCGGATGGCCTCGACCTTCTGCCAGCCGCCCGAGGCCAGCACCAGGTGGGGCGTCTTGGCCAGAGAGGGTGGATAGGCGGCGAGCACCCGGCGGTTGAACGGGTGGTCGAGCAGACGACCCTCGGCGTCGATGAACTGGCAAAGGATGTCGGCCACCCCGCCGGCCCGTCGGACCTCGGCGAGCTCCTCGCGGGTGAAGACGCCGCAGCGGACCACGGTGCAATTCGGCGAAAGATCGCCGACGCTCAGCAGCGCCATGTCGAGCCGCGACGCGAGCGACAACACGTCGGCGATGCCCGGCTGCCGCAAGAGGGTGTTGCGAATCTCCTCGTCCGAAACGAAGACGGGCGCGGTGAGCAGATAAGCGTCGGCGCCGACCAGGTCGGCGAAGCGCCAGGTGAATTCCGGCGGATTGAGGCCGCTCGCCCGCGTGAGCCCGCCGATCAACGAGACGGCGGCGACCTGCCGGATGTTGCGGATGGTGATGTTGGTGAGGCTGGCGTAGAGCGTGTTTCCCCAGCCCAGCCCGACATTCATGCCTTCCTGCAACGTCTCGGAGACGTAGGCGCCGGTCGCCGCGCCGAGCAGCCGAGTGAGCTGCGATTCGTCCGTCGGCGTCGGAACGACGACACATCGCTGGATTCCGAAAGCGCCAGCGAGTTGTCGCTCGAGAGCGACGCAGGCGCTGAGCGTCGTGGTCACGCGCACCTGCACCGTGCCGTCCTGGCGCGCGTTGGCGAGGATCTTGAGGACGCGTTGGCGCGTCAGCCCGAGCTTGCTCGCCACCACGTCCTGCGTCATGCCTTCCATGAAGTACAGCCAGGCGACGCGAGTCTTGAGGTCCGTTGGATCGCGTTCCGCCCCGTGGGCCGACCGCACACCGGCAGACCCGAATTGTGACGACGGGCGGGGCGACGACACGGCATTACCTTTCTTCGACGCGTCAGCCTTATGGCACAGGCTTTCGCGCAAGAGAACTGTTACCACGCGATCGTCGCGGGAATGAAAAGGGACAGGCCCTCAGCCTCGAAGAGCCTTCTCGATCTGGTCCAGCACCGCGTCGCGTCCGATTCCGGTGAGAAAAGCTAGACCCTTGATCACCGGCTTGCCGAGGTCGTTCGGCACCGGCGTGGTGGCGACGATCAGGTCGGCGTTGGGCGCGAGCGAACGCACCTCGGCGGCCTTGCATTGCTGCGTGGAGACCGGAATCCCGCGCGCCTGCATTTCTTCTTCGACCTTGGCGGCGACCAGCGTCGACGTCGCCACTCCGGTGCCGCAA
This sequence comes from uncultured Bradyrhizobium sp., assembly GCA_964552445.1. Lineage (GTDB taxonomy): Bacteria > Pseudomonadota > Alphaproteobacteria > Rhizobiales > Beijerinckiaceae > Roseiarcus. Next base: position 15,446 of record CAZKHF010000027.1, on the reverse strand, counting down.
ACCACCAGAATCAACTTCTTCTTCATGACATTTCCTTCCTTTGTCCGTTTCCTTGCTTACTTAAGAGCCGCGTGCATCGCCGCGGCGTCCGTCGCGGCGATAAGTTGTTCAAGCCGCTGCGGCTGCTGGATCATCTCGGCGACATGCTGCAGCAGGTTGAGTTGGAGCTTCTTGTCGGTGAGCGCGAGCAGGAAGACGATTCGCACCGGCAGCCGTTCGTCGGGATCATCCATACTGCAGAACTGCACCGGCGTCCTCAACGTGCCCACCGCGACCCCGGGCGCCAGGACGTGCTCGGGGTCGGTATGCGGGATCGCGACGTTGAGATCGCCGAGAGGCAGGCCGGTGGGCATCGTCGCCTCGCGCGCGATCACCGCCGCGGCGAAGCTCGGCCGAACCTTTCCCAACGCCATCAGCCGCGCGGAAAGAAACTCGATGGCCGCAGACGCGCTGCCCGCGTCGATCGCGGGGCACAGCGCTTCGGGAATAATCAAGTCAGCCAACATGGTCATCTTGCGGCCTCCAGAGCCGAACGCGGCAGGCGCGCCGCCGAGTGACGGAGAGGGCGCGGACCGCGGGAGAACCGGCCAGCCCCCTCCCTGAGATGCGCCGAGGCGACGGCGATCCTTGCGGTCCCGCCTCGCGGGCGTTTCCGCTCTCCTTGAGCGAATCGATGTCGGATAGGCGGAGCATTTTTATAGCCGGAACGTCATCCGCGCGTCGGCCGCCGGCGAATCAGGCCGCCGGCGCCAGGATGATCTTCATCGTAAGGGGCTGCGGGTTCGAGGCCACGGCGATCGCCTTCGCCGCGTCCTCGAGATCGAAGCGATGTGATATCAACCGGGTGAGATCGTACCCGGAACGGTATCCGGCGAAGACGATTTCCGTCGCCTCCTGGTGGAGATCGACGGAAACGCTGTAGGAGCCCATCAGCGTCTTCTCGTCCACGCACACCGCGCCGGGGTCGATGGCCGCCTCGCCGTGCTGGGTCTGGGCGAACAACATGACCTTGCCGCCGGCGCGGGCGGCGTCCATCGCGGTTCGGATCAGCGCGTGGCCGCCGACGGCGAGAATGACCGCGTCGGCGCCGCGGCCGTTCGTCTCAGCGCGCGCGCGTTTCACGACGTCCTCGGTCTTGGCGTTGATCGCCTGCGCGACGCCGAAGTCCCGGCCGATTCGCAGGCGCTCCTCATAGACGTCCGAGGCCAACACCTTGGCGCCGCTGCGCGCCGCCAGCGAGGCGAGAAGGACGCCGATGGAGCCCTGGCCGATGATCAGGACGGTTTCGTCCGCCTGGAGATCCAGCATCTTGACGCCTTTGAGACAGGTGTTGAGCGGCTCGAGGAAAGTCGCCTGCTCGAAGGGCACGTCGTCAGGGATGCGGACCATTCCGCCGCCAGCGACGATCCAGTCCATCACCCGCACATATTCGGCGAAGCCGCCGCCGGCCGGCTCGAAGCCGGCGGTCACGCCGACGCGTTTGTAGCCGTCGCATTGGGCGAACGCCTTCTTGCGGCAGTAGTAACAGCTTCCGCAGGGAATGTGATGGAGCACCGCCACCCGATCGCCGATCGCGAAACCCTCGGCGCCGCGACCGAGCGCGACCACGACGCCGACGGTCTCGTGTCCGAAGATCCGCGGCGCCGCATGCGAGCCGGTGTGGATCTTCTTGAGATCGGTGCCGCAGACGCCGCACGCGACGACGCGCACCAGCGCCTCGCCGCGGCCGATCTCAGGAACCGGAACCGTCTCGACGCAAATGCGATCCGGGCCGCGATAGACGGCGGCTCGCATCGTCGCCGGGACACGCGTAACCGCCGCGCCTGCGGGGTTATCGCGAAACTGTGCCATGCCTGACGCCTCTCTTGAGGTCTCGGTCCGGGCGTCGTCAACAAGCGCCCGCGCCGGGTCGCGACGCGCCCTGGCGGCGAAGCGCCTGCGCCGCCGCCGGCGCTGAGGTTGCCTTTCAACGGCGAAGATGTGAGACTTTTGTAATTGTGTCAAGCTAAATGTCTTATCGCCTGTGTACCCCGCGACGCGGCGCGCGGGGGCGTTGCGCGGCGCGCGAAACCGTCAAAGCGGACGCCGGTGGGGCCGAAGTGTCTCAATTCGCGACAAGCGAGGCGCGGCGAATTGTCGTCACGCGCTTGACATGCGTTTCATGTTCGTATACGGCATGACAAATGTTCTAACGTGCGGCCCGACAATCTATGAGACGAGCATACAAATGTCTCAAGGTTGCTGTGAGATTTCGCATCTCATTCTGAGATTTGGAGATCCTGGCTTCGATGGAAATCGGCGGGGCCAGCGAAGAGCAGAGGGGGTCCAGCGGAGGAGCGGGGGTTCCAGCGGGGGAGCGGGGAAGCATCATCCGTTGGACTGTGGGCTTTGTCCAAGAGAGCCGTGACTGCATGGGAGGTCCCAGGAGAGCCATGGCTGCATGGATGTTCTGGTAAGCAACAACATTCGGGGAGAAGGCACAAGTTATGCAAGGTTTCCTCATCGGCCTAAAGGCCGTTGTCGATGGGCTAGGAGCGACCGTTCTATTGCCCATCGTGATCTTCGTGATCGCACTCATCCTCGGCGCGAAAATCGGACGTGCGGTTCGCGCCGCCATTACTATCGGCATCGCCTTCATCGGCATCAACCTGGTGATCGGCCTGATGCTCACCAACCTCGGCGCCGTCGCCCAGGCGATGGTGACCAACGCCGGCATCCACCGCGACATCGTCGACGTCGGCTGGCCCTCGGCCGCGGCCATCGCCTTCGGATCGTCCGTCGGGCTTTGGGTGATTCCGGTCGCCATTCTGGTGAACATCGTCATGCTGTTCGCCGGACTGACGCGGACGCTGAACGTCGACGTGTGGAATTTCTGGCACTTCGCGTTCGTCGGCTCGCTGGTCGTCGCCGCGACCAACTCGCTTGGCCTCGGCATCCTGTCGGCCGCGCTGATGGCGGCGTTCGCCCTCTTCTTCGCCGACTGGACGGCCAAGAGCGTGCAGCGCTTCTATGGCGTTCCGGGCATCTCGATCACCACGTTGGCTTCTTCGCCGATCGTGCCGATCGCGATCGCGGTGAACTGGGTGATCGACCGCATCCCCGGCCTGCGCGACATCCACCTCGACGAAGAGACCGTCCAGAAGCGTTTCGGCGTGATGGGCGAGCCGGTCGTCGTCGGCCTGATCATCGGCGTGGTGCTCGGCCTCATCGGCTACTGGGATCCGTCCAACCTGGCGGAGATGATCACTAAGGTCCTGAAGACCGGCATGGCCCTCGCCGCGGCGATGCTGCTGCTGCCGCGCATGGTCAAGATCCTCATGGAAGGCCTGATCCCGATCTCCGAGTCGGCGCGCGAGTTCATGCAGAAGCGCAGCAGCAAGAAGGGCGAGCAAACCGAGATCAACATCGGCCTCGACGCCGCGATCCTGATCGGCCACCCGGCGGCCATCTCCAGCTCGCTGATCATCGTTCCGATCGCGATCCTGCTGTCGATCATCCTGCCCGGCAACCGCATCATCCTGTTCGCGGATCTCGCGGTCATCCCGTTCGTGGTCTGCATGGCGGCGCCGCTGGTTAACGGCAACGTGCTGCGCCTGGTCATCATGGGCACCATCACGCTGATCCTCGGCTTCTACCTGGCCATGGTGCTGGCGCCCCTGTTCACCTCCGCGGCCTCCGCGTCGGGCTTCAAGATGCCGGCTCAAGCGACCTACATCACCGCGATCGTCGACGCCTTCATTTGGACGTCGTTCGTCGCAGTCGAGGCCGCTCAGTACTTCGGTTACGTCGGCATCCTCGTCCTGTTCGTCCCGGTGATCGGCGGCATCCTGATCTACCATCGCCACCAAGCGGCGTGGGAGCGTGTCACCGGCGCCGAGGAAGAGGAGCCGGAGTTGCTCGAGGCTGCGGCCGTCAAGTGACCCGGCCGGTTCTATGCCCGCCGCCGTTCGAGGCCGCCAGCCCGATGACTGGATCGGTGGTCTTCATCGGCGGTGGGTTCCCCGGCTGACGACAGTTGCTTCGGGGGCGGAATGGCGAGCGGCGGCGTGCGTCGCCCGCCGATCCGCCCCCGATTGATGTGAGCGTCGAGACGGACTCCCTCCCCGCCTCGTCCGCGCCGCGGCGCCGTCGCCTCGTCCTCCCTCCAACCTGAAGAGGCGGCGGCGACCCGGGCGGAGGAGACGCCCGCAATTCGCCGCCTGGCGAGGACGATCCTCCGACATCCCGACAATCCGCCCGCCGCCGCGCCTCGGTCGCGACGACGCCTCGCCGAGTCCCTCTCGTCCTGCCGGCCCAAGCGCCGGCTTTCGACGCCGCCGGCCGAGCGCCCGCCCCAAGCGGCGCCGGTGGGACGCCGGCCCTCCATCGACAGCGCGTCGTCGCCGTCACGCGGATCGTTCGCGCCGCCTTGACGATCGACCGGCCCCGCGCGGTCCGATCCTCCGCCCGCCGCGGTTTGACGCCGGTCTTCTCAAGGCCTGCGCCGCCTCCCGGCTGTCCGGTCTTCGCCCTGCTTAGACCGTTTCGCGGCCTCCGGATCGCCTCGGTCTCCTTCTCCTGACCGGCAGCCCGCGTGGCGGGCGCGAAGCGTCGGATGACGACGCGTGGCGCGATTCCTGCAAGCCGCGGAGCTTCCTAGCCATCTTTCCATCCTCTAAGATCGTTTTTTCGCCCTACATTAGAAGCGGCGTGGCTCGATTTGGGAGCGAGCGCGACGCCACGGCCTGTGGACATGAAGGAGCCGCCGGATATGGGTCAAAAGCTGGGCGCCGGACTGCTTAGAGCGGCGGCGTTGTGCCTTCCGGTCTCGCTTGGCGGCTGCGAGATGGCGCTGTTCGACCCGCAGGGTCAGATCGGCGCCGAGGAGAAGAACCTGATCCTGATCGCCGTCGGCCTAATGCTGCTGGTCGTGATCCCGGTGATCTTCATGGCGCTGTTCTTCGCCTGGCGCTACCGCGCCTCCAACGACAAGGCGACCTACGCGCCCAACTGGGACTACTCCTCGAAAATCGAGGCGGTGGTGTGGGGCGCGCCGGTTCTTATCGTCATCATCCTCGGCGCGGTCTGCTGGACGTCGACCCATGCGCTCGACCCCGCCCAGCCGATCGCGTCCGAGGCGAAGCCGATCGACATCGAGGTCGTCGCGCTCGACTGGAAGTGGCTGTTCATCTACCCGGACCAGCGCGTCGCCAGCGTCAACGAGGCGGCCTTTCCCGTCGACACGCCGGTGCGCTTCGACATCACGTCGGCCACGGTGATGAATTCCTTCTTCATCCCGCAGCTAGGCAGCCAGATCTACGCCATGGCCGGCATGGACTCGAAGCTCTACCTGATCGCCAACGCCGCCGGCGTCTACGACGGCGAATCGGCCAATTTCAGCGGCAGCGGCTTCTCGGGCATGTCGTTCAAGGCCCTGGCGCTGTCGAACGACGGGTTCGACGCCTGGGTGGCCAAAGCCCGGCAGTCGTCCGCCCAGCTTGGCGACGCCGCCTACGCGGCGCTGGCCAAGCCGAGCGAGAACAACCCCGTCCAGTACTATGGGGAGGTCGATCCTCGCCTGTTCGGCGGCATCATCGGCGAGTACATGAAAGCGGGCATGGCGCCCATCTGCACAGGAGCCGAAAGTGCTCGGTAATCTCAGCCTTTCCGTCATTCCGTTCGACCAGCCGATCATCATCGGCGCGGTCGCCTTCATGATCCTGGGCGGGCTGGCGGTGGTCGGCGGCCTTACCTATTTCGCAAAGTGGAAATGGCTGTGGACTGAGTACCTGACCTCCGTCGATCACAAGAAGATCGGTGTCATGTACATCGTCATCGCCCTGGTCATGCTGCTGCGCGGTTTCGTCGACGCCGTCATGATGCGGACGCAGCTCGCCCTGTCCTACGGCCCCGATCACGGCTACCTGCCGGCGCACCACTACGACCAGGTGTTCAGCGCGCACGGCGTCATCATGATCTTTTTTGTCGCGATGCCGTTCGTGATCGGCCTTATGAACATCGTCGTGCCGCTGCAGATTGGCGCGCGCGACGTCGCCTTCCCGTTCCTGAACTCGATCAGCCTGTGGCTCACGACCGCCGCCGTCGTGCTGGTCAATCTGTCGCTGTTCATCGGCGAATTCGCCATGACCGGGTGGACCGCCTACCCGCCCCTGTCGGAGCTGCCCTACAGCCCGGGCGTCGGCGTCGACTACTACATCTGGGCGCTGCAGATCGGCGGCGTGGGCTCGCTGCTCACCGGCGTCAACTTCTTCGTCACCATCATCAAGATGCGCGCGCCCGGCATGAAGCTGATGAACATGCCGATCTTCTGCTGGACTGCGCTGTGCGCCAACATGCTGATCCTGGGCGCCTTCCCGATCTTGACGGTGACGCTCGCCCTGCTGGGCCTCGACCGCTACGTCGGCATGCATTTCTTCACCAACGACCAGGGCGGCGAGCCGATGCTGTACGTCAACCTGTTCTGGGCGTGGGGCCATCCCGAGGTGTACATCCTGATCCTGCCGGCCTTCGGCGTTTTCTCCGAGGTCGCCGCCACGTTCTCGGGCAAGCGGCTGTTCGGCTACGTCTCGATGGTCTGGGCGACGCTGGCGATCACGGTTCTGTCCTTCATCGTCTGGCTGCACCACTTCTTCACGATGGGCGCCGGCGCCGACGTGAACACCTTCTTCGGCATCGCGACGATGATCATCGCCGTGCCGACCGGGGTGAAGATATTCAATTGGCTGTTCACCATGTATCGCGGCCGCGTGCGCTTCGCCACGCCGATGCTGTGGACGATCGGCTTCATCGTCACCTTCACCATCGGCGGCATGTCCGGCGTGCTGATGGCGATGCCGGGGGCCGACTTCCTGCTGCACAACAGCCTGTTCCTGATCGCGCACTTCCACAACGTGATCATCGGCGGCGTGCTGTTCGGCGCCTTCGCCGGCTTCGCCTACTGGTTCCCCAAGGCGACCGGTTTCACTCTCGACGAGCGGATCGGCAAGGCCGCGTTCTGGTGCTGGCTGATCGGCTTCTACGTCGCCTTCATGCCGCTTTACGTCCTGGGCTTCATGGGCATGACGCGCCGGCTCGACCACTATGACAATCCGGCCTGGCGCCCGTGGCTGGCGGTGGCCGCGCTCGGCGTCGCCATCGTCGCGCTCGGCATCTTCTTTCAGATCCTGCAGATCGTCGTCAGCGTCAGGAATCGCGCCAAGAACCGCGACGCCACCGGCGACCCTTGGAACGGCCGCAGCCTGGAATGGGCGACCGCCTCGCCGCCGCCCTTCTACAACTTCGCCGAAGTTCCGGTCGTGACCGGCCGCGACGCCTTCACGACGATCAAGGAGCAGGGAGGGCCCGCCAGGCCCGCCCAGTTCGAAGACATCCACATGCCGCGCAACACGGCGGCCGGCGTGTTCGTTGGCGGCTTCAGCCTGATTCTCGGCTTCGCGCTGATCTGGCACATATGGTGGATGGCCGTCGCCGGCGCATTGGGCGTTTTCGCGACGCTGCTGGTCCGCGCGTCCAACGACGACGTCGACTATTACGTCCCCCGGGCGGAAGTCGCGCGGATCGAGCGGAGCCATTCGTAACTTCAAACAGAGCGATTGCGATCCATGTCGATTGACCTTCCCGGCCAATATTCGCTGACCGCGCCAAAGCCCGCCGCGCACGGGCGTCATGATCATGCGGAAGCCGACGCCGCCACGGTGTTCGGGTTCTGGATCTACATCATGACGGACTGCATCTTGTTCGCGACCCTGTTCGCGACGTTCGCAGTCCTGCGCGACAACGCGGCGGGCGGCCCCACCGGCAAGGACGTCTTCGAGCTTCCCTATGTCCTCAAGGAAACGATCTGCCTGCTGATCAGCAGCGTGACCTACGGATTCGCCATGCTGGCGCTCTACCGGAACGCGCCCAAGCAGGTCCTGGCCTGGCTGGCGGCGACGTTCCTGTTCGGTCTCGCCTTCGTCGGCATGGAAGTCTACGAGTTCCATCGCCTGGTCATGGAGGGCTTCGGCCCCGACCGCAGCGCCTTTCTGTCCAGCTTCTTCACCCTGGTCGGCACGCACGGGCTGCATGTCGCCTGCGGCCTGATCTGGATGGCGGTCATGATCTATCAGGTCGCCCGTCTCGGGCTGGGCGGTTCGGCCACGCGCCGGCTGAGCTGCCTCAGCCTGTTCTGGCACTTTCTCGACATCGTCTGGATCTGCGTCTTCACGATCGTCTATCTGATAGGGAGCGTCTAATGGAAGCGGATCGCGCCGATCACGCCGCCGATCACGGCGACCGGAATTCCTACATCGCCGGCTTCGCCCTTTCGGTCGTTCTGACCGTCGCCGCTTTCTGGGCGGCGATGCGCCTGGCGGCGCCGCGCGTCGAGGTCATCGCGCTAGTCCTCCTCCTCGCGGTGGCGCAGGTGCTGGTCCACCTCGCGTGCTTCCTGCACATGAGCCCGCGCCGCGAGAACCGCTGGAACCTAGTCTCGCTCGCGTTCACCGCTCTGATTCTGGCCCTGATCGTCGGCGGGTCGGTCTGGATCATGGCCAACATGGTCGCGACCCTGTCGCCCTCGCCGTCGATCGACATGGGCATGTAGGCGGACGCCGGACGGAGCGACGATTTCGGGAGTCAGTTCATGGCGAAGGCGTTGATTGCCGCGCGCGCGGAGACCTCCCTCGACCCCTGGCCCGACGCCGACGCGTCGTTGTCGGATCGGCGACCGGCGAAGGGCGCGTTCGACCGGATTCGAGCCGCCGCCGCCCGCTACGTCCAACTGAGCAAGCCCGGCATCGTCTTCGGCAACCTGGTTTCGACGACGGGCGGGTTCCTGCTGGCGGCCCGCGGAAGCCTCAACCCGCCGCTGCTGCTGGCGACGCTCGCCGGCGTGTCGCTGGTCGTCGCTTCCGGCTGCGCCTTCAACAACGTTATCGACCGCGATATCGACGCCGCGATGAAACGCACTCGCGGCCGCGCGCTGGCGCGCGGCGCGGTCTTGCCCGGCGCAGCGCTGGTTTACGCAGTCCTGCTCGCCGTGGCCGGATTCGTCGTCCTGGCTAACGCGGTGAGCGGACTGGCGGTCGCTCTCGCGGCGGCGGGTTTCGCGGTTTATGTCGGCGTCTACAGCCTTTGCCTGAAGCGCCGCTCGCCGCTCAGCACCATCGTCGGCAGCCTGTCGGGGGCGACGCCGCCGGTCATCGGCTATTGCGCGGCGAGCGGCCGCCTCGACGCGGGCGCGTTGCTGCTGCTGCTGATCTTCTGTCTGTGGCAGATGCCGCACTCCTACGCCATCGGCATTCTCTACCGCGACGACTACGCCGCGGCCGGCGTTCCGATCTTGCCGGTGCGCTGCGGCGTGGCGACGGCGAAGCGGCGCATCCTCGCCTATATCGTCGCCTTCGTGCTCGCGGCGACGGGGCTGACGCTGGCCGGCTACGCCGGTTACGCCTTTCTCGCCGCGAGCCTGGCGATGGGCGGGTGGTGGCTCCATATCGGCCTGGCCGGCTGGCGGACCAGCGACGACCGCGCCTGGGCGCGCAGGATGTTCTCCTTCTCCATTGTCGTCATCACGACGCTGAGCCTGATGATGGGGTGCGGCTACAGGCTCTAGCGCCTGTCGGGCGCAATCGGCGGCCCATACGAGGCGGTTCGCCGGGCCGCCCGCCCGACACGCGCAAGCGTCGAGCCCCGCCCCCCAACCCAGGGCTTGTCACGAGGTTGCGACGCCGATCGGCGTCCCAGCCCCGCGGCGTTACGCTTCTGGCCGCGCCATCGCCGCCGTTGTATGAGGACGGCGGAAAGGGAAGCGCGACCATGACCGCGAAAACACGCCAACGAATCTTCTATCTAGTGCCGGTGTCCGCCGAGGTTGGGCTGACGTCGCTGGCGTTGGGCCTGGTCCGAGCCCTGCAGCTCGCCGGCGTCCGCGTCGGTTTCGTCAAGCCGATCTCGCAGCCGGAGTTCGTCGTCGGCGAGCAGGACCAATCGGTTCATTTCGCGCGCAAGCTTTGCAATGTGGAGACTTCCGATCCGATTCCGTTCGATCATGCGGCGGAGATGGTGCGGACAGGCCAGCTGCCCAGCCTGATGGAGGAGGTCGTCGCCCGGGTCGAGAACGCGCGCGACAGCTACGACGTCTTCGTCGTCGAAGGCTTGATTCCCGACGCCGACATCCAGATCGCCACCCGTCTCAATATCGGAATGATCCAGTCGCTCGCGGCCGACATCGTCCCCGTGCTCGCCGGTCAGGGACGCGGCGCCGAAGACCTGACCGCCAAGGTGGCGACGGCGATCGAGCAGTACGGCGACGACGGGCGTCGACCGGTCGCCGGCGTGCTGATCAACTACTGCGATCCCGGCGCGATCAAAGAGGTCGCGAAGATCGGCAGCTTTAAGCTCGACGCGGGAACCAAGTCCGCGCCGATTCTTGCTTCGATCCCAAGCGTCCCCGGCCTTTCCGCGCCGCGCGTGATCGACGTCGCCAGGGAGCTCGGTTTCGAAATCTTCAATCGCGGAGACATCGAAACGGCGAGAGCGCAAACCTTGCTCGTCGCGGCGCGCTCCTGCGACAAGCTGCTCAACCACTTGCGGCCGGGCACGCTCGTGGTCACGGCCGCCGATCGATCCGACGCCATTCTCGCCGCGGCGCTGGTCGCCCAGCGCGGCATGCCGCTCGCCGGCTTCGTGCTGACCTGCGGCGGACCGCCCGCAGCCGAGGTGAGCGCGATCCTTGCGAGCGCGCCGCTGAATCGCCTGCCGGTTCTGCTGACCAAGGACGACACCTATACGACGGCGACCCGGCTCGCCGGTCTCTCGAAACACATCAGCGAGGACGATCTCGCCCGCATGGAAGGCGTCATCTCCTTCATGGCCGACAAGATCGACGCGGCGCCTCTGGTCAAGCGACTCGACCTGCCCGCCGACGCGCTGATGCCGCCGCCGGTCTTCCGCCACCGCCTGGTCGCAATCGCGCGCGCCGCTCCCCAGCGCATCGTCTTGCCGGAAGGCGACGAGCCGCGGACCATCAGAGCGGCGGCGATCTGCGTCGAAAAGGGCGTCGCGCGCTGCGCGCTGCTCGGATCGCCCGACAAGATCAAGGCGGTCGCGGCGGCGCATGGGATCGAGCTTCCTCAAGACCTCGACATCATCAATCCCGAAACCATCCGCCGCAGCTACATCGCCCCCATGGTGGAGATCCGCAAGAACAAGGGGCTGACGGCGCTGCAGGCCGAGGTCGGCCTCGAGGACACGGTCACGCTCGGCACCATGATGCTCGCTCAAGGCGACGTCGACGGCCTGGTGTCGGGCGCCGTGCACACCACCGCCAACACCGTTCGCCCGGCGTTGCAATTGATCAAGACCGCGCCGGGATGCAGCATCGTGTCGAGCGTCTTCTTCATGCTGATGCCCGATCAGGTGCTCGTCTACGGCGACTGCGCGATCAATCCCGATCCGACCGACGAGCAGCTCGCCGAAATCGCGATTCAATCGGCGGAATCGGCGCGGGCTTTCGGCATCGACCCGCGAGTCGCCATGATCTCCTATTCGACGGGCGCGTCCGGCACGGGCGAAGACGTCGACAAGGTCCGCAGCGCCACCGCGCTGGTCAAGGCGCGCCGCCCCGATCTGGTCGTCGACGGGCCGATCCAGTACGACGCCGCGACGGTCGAGAGCGTCGGCAAGCAGAAGGCGCCGGGCAGCCCCTTGGCGGGCCACGCCAACGTCTTCGTATTCCCGGACCTCAACACCGGCAACACCACCTACAAGGCCGTGCAGCGTTCGGCCAACGTCGTCTCGGTCGGCCCGATGCTGCAGGGCCTGCGCAAGCCGGTCAACGATCTGTCGCGCGGCGCCCTGGTCGACGACATCGTCTACACCATCGCGCTGACCGCGATTCAGGCGCAGGCGGGCAAGCGCAAGGCCGCGTCGACCGCGCCCGCCGAAGCGGCGAAATAGAAATCGCGAGAGAACCCCCGCGTCGCGACGGCGGCGTCGCAAGTTGAGCGCTTGAAGACGCCGGCGCGGGTTTCCCCCGACGCCTCGCCGATCGAAGGCCCGCGGAAAGCCCGGCGCGTCTCGGCTCGCGCTCACCGGGCGAATTCTCTATTCCGGGACGTCTTCGACCGGTTCGTCGGCGCTTGCTTGGAGCGCGAGCTCCTGGGCGCGCACGAAGTCAACCTTCCCTGACCCCAGAAGCGGGATTTGCGCCACGCGGATGACCTTGCGCGGCAACGAAAGCTCCGTCAGCCCGTGCATGCGGAAATGGTCCGGCAATACGCTGGCGTCGACCTCGTCGGATTCCGTCAAAAGCACGACGACCTCGCCTTTGCGCGCGTCCGGCACGCCGACGGCCACGTGGCGCGAGGCCGGCCAAAGGGCGACGATGACGGCTTCGACCGCGGCGAGAGAAACCATTTCCCCGGCGATCTTGGCGAAGCGCTTGGTGCGCCCAAGGATGGTGATGAAACCGCGCTCGTCGATGGAGACGATATCGCCGGTGTTGTACCAGCCGTCCTTCACCGGCTGAATCACGCCGGGTTGGGCGTATTGGATATACCCCAGCATGACGTTCGGGCCTTTGACGACCAGCTCGGCGCCATCCTTGACGCCCTCGACCGGGTTCAGGCGCACCTGCATGGCGGGCATTGCGCAACCGACGCTTCCCGCCTTGTAATACATGGGCGCGTTCGCCGTGATGACCGGCGACGCTTCCGTCGTGCCATACCCCTCGAACAACCGGACGCCGAATTTCTCGCTCCAGATGCGACGCGTCTCGGGCTTGATCTTCTCCGCGCCGCCGATCGCGAAGCGCAGGAAGTACAAGTCGTGCGGGTGAGCCGTGCGCGCGTAGTTGGCGAGAAAGGTTTCGGTTCCCAGCAGCAGCGTCGCGCAAGTGTCGTAGATCAGCTCGGGGATTTCCCGATAGCGCAGTGGGGAAAAATACAGGAACGCCCGCGCCCCGTAGAGCAAGGGCATGAAAAAGCCGAGGGTGATCCCAAACGAATGGAACATCGGCAGGCAGGCGAAGACCTTGTCGCGCGCGGCGAAGCCGATGCGCGCCCCGAACTGGAAAGCGTTGGAGACGATGTTGCGGTGGCTGAGCGCCACGCCCTTGGGAGCGCCCTCGGTGCCGGAGGTGAAAAGGATCAGGGCGGGGTCGTCGGCCTTTTGTCCCAAGCGTCCGGCGATCCAGGCCGGCGGCGTCCGGCTGTCGACGTAGGCGGCCGCCTTGGCGACCCACCCCTCGGCGGCGACCAGGTCCTCGTAATAGACCACCGAGACGCCATTAGCCCGCAGGGTTTCGGCGATCTGCGCCAATCCGCCCTCGGCGACCAAGGACCGCGAGGTCACGACGGTCTTGATCGCCGCCGTGGCGCAGGCCTTCGCGCACGGCTCCGGGCCGGCGGTGAAGTTGATCATCGCGACGGTCAAGCCCAGCGCCTGAACGGCGAAGATCGCAATCGCGGCGGGGAGGCCGTTGAGCATCATCACGCCGACGACTTTTTCCTGCTTGCCTAGGCGTCCCTTCAACGGCCGGGACACGGCGAAAAAGGCGCGAACGAATGCGTCGTGCCTCAAGGGCCGCCGGTCCGCGTCTTCAAGACAGTCGCCGCGGCCGCCCCGGATGGGCCGCGTCTCCAGCACGTGGCGAAGAATTGTCTTGCACTCGATGCTGTCGACCGGCAGGCGCTCCATGATGTCGTAAAGCTGCGTGCCGGCGGCCACGCGCCTTTTGTGGCCCTTGATATCCTTGGGCAAAGTGATCTTTTTCGGCGGCAATACGGTCAAGGTCACTTTCGGGAACAGACGCCGCCGCACGACGCCGCCGAGCTTCGAGAAGTAGGAGTATTCGAGTCCCTCGATCCGGACCGGCAAGATCGTCGCGTCCGCCTTGTCGGCGATCATGCCGGGACTTTCGTACACTTTCATCAAGGCGCCGGTTGTGGTGGGCCGCCCTTCGGGAAAGATCATGCAGGCGCGGCCCTGCTTGAGGGCGTCCACCATCATCTTGGCCGTCATCGGATGGGCTTGATCGAGCGAGCAGTCGTCGCCGATGCGCCAGTACGGCTTGAGCCACCATCGCTGCGCGATGTCCGCGTGCGTCGCGAACAGTATTCGGTCCGGCAGCAAAGCCGAAAGCACGACTGCGTCGAGGGTGGAGACGTGATTGGCGACGATGAGAACGCGCGACCCCGCGGCCGCGAGACGCTCGAGGCCGCGGATTTCCGCGCGGAAGAACAACCGCACGGCGAAACGCACCAAGAAGAACGGCAGAATCCGCCGCAACCAGCGGGATACGGGGGCGATCATGGCAGGCAGCGAAGGTGCGAAACGACCGGCGGGGCGCCGAGGATAGACGAGGACGGGACAAAGACCGGATAAGGCTTTCCCCGAGGCGCCGCAAGTGAGTTCGATATTCAATCGCCAACCGCCCGCCCCGGCCGGTCGCGCGCCGACGGCGAAGTCTTGTTCGCCCGCGAAGCTGAGCGGGATGCGGCGTCTTCGCGCGTCATCCGAACGAAACGACCCAGGGGCGAAGCGCGCCGGCCGTTCCCGGCGCGTTTTGTCGCCTCGTCCCTCGCCGTGACGGCGGCTCCCGTCACGCCGCGAGGCGGAGGATCTTCGCCACTTGCGCCGTGTCGAGCTTGACGAAATGGCCGACGACGCGCGTGTCGCCCTCGGTGCACTTGCGCGCCATCTCGTCGATCCGGTCGGCCCCGATCTTGAGCGCGGCGAGGGTCGTGCCCAGACCGATGCTGTGGAAGAACGCCTCCAGCCGCGCGATCCCAGCCCGCGCCGTCGCCTCTCGGTCGAAAATGTCGAGCTCGACGTCCCATACCCGCACGGCCCACTGGACGAAACGATCGACGTCGTGGTCGAGGACGTGCTTCGTCCAGGCGGGGAGCACCACCGCCAGCCCGGCCCCGTGGGCGACGTCGTAGATGGCGGAGATCTCGTGCTCGATGTCGTGCGAGCCCCAGTCGCCGAGCCGACCGGTGTTGAGCAGGTTGTTGTGGGCGATGGTTCCCGCCCACATCAGCTCGGCCCACGCGTCGTAGTCGGTTGGCTTCGCCAGCACCTTGGGCGCCTGGGCGATCACCGTCTTCATCGTCGCCTCGAGCAGCCGGTCGACGAAGGCGACGTTGCGGGTGTTGGTGAAATAGCGCTCCATCAGGTGCGAGAGGATGTCGGCCGCGCCGCACGCCGCCTGGAACGGCGGCAGGGTGAAGGCGAGCTCGGGATTGAGCACGGAGAACTTCGGATAGATCAGCTCGGAGTTGAAGCCGCGCTTGATCCAGCCGTCCTCGTTGGTCACCACCGAGGCGGTCGAGGCTTCGCTGCCGGTGGCGGGAATGGTCAGCACCGTCCCGACCGGCAGGGCGCGCGTCGGCTTGCGCTTGCGGGCGTAGAAGTCCCACACCTCGCCGTCGTTGGCGGCGCCCATGGCGACGCCCTTGGCC
>CAZKHF010000026.1:0-18903 GCA_964552445.1 uncultured Bradyrhizobium sp. | reverse complement strand
ATGGCGGAACAGCACGTACAGCGTGGCGGAGAGCATGATCGCCGCCGGCAGCGTCAGCACCCAGCCGAGCGCGATGTTGCGGATCGTCGACCACTGGATGCCCGAGCCGTTGGCGAGCATGGTGCCGGCGACGCCCGAGGACAGCACGTGGGTGGTCGACACCGGCAGGCCGAGGCCGTCGGCCGCGCCGATGGTCGCCATCGCCACGATCTCGGCGGCGGCGCCCTGGCCGTAGGTCAGGTGGGTCTTGCCGATCTTCTCGCCGACCGTGACGACGATGCGCTTCCAGCCGATCATCGTGCCGAGGCCGAGCGCGATGGCGACGCAGATCTTCACCCAGTTGGGGATGAACTTGGTCGAGAGATCGAGCTGCTTCTTGTAGGCGTTGAGGGTGGAGACCTCGTCGGGCTTCAGCTCGGACTCCTTGTCCTTGGCGAGGAAACGCATCGCTTCGGAGGCGAGATACATGTCGTTGCGGACATTCTGCACCTGATCGGCCGGCTCCTTGGCGAGCGAGCCGTACTGCTGCACCTGGTCGGCGATCTGCTTCACCAGCACCGACAGCGAGGGATAGGTGCCCTCGGAGATCTTGTGCGCGTGCACGTAGTCGGTGACCGCCGGGCGCGGGTCGCCGATGATCGCGTAGCCGAAGGCGTGCGCGTCAACCACCTTGGAGGCGGCCTGCGACGCGGCGACGAAGGCCGGGACGTGGCTCTCCGGCAGCGCGCGGTTCAGCGCGTAGGCGGTCGGCGCGACGCCGATCAGGATGAGCATGATCAGGCCCATGCCCTTCTGGCCGTCGTTGGAGCCGTGGAAGAACGACACGCCGGTGCAGGTGAAGATGAGCAGGATGCGGATCCACCACGGCGGCGGCGCGTCGCTCGTCGGCGCGGTGTAGAGCTCCGGCGTGCGGATGACGAACTTCGCCGCCAGCAGCAGCACGCCGGCGATGACGAAGCCGAACAGCGGCGAGCACAACAACGAGCTGCCGATCTCGGTCACCTTGCCCCAGTCGACGCCCGAAGTGCCGTCCTGGCCGCGCATCATGGCGTTGGCGACGCCGACGCCGACGATCGAGCCGATCAGCGTGTGCGAGCTGGAGGCCGGCAGGCCGAGCGACCAGGTGCCGAGGTTCCAAAGGATCGCCGCGATCAGCAGGGCGAAGACCATGGCGAAGCCGGCGCTGGAGCCGACCTGCATGATCAGCTCGACCGGCAACAGCGAGACGATGCCGAAAGCGACCGCGCCCGCCGAGGTGAGCACGCCGAGCAGGTTCCACACGCCCGACCAGACCACCGCGATCTGCGGCTTCAGCGAATGGGTGTAGATGACGGTCGCCACCGCGTTGGCGGTGTCGTGAAAGCCGTTGACGAACTCGAAGCCGAGGGCGACCAGCATCGCCACGCCGAGCAGAAGGAACGGCAGAACGCTCGGCGCCGGCGCGCCGCTCTCCTTGACGTCCGAATAGATCGAGTAGGCCATAAAAAACAGACCGCCGGCGAGGACGGCGAGAAAGAGCAATATGGCGCGAATATCGATGGGCTGGTCGAGATGGACGCGGCCCGACGCCGGTATCGGCGCAGACGACGCAGTGTCAGCGATGGCGGACATGACGTGGCGGCTCCCTACGAGCAAAAACGACACGCCTGCTATCGCCAAAGCGAATGACAGTCTCGTGACGAAGGGGCCGCGCCGCGGCCGTTTCGAGCGTCAGATCGCCTCGTCGAGCAGCGACAATTGCCGCTTGGTCGGCGCGCCATCCTGATCGGTCAGGCGGGTTGGATAGTCGCCGGTGAAGCAATGGTCGGTGAACTGCGGCCATCGCTTGTCGCGCCCCTCGTAGCCCATGGCGCGATAGATGCCGTCGACGGAGAGGAAAGCGAGGCTGTCGGCGCCGATGAAGCGGCGCATCTCCTCGAGGTTCATGCGCGCGGCGAGCAGCTTGTCGCGCTCGGGCGTGTCGATGCCGTAGAAATCGGGATGGGTGATCGGCGGCGAGGCGATGCGGAAGTGCACCTCGATCGCGCCCGCCTCGCGCATCATCTGCACGATCTTCACGCAGGTGGTGCCGCGGACGATCGAATCGTCGATCAGCACGACGCGTT
This sequence comes from uncultured Bradyrhizobium sp., assembly GCA_964552445.1. Classification (GTDB taxonomy): domain Bacteria; phylum Pseudomonadota; class Alphaproteobacteria; order Rhizobiales; family Beijerinckiaceae; genus Roseiarcus. The sequence goes on along the minus strand of CAZKHF010000026.1, from coordinate 16,798 downwards.
TTCCCGCGACCACGGCGCGGTTGGCGTTGTGCTTCAGGCGCACGCCGAGCTCGCGGATCGCCTGCGTCGGCTGGATGAAGGTGCGGCCGACGTAATGGTTGCGGATGATGCCGAGCTCGAACGGGACGCCGCAGCCGGCGGCGTAGCCGAGCGCCGCGGGCACGCCGGAATCGGGCACCGGCACGACGACGTCGACGTCGGCCGGCGCCTCTTTCGCCAGTTGCGCGCCCATCGCCTTGCGCGCGTCATAGACCGACCGGCCGTGGACGACGGAATCGGGGCGGGCGAAATAGATGTATTCGAAGATGCAGGGCCGCATCGGCTGGGCCGGGAACGGCTTGAGGCTCTTGACGCCGCTCGCGTCGATGACGATCACCTCGCCGTTCTCGATGTCGCGCACGAACTTCGCGCCGATGATGTCGAGCGCGCAGGTCTCCGAGCACAGGATCGGCCGGCCGTCGAGGTCGCCGAGCACCAGCGGGCGGATGCCGAGCGGGTCGCGCGCCCCGATCAGGCACTTGTCGGTGAGCGCGACCAGCGCGTAGGCGCCTTCGATCTGGCTCAGCGCCTCGACGAAGCGATCGACGATGCGCGGCTTGCGCGAGCGCGCCGACAACAGCAGCACCACCTCGGTGTCGGAAGTCGACTGGCAGATCGCGCCGGCGCGGATCAGCTCGCGGCGTAGCGTCAGGCCGTTGGTGAGGTTGCCGTTATGGGCGACCGCGAGCCCGCCCGCGTCGAGCTCGGCGAATAGCGGCTGGACGTTGCGCAGGATGGTCTCGCCGGTGGTCGAGTAGCGCACGTGGCCGATTGCGGTCGCGCCAGGCAGGCGCTCGATCGTCGCGGCGCTGGAGAAGTGATCGCCGACCAGGCCCTGGCGGCGCTCCGAATGGAAGCGCGCGCCGTCGAAGGCGACGATGCCCGCCGCCTCCTGGCCGCGGTGCTGCAGCGCGTGCAGGCCCAGCGCGACGATCGCCGCGGCGTCGGGGTGGCCGTAGATGCCGAAGACGCCGCACTCCTCGCGCAAGTGGTCTTCGTCGAGGTCGAAGCCGAGCGGCTCGGCGGACTCGGAGCAAGGGGTCAAGCGGCGACCTTCTTCCATCGCGGTTCAGGGTTTGGCGGGCGTCGGCACGACGGCTGGCGCTGCCGGCGCCGGCACAGGCAGGTTCTTGTTGATCAGCGCGTCGAGCTTCTGCTTGTCGGCGCCGGCCGCGCCAGCCGCGGGCGTCGGGCTCTTCGCCGGCGACGCGGGCGCGGCGGCGGTCGACGCGGGCGCCGTGGGCTCGGCTGCGGAGCTTTCGTCCGGCGGCGTCTCGGCGGCGCCGGCGTTCTTCGACTTGATCCAGCCCTCGATCGTCGAGGCGGCGTCCTCCGGCAACAGCGCGACGATGCGGTCGGCGGTCTCGACCAGCGCCGGTCGCGTCCGCGCCGCCTTCACCCACTGCGGCTGCTGCTTGTCGGCGACCAGCCAGTTGAAGATGGCGAAGGCGACCACGGCGAGCAGGAAACCGCGCGCCACGCCGAAGACGAAGCCGAGAGAGCGGTCGAGCGCGCCGATCTTGCTGTCGAGAATGGCGTCGGAGAGGCGCACGGTGAACAACGAGACGATGACCAGGGTGACGAAAAAGACCACCGTCGCAGCCACCGCTTGGGCGACGATCTCCTTGTGGATATAGGGCGTCGCGTAGGGCATCAGCAGCGGATAAAAATAATAGGCCGCCACCGCCGCCGCGGCCCAGGAGGCGATGGCGAGCACCTCGCGGGTGAAGCCGCGCAGCATCGACAGCAAGGCCGAGATCAGGGTTACGCCGAGAACGCCGAGATCGAGATAGGACGGCATGATATCGAGCCTCGCGTCGCCGCAGGGAGGAGAGGGCCCGCCGGCCGGCCGGCCGCCGCGTCGTCGCCGGCCTTATAGCCAAGGCGCTCGCTTTCGTCACCCCGCCTTCGCCGGACGCGTCGTCACGCCCGCCGCGGCGATCTCGGCGACTAGCGCGGCGACCGAGGCGATCGGGGTGCGCGCGAGCCGCCCGCCTTCGCCCTCCTTGCGCTGGACGGGGGCCACGGCGCGGACGAAGCCGAGCTTGGCGGCCTCCTTGAGGCGCAGCGCGCCGTGGCCGACCGCGCGCACCGCGCCGGACAAGGCGATCTCGCCGAAATAGACCGCGTCATGGGGCAGGCTGACGCCGATCAGCGAGGAGACCAGCGCCGCCGCCGCGGCGAGGTCGGCGGCCGGCTCGGAGATCCTCAGGCCCCCGGCGACGTTGAGATAAACGTCGTGCTGGCCGAACCTCAGGCCGGCGTGGGCCTCCAGCACCGCCAAAATCATCGCCAAGCGGTTGGCGTCCCAGCCGACCACGGCGCGCCGCGGGGTGCCGAGCGTCGAGGGCGCGACCAGCGCCTGGATCTCGACCAACAGCGGCCGGGCCCCTTCGACGCCGGCGAACACCGCCGCGCCGGGCGCCGCGCCGTCCCGCCCGGCGAGGAACAGCGCCGAAGGATTGGCGACCTCGGCGAGGCCGGCGCCGGTCATCTCGAACACGCCCACCTCGTCGGTGGCGCCGAAACGGTTCTTGGTCGCGCGCAACAGACGGAAGGCGTGGGCGCCTTCGCCCTCGAAGGACAGCACCGCGTCGACCATGTGTTCGACCACCCGCGGGCCGGCGATCTGGCCGTCCTTGGTGACGTGGCCGACCAGGATCAGCGCCGCGCCGCTCGCCTTGGCGAAGCGGATCAGCGCCTGCGCCGAGCCGCGCACCTGCGACACTGTGCCCGGCGCCGATTCGATCGTATCGCTCCACATCGTCTGGATCGAATCGACGACCACGAAGCGCGGCGCGTCCCCCGAGGAGAGCGTGGCGACGATGTCCTCGATCAACGTCTGCGACGCCAACTGCACCGGCGCCTTGGCGAAGCCGAGCCGCGACGCCCTCAACCGCACCTGGTCGGTCGACTCTTCGCCCGAGACGTAGACGACGCGGCCGCCGCGCCGCGCCAGCCCCGCGCACGCCTGCAACAGCAGCGTCGACTTGCCGATGCCGGGCTCGCCGCCGATCAACGTCGCCGAACCGGCGACGAAGCCGCCGCCGGCGACGCGGTCGAGCTCGCTCAATCCGGTGACGATGCGCGGCTGCGGTTCGGCGCCGCCGGCGAGGTCCTCGAGCGGGAAGGCGCGGCCGGGCTGGCCGCGCCTTCCGGGCGCCGCGCCGACGCCGAGCGCCGCCGCTTCTTCGATGATGGTGTTCCACTCGCCGCAGGACTCGCACTTGCCCTGCCAGCGCCCGGTGATCGCGCCGCAGTTCTGGCAAACGTAGGAGGAGCGCGCTTTGGCCATGCCGGACTAGTGGCAGAGTCGGGGGCGGCTTGTCGAGCGGCGCGAATGGAGAAATGGAACGGCTGCCCGGCGCGGCGTCGCTCCCGCCGGGCGGCGAATTCGCGCCGCGCCGCTCCTCACGCCTGCCCGGCGCGCGGTTTGACGGTGATTTCGTTGCTGACGCCGACCACGCCGCTCACGCGGCGCGCGGCCGCCTCGGCCGAGCTTCGCTGATAGGGGCGGTCGACCTCGCCGGTCAGCGTCACCCACCCCTTCTCGCAATGGGCGGCGACGCGATGGCGCGGCACGGCGAAATCCCAATGGAGCGCGTTCAGCACCGCGGCGCTGAAGGCGTCGGCCTCCGCCCACGGCTTATCAACGGCTGGGGCGCGCCCTGGCGCGTCCTTATCGACATTCAAGGTTTCCATCGGCTCCTCCCTTATCCGCCTACTCGCGCGCCGTCCCTCTCCGGGGACCGAGTCACGGGGCGGCGTTTCGTTCGTGCGGCAAATTCGGCTTCGACCGTCGCGGCTGGCGACCCAAGCGCTCGCGCCGCCGAACGCTTCACTTGCGAGCAAGCCATCCTCGCTCGATCGTGGCGCGAAAGGCGACGGGCGAGCGAACGACTGTCACGTTCGCGTGTTTAGCGCCGAATTGTGGCCGTAATGCAAACGCGTCCGCTCATTCCGAGCGACTCGGGCCAGCGAGTCGCTCGGCCAGGCGAGCGATGTGCGCGGTCACGCCGCGCCCACGCGCCATTCGGCCATCCGGTTCCTGTCGGCGATCTTCGACATCGCGGCGACGGTGATCGCGTTGGTTACGCCGACGACGCCGCGCACCCGCCGCGCGTCAGCTTCGGCCAAGCTGCGCTGGTAGGCGCGCTGAACCTCGCCGGTCAGCGTCACCCAGCCCTTGTCGCATCGGGCGATCACCCGATCGCGCGGCAAGGCGAGATCCCAATAAAGCGCGTTGAGAACCGCGTCGGCGACGTCGCCGAGGACGCTTTGCTCCATCGTCGTTGACATGGCCTCCTCCCCGCTTGAAGCGGTCCGTCGACCATCGCCCGAAGAGCTCGCCGCAGACGCCGAGGCGCGCGCTAATGGCGTGGAGACGATCCCGTCCGGACTCGCCCCCCGACGCTCGCGCCGCCGCCTCTTTCCGCCGCGCTCCCTTCTCCCGTGGGAGACGGGCCGCAACTCCTGATTGAGGCTAACGTTGTCGCTCTTACGCCCGCATAAAGACCACGACGCAGATTCGACGCCGATTTGCCCGGAATTTTACTCCAATTCTCGGGCGACGGGCGAAAAATAACGCTCGTCATTTGCGTCAACGCGCGTCCTGCGACGGCGCGCGCCGCGCGGACCCATTGCGCGGCGACGGGGGCCGTCCTAGTGTCGGAGGCGTCATTGGCGGTCCGGCGCGAGCCGGGCCAACGGGAACGCGGTGCGGCGCGCCTTCGACCGGCGCGCCAAAGCCGCGGCTGCCCCCGCAACTGTAAGCGGCGAGCCGCTCTCCAACGATCCACTGGGGCTAAGCGCCCTGGGAAGGAGGAGAGCGGCGGAGAGCCGCGAGCCAGGAGACCGGCCTTTGACCGTGCAACCTTGAACCGCCGTCGGTGGGACGGCTGGAGGAGCCATGTTCAAAGCCGCATTCCGGCCCGCGCGGCGGGCCGCTTGGGCGTTCGCCGTTCTCTCGGCGACGTCCGCTCTCGGCGCTCGCGCCGACGAATTGCCGGAGATTGTCATCACCGCCGACCGGGTCGAAGAGCCGGTCGGCCAGACCGGCGCCTCGGTGACGGTCATTCCCGCTTCCGACATCGCCAAATACGGGACGAAGGGCGTCGGCGACGTGTTGCGCGACGTCGCCGGCGTCGACGTCTACGAACAAGGCGGCGTCGGAACCGTGACCGCAGTGCGCTTGCGCGGCGCCAACCCCGGCCAGACGCTGGTGCTGATCGACGGCGTCCGCGTCGGCGATCCCACCTCGACCGACGGCGCGCTCGACTTCGGCAACCTGTCGGCGGTCGACGTCGAGCGCATCGAGATCCTGCGCGGGCCGCAGTCGGCGCTGTACGGCTCCGACGCGATGGGCGGCGTGATCAACATCATCACCCGCAAGGGGACGAAGACGCCGCATCGCAATGTGACGGTCGAGGCGGGCAGCTACGGCACGCTGTCGACGCGCGCGACGATGTCGGGCGGCGACGACGCGTGGACCTATTCGCTCGGCGTCAACCTGCTGCACAGCGACGGCTTCCCGCGCTACGGCTACCGCGTCGACCGGCCGATTTTCGTCGGCAACGGCTACAGCGTGTATTTTCCGCTGCCGCCGTCGCCCGCCGACGACCCGACCGACAAGGGCGGGCTTTCCGGCCGTTTCGCCTACAAGCTGTCGCAGGACGTTTCGATCGACGCCGGCTTCTCGCTGATGGGCAACGCGCTGCGCTTCGACAATCCCTACGCCGCCGTCGCCTCCGACGTCTTCAGCCATTACAATCATTCGCAGGCGTTGATCGGCGACGGCTTCGTGCGCGCCAACGTCGATTCGTTCGGCGGCTTGCTGCACAGCCAGCTCACGACCTTCGACAACGTCACGGATCGCAACACTTGGGAGACCGAGCAGTGTTACGATACCGCTTCGTTCAACTGCCGCTTGGGCTATGTCGGCGAACGCTACGGCGCGGAATACCAGGGCGACCTCAAGCTCGGCGGCTTCGGCGACTTCATCTTCGGCGCGCGCAACGAGACCGAGACTGCGCGCACCTCGCAAAGTCCCAATCCGGACGACGGTTCGTTCACGCCGATCCGGGCCCAGCAGATCACCAACTCGGTGTTCGCCGAGCACCGCCTGACGCTGTTCGACCGGCTCGACCTGACGCTCGGCGGCCGCGTCGACGCGATCGAAGGCGGCCAGACCTTCGACACCTGGCGCGCCACCGCCGCCTACCGCATCGGCGAAACCGGAACCAAGTTGCGCGCCAGCGCCGGGACCGGCGCCAAAGCGCCGACGCTCTACCAGCGGTTCAGTCAATATGGAACGCCGGGATTGCTGCCCGAACACAGCTTTAGCGTCGAGGGGGGGATTGACCAGAAGTTATTTAACGATCGATTGTCGCTCTCCGCCACCGTTTTTTCGTCGGATTACAAAGATCTAATTCAGTACAACGATTCGTGCTGGACTTCGGATTGCTACTACAACGTCTCTCGCGCGCGCGTGCGCGGGGTCGAGCTGTCCGCGGAGGCCGCGTTGGCTCCAGGCGTTCTACGCGCCAAGGCGACCTACACTTACGACCGCGCCGAAAACCTCGATTTCGCCAATCCGTACGACATCGACGCGGGGTCGCAGTTGTACCGCGTGCCGCGCAATTCCGGCTCGCTGTCGCTGATTTACGACGGCGTCGCCAAGCTTGAGCTTGAGCCGCGCCTCACGCTCGTCGGGCAGCGCATCGACTACTACGACAATCCTGTGACCTTCACGTCGCAGAACGTGACTCTGGCCGCCTACGCCAAGCTCGACGTCCTCGCCAACTACAAGGTCAGCGACAACCTCGCCGCCTTCGCCCGGATCGAGAATCTCACCGACACGCGTTACGAGGAGGTCTACAACTACGGAACCGCGGGGCGCTCGTACTATGCGGGCATTTCCTACAGCTGGTGATGGAGAGCGCGGCGCGGCGGCGGGCGCCGCCTTTCCCCGCAATTGGGGAAGGCGGCGCGTCGCCGCGCGTCTTTGCGCGCTGGCGCTCGCCGCCGTTGCGGCGGTTTCGTCGCCCGTCCTCGCCAAGCCGCAGCGCGTCGTCTCGCTCAACCAGTGCGCCGACGAGCTCGTGCTGCGTCTCGCCGACCGCGACGCGATCGCCTCGATCACGTGGCTGTCGCAGGACCCGCGCGAGGCCGACATGGCCGCGGCGGCGGCCGGCCTGTCCGTCAACGACGGCCTCGCCGAGCAGGCGCTCGCTTACCGGCCGGACCTCATCTTGGTCGGCGCCTTCACCGATCCGGCGACGGTGGCGCTGTTGCGTCAGGTCGGCGCGCCGGTGGTCGCGCTCGACGTCCCCGAGACGTTCGACGCCGTGCGCCGCCAGTTCCGCGACGTCGCCGCCGCGCTCGAAGAGCCCGCGCGCGGCGAGGCGCTGGTCGCCGATCTCGATCGACGTCTCGCCGCCGCCGAAGCGCCGGTCGACGCCAGCCGGCCGCCGTTGCGCGCGATCGTGTTGAGGCCCGGCGGCTTCACCGTCGGGCCCGGCTCGCTCGTCGACGAGATCATGCGCCGCGCCGGCATGATCAATCTCGCGGCGCGGCTCGACGTCGGCGCCTACCCGCAGCTGCCGCTGGAAAAGCTCGTCATGCTCGACGCCGACGTGGCGGTGGTCGACGACGAAGGCTTCGCCGCCCCCGCCCTCGCCGAGGCGGCGCTCGCGCATCCGGCGGTCGCGGCGCTGGCGCGGCGGATGCGCTTCGTCTCGCTGCCGTCGCGGCTGTGGACCTGCCCCGGCCCCGCGCTGGCCGACGCCGTGCGCGTCCTCGCCGAAGCGGGCGCGGCCGCGCGGCGGGGGAGGGCGGAGAGATGACCGCGGCGCGGCGGCCTGCCGACGCCGGCGGTCGGCCGCTTCTGCTCGCGCTCGCCGGCCTGACGCTGGTCGCCTTCCTGATTTCGCTCGCCGTCGGCTATGTCCGCTTCGATCTCGTCGGCGCGCTCGACGACGCGATCCATGGCCGCGACAGCCTCGGCGCGCTGGCGCTGATCGAGCTGCGTCTGCCGCGCGCGGCGCTGGGCGCGGCGGTCGGCTTCAGCCTCGGGCTGGCCGGCGCGGCGATGCAGGGGCTGCTGCGCAATCCGCTCGCCGATCCCGGCGTCGTCGGCGTCTCCGGCGGCGCGGCGCTTGGCGCCGTCGTCGCCTTCTATTCCGGCCTCGCCGCCGCGCTGCCGCTCGCTTTGCCGCTCGGCGGCGTCGCCGGCGCGGCGGTCGCGGCGATCGCGCTCTACGCGCTCGCCGGCCGCGGCGCCGGCACGATGACGCTGATCCTCGCCGGCGTCACCATCAACAGCTTCGCCGGCGCGCTGACCGCGCTGGCGCTCAATCTCTCCCCCAACCCCTACGCCGCGACCGAGATCATGTTCTGGCTGATGGGCTCGCTCGCCGATCGCAGCCTGCCGCATCTCTATCTCGCCGGGCCGCTGTCGCTCATCGGCTGGGCGCTCATGCTTTCCGCCGCGCCGGCGCTCGACGCGCTGAGCCTCGGCGAGGACACGGCGCAGAGCCTTGGTTTCGATCTCGCCCGCCTGCGCGCGCGCCTGATCGCCGGCTCGGCGCTGGCGGTCGGCGCCGGCGTCGCCGTTTCCGGCGCGATCGGCTTCGTCGGGCTGGTGGTTCCGCATCTCCTGCGCCCGCTGGTCGGCCATCGGCCGGGCCGGCTGTTGCTGGCGAGCGGCTTCGGCGGCGCGATCGCGCTGCTCTTCGCCGACGTCGCGGCGCGGCTCTTGCCCGTGCATCCGGAGCTGAAGCTCGGCGTCATCACGGCGCTGATCGGCGCGCCGTTCCTGTTCGGCCTGATCGACCGCATGCGGCGGGAGGGGTGATGCGCGTCGTCGTGTCGCAAGCGGTCGTTCGTTTCGGCGAGCGCAAGGCGCTCGACGGCGTCGATTGCGCGGTTGGCGGCGGCGAGATGGTCGCCCTCGTCGGCCCCAACGGCGCCGGCAAGACGACGCTGTTGCGCGCGCTCGCCGATCTGCAGCCGCTGCAGGCGGGGGAGGCGCGCTACGACGGCCGGCGGGCGCGCGAGCTGCCGCGGGGCGAGTTCGCCCGCCGCGTCGCCTATCTCGCCCAGGGCGGGGAAGCGCATTGGCCGCTGCGCGTCGATCATCTCGTCGCGCTCGGCCGCCTGCCGCATCGCCGGCCGTTCGCGGATTTAAGCGCCGCCGACCGCGCGGCGGTCGAGGCGGCGCTCGCGGCGACGGACGTCGCGCATTTGCGCGCGCGCACGCTCGACCGGCTGTCCGGGGGCGAGCGCGCGCGCGTCCTGCTCGCTCGGGCGCTGGCGGTCGAGGCGGAGATCCTGCTCGCCGACGAGCCGGCGGCGGCGCTCGATCCGCTGCATCAGCTTGCGGCGATGGCGGTTCTGCGCGACGTCGCGCGCCGAGGGGCGGGCGTCGTCGTCGTCCTGCACGACCTCACCTTGGCGGTCCGCTTCTGCGATCGCGTCGTCGCGCTCGCCGGCGGCAAGGCGATCGCCGACGGCCCGCCCGCGGCGCTCACCGACGCGGTGATCGCCGCCGCCTACGGCGTCGAAGCGCTGCGCGGCGAGCATCGCGGCGAGCCGTTTCTGGTTCCCTGGCGGGCGATCGGCGCCGGGCGCGAGGGCGCCGGCGGTTGAGGCGCCGTTAACCCGCGCCTCAGACTTTGCGGCCGCGGCGAGACGGCGCGCTTGCCAAGCCGCGCGCGAATTGCCATGGAAAAGCCCATGCCGCGCAAGTTCGTCATCGCCGACGATCACGCTTTGTTCAGAACCGGGCTGCGTTTGCTGCTGGACGACCGTTGCGGCCCGGCCGAGGTGCGGGAGGCGGCGAGCCTGCCGGAATTGCGCGCGCTGCTCGACGCCGACGCCGAAGTCGACCTCGCGCTCGTCGATCTGACCATGCCAGGAATGAGCGGCGGCGCCTCGATTCGCGATCTGCGCCAAGCCTTTCCGCAATTGCGCATCGTCGTCGTCTCAGGCTCGGAGCAGCGCCAGGACGTGCTCGACGCGCTCGGCGCCGGGGCCTGCGGCTACATCCCCAAGTCGCTCGATCCCGAGGCGATGGTCGCGGCGTTCCAGCAGGCGCTCGGCGGCGGCGTCTACGCGCCGACCCTGCTGCTCACCGAATCGCCGCGGGCGCCCGAGCCGTCGCCGCCGATCGACCCCAACATCCTCGCCATGCTGACCCCGCGCCAGTGCGACGTGCTGCGCCTGCTCGGCAAGGGCCAGGCGAACAAGGAAATCGCGCGCGCGCTCGATATTTCCGAGGGCACGGTGAAGATCCACCTCGCCGCCATCTTCCGCCTTCTGGCGGTGCGCAACCGCACCGAGGCGGTGCTGCGGGCGAGCGCGCTCGACATCTGACGGCGGCCTTCGCCGCGGACGACAGTTGTTCGAAGCGGATCCTTAAGATTCAGGCCGGGCGATCCGTCCGGGCGGCTCAGAGGCGAAACGCCGCCTCCGGGCGCGCGCGGCTTCGCGGCGCCCGGCCGGTCGCGCAACCGCGGCGGTCGGCCGGCCTCGCTTTTGGCACATTTGTGCATTAGAATGCGCCTTTGTTCGGATTTCGACGAGTGACAGTCGGCGCCTTGCGCGCTAAGAGGTTCCATCAAATGACATCTCCGTCCTGTTTGTGGCGGATGGTCTAACGAATTGAGCAACGCGCTAAGCGACGGTCTTCTCGCCAAGCACGAGGTCATCCGCACCGACAAGATCGAGCGGTTCAGCGAGGCGCTGCTCAAAACCTGTCGTGGGCGCGTCGTTTCGGTTAATTGCGACGATCGGCCGTTTTTCGGCCAAATGAATCGAGTGAAATTCGAGCGCGTCTCTCTCGGTTACTGCGCCCTCGACGCCGACTTCAAGATCGAGTTTCCTGAAGCCCCTTGGTACCGCTACCAGATCTGCTTGAGCGGCGGCGGAGAAATGATCATCGGCCGCAAAGCGGTTCCGTTGTCCGATGTCGCGGCTTGCGTCGCCCCGCCAGGGACAAACATCACGAACCGCTTCGGCGCCGGATATCGTCATCTGCTGTTGTTGGTCGACCCGACGGCGCTGCAGCGAAAGCTCGAGGCGTTTGTAGGAACTTCTCTGCCAGGCCCGATCGAATTTCAGCCGGCGCAGCCTCTTGTCGCTCCTCGGTCCGAGATGCTGAGGCGTTCGGCGCTGTTCTTCGCCAGCGAGATCGAGAACTTCGAGATCGAGGCCTGCCGGCTGGCGCGCGGCGAGTTCGAGCAGGCGCTGCTGGCGGCGATTCTGTCGGGCAGCGCGCACAACTATTCCTATCTTCTTGAAGCGTCGTCGCCGGGCCTGACGCCGCGCCAGGTCTGGTTGGCGGAAGCCTTCATCGAGGCGAACTGGGACCAGCCGCTGACCATCGAGGCGTTGTCGCAGGCGGTCGGCGTCGGCGCGCGCAGCATCTTCAAGGCGTTCAAAGACTATCGCGGCTATTCGCCGAAGTCGTTCCTGAGGGACGTCCGGCTGCGGCGCGCGCGCGAATTGCTCCGCGTCGCCGAGCCTGGCGTCAGCGTCGCCGCAGTCGCCTATCGTTGCGGATTCCAGAACCACGGCTATTTCGCGCGCGAGTATCGAGCCCGGTTCGGCGAAACGCCCTCGGCGACGCTCGGTCGGGGCCGAGACGCCCGGCTGGGTTGAACCGGCCAGCTAGGGTCGCCTAGTCGGCGAATGCACGTGCGGCGCCCGTGCTTCGCTGTGGGGATTAAACGATCCTTGAGCATGCGCCACTACGATCAACGTCGGCGTGCGTGAAAAGCGGCGGCTCGTCCGTGAGTTTCCGCGTCCAATCCGTGGCGACAAAGCCGGCGCTCCCGGTCGCCGAACAGAGGGGCTCACATTATGAAGCCTGACGACCTTAATCCCCGGACCAAGACGCGCGTTCCACTGATAGGCATGGCGAAACGGTTTGGCGTCAAATCGATCGGCGGCCAGATCAATCTGCTGATCGCGTTCGCGATCGTCTGCCAAGTCTGCGTCATCGGCCATCAACTGATCGAATACCGGAACGTCATCTGGTCGGAACGCCAGTACGAATTGACGAACCTGGTGAAGAGCGCCTTGTCGGTCGTCGAAGCGGATTACGCTGCGTCTCAGTCAGGACAACTCAGCCTCGAGGCGGCCCAAGCCAGCGCGCAGAAGACGCTCGCCGCGATGCGCCACGGGGACGGCGACTATTTCTGGATCAATGATTTGCAGCCCCGCATGATCATGCATCCGCTCAAGCCTGAAATGAATGGTCAGGACCTCTCGGACTACAAGGATCCGGCGGGCAAGCGGATGTTCGTCGAAATGGCCCAAGTCGCGAAGGATTCCGGGTCGGGGTTCGTCAGCTACGAGTGGGCGAAGCCGGGCAAGGAGGCGCCGCAGCCAAAACTGTCCTACGTCACAGAATTTAAGCCTTGGGGTTGGGTGATCGGGACGGGGGTCTATGTCGACGACCTCAACGAGCTCTTCCTCGCGCAGCTGAAGACCGAAGGCGCTCTGACCCTCGCGGTCATCGTCGCCTGCGCGGCCGTGTCGTTCGCCATGGGAAGGAGGCTCGCGCGGCCGATCGTGTCCATGAGCGAGGCCATGGAGCGACTCGCCGAGGGACGTCTTGACGTTTCAACCGACGAGAACGCGCGCACGCGCGAACTCGGCCGCATGGCGCGCGCGCTGGCGGTGTTCAAACAGAACGCTCTCGATCGGAAGCGGCTCGAGGCGGAGACGGCCGCCAGCCGAGCCGCCGCCGAGGCCGAGCGCGAACGCACGGCGGCGGAGCGGGCCAAAGCCGCCGACGAGCAAGCGGAAGTTGTGCGCCGTCTCGGCGAAGGGCTGGAACATCTCGCCGAGGGCGATCTCATGGCGCGGCTCGGCGATGGTTTCTCGGCGAGCTATGCGGAAATCCGCGACGACTTCAACCGGGCTATCGACAAGCTGAAAGAGACCATGCTCGCCGTCGTCTCCGGCGCCGACGCGATCGAATCGGGCGCGCGGGAAGTCTCCACCGCTTCGGACGACTTGTCGCGGCGCACCGAGCAGCAAGCGGCCAGCCTGGAGGAGACGGCGGCGACGCTCACCGAAATCACCGAGACGGTGAAGCGGGCGGCGGATGGCGCGAAGCTCGCGCGCGAGGTCGTATCGAAAGCGAAGACCGACGCCGATAAGAGCGCCGTCGTGATGGGCGAGGCGGTCGAAGCCATGAACGCGATCGCGAGCTCCTCGCAGCAGATCGGCCACATCATCGGCGTCATCGACGAGATCGCCTTTCAGACCAACCTGCTCGCGCTCAACGCCGGGGTCGAGGCGGCGCGCGCCGGCGAGGCGGGCAGGGGCTTCGCGGTGGTCGCCTCGGAAGTGCGCGCGCTCGCGCAGCGCTCGGCGGAGGCCGCCAAGGAGATCAAGGGGCTGATCTCGCAATCGTCGACGCAGGTCGACGCCGGCGTCAAGCTGGTGGCCGAGACCGGCCGCTCGCTGGAGCGCATCCTGACGCAGGTGGGGCAAATCAACTCGGCGGTGTCCGACATCGCCGCGGGGGCGCAGGAACAGGCGACGGCTTTGCAACAGATGAACGTCGCGATCGACCAGATGAACATGTTCACGCAACAGAACGCGGCGATGGTCGAAGAATCGTCGGCCGCCGGCCGCTCGCTGTCCGACGAGACCACGAAGCTGTCGCATCTCGTTGGCCAGTTCCACGTCGGTCGACCGGCCGCCGAAGAGACGATCCGCAGCGAGCTGAAGAAGGCGGCGCCGCACGCCTTCCGCGAAAGGCCGCGATCCGAATCTGCGGCGAAGCAAAGCCCCGCTGCTCGCGCCAAGTGCGAGCCAGCGCGACAAACCGCGACCAAAGCCGTCGCGGCCGCGGGGGCGCGGACCGCCGCTGGCGACGGCGAGGAGTGGGCGGAGTTCTAAACGCGTTGGGCGGCGCGCCCACATCTCGGCGCGCCGCGTCGAATTCCGAGCGAACTTGAAACGGAAAAGGCGTTCTCGTGAGCGACAACGCAAACCTTGGCTCCGGCAAGGACATCGAGCTGATCGCCTTCAACATAGGCGAGCAAGAGTTCTGTCTGGGCACGACCTCGGTGCGCGAGATTCGGGGCTGGACGCCCGTCACCGCCTTGCCGCACGCGCCGCACTTCCTGCTCGGCGTCGTCAACCTGCGCGGCGTCGTGCTGCCGATCGTCGATCTGGCGGTCAGGCTCGGCTTTCCGCCCACGCTGCCGACGGCGCGCCACGCCATCATCGTCGTCGAGGTCGGCGACCAGGCGGCCGGTCTGCTCGTCGACGGCGTTTCCGACATCCTCACCGCCGAAGAGTCGCAAATCCAAGCGACGCCGACAATTGCGGCAGAGACCGCCAGGCTCTGCCTGCGTGGGGTGATCGCTTTGGACGGGCGCCTGATCGGCGTCGTCGACATCGCCAACTTGCTGCCATCGCCTTCCAAGGAACTCGCTGCGGCCTGAGCGCGCGCCCTCAGGACGCATGCAGCCGAATCGCGCTTGCGGCGCCTCTCGGCGTTCTTCTGCGACGCTTCCGAACGACGGCTCTTCGCCCGTCTGCGACCTACCCGGGCGGGGATTACGGGGATTACGCCATTCGGTCGCCAGCCAATTGCGTCTTGCAGGAACGCATCGGCCGGCTGTCCTGCCGCCGTTCGCCGCCAACGCGGTCCGGCTTCCGCTTCATGCGCCCGCCTGCGATCTCGGCGATTTCCTGCGCGCGCTGGCGACGCCCGAACCGATCCATCACGGGTCGCCGGCGAGCGTGAAGGAAAAGCCGATTGAGATCGGCGCGAAGGTCGTCAGCCACGGCCGCCATGTCGCGTTTCAGATCGCGGAGCTCGCCATCCCGAGGAATCCGTTCGCCGAAATTCTGCGGCCGATCGCCGAATTGCGACCGCCGTCGCTCCCATCGACGGCGTAAAGCGTTCGACTGTCATGCGATCGCTCCAGCGCTCAGGAGAAATGCGTCTCACAGGAGAAATGCGTCTTAATGAGCGAAAACTCGACACGCCCCGATTCTGAAAAGGGCGTCGGCCCGGCCCGACGCCCATCGTCAAGAGGCATCGGCGCTTCAAGCGCTTCAGGATTGCGCGACAAACCGATATGGCGCAGTCCGAGGCTGAAGCCAGCCGCCATCTGAGGGATGTCGGCTAAAGACCCCTCAGCTTCGTTTGCGGACGACGAAAGCGCGTCGCGATTTACGCTCGGGTCGCGGGCGTAGGGGGTAAATCGTGCTTGAAGGGCCTGCCGTCGACCTTTGCCGTGCGTAGATTCCGAGTCTCCCGCTCGATCAAGGGGCGGCCTATGCATGCCTCGTCGGGACCCCGTCCTCAAGCGACAGGGCGGCGACTGTGGCAAATTCGCGTCGATCGGCGCAAAGCAGGAGACATCATAATGGAATATCGACTTGAGATGATTAACTTCGAGGGCGAAGGCAATCGGCCCGATTTCCTGGTGCGGCGCCTCAATGAATTCGGCAAGGACGGCTGGCGGGTCGCGAGCGTCGACCTTACGCCTCATCCGGCGTTCGTGGAGGGGAAGCTTCCCGTCTTGCTTGAGCGGCTGACCGCCTCCGAGGTCAAGGCGAGAAACGCGGCGTGAGATCGGAGGACGAGGCGTGCGGAGCGCGGCCCAAGGCTTCATCGGGTCGCGCTCCGGCCCGCGTTGATCCGTTGCTCGCATGCTTTGTGTTTCTGGCGGAAGGCGACGACATTCCCGGGTGGCCGAGGATCTGCTCCAGCCGACGGCTGCTGCTGTTCGCCCAGATGTTTGAACGTCGGGGCGAAGGGCGCCGCGGCCGCGGCGCGATTGGGGGCGAGAACGCCCGATCGGGGATCGTAGGCAAAGGCGTTTATCCCGTCTTGGCCGCACGAGGCGACGATTTCAGGCGCTTCCTCGGCGATGCAACTGTGATAGTCAGCAGCTTAAGCTGATTTGGAAAGTGACGGCGCGGGGAACGCGGCGGGTCACTCGATCCCGGCGTCGCCCGTCGGGCGTTCATCCCTATCGCCCGAGCGCGTGAATCAGGGCGGCGCGAAGCGCGCGCGCCTCGACCGGTTTGGTCAGCCACGGCAGGCCGGAGCCGCTGAGCGCGGCCGCCGCGTCGGCGTCGGTCGAGCCGCTGATCATCACCACCGGCGCCGCGGGCCAGCGCGCCCGCAGCCCCTCGACGAACTGCAGGCCGGTCGCCGCTTCGGCGAGGTCGTAGTCGACCACCAGCGCTTCCGGCATTCCCGCGGCGTCGATCGCCGCCCGCGCCGCGGCGATCGAGGCGGCCGAGGCGACGACCGCGCCCTGGTCGACGAACTCCTGCTTCATCGCCGCCGCGCACAGCGGGTCGTCGTCGAGGATGAGGATGCGGCGCCCGGCGAGCGACTCGACCTCAGCCTCGGGGCGCGCTTCCGCGCGCGGCGCCGTGATCGCCTCGCGCAGCCACAGCGTGAAGACGCTGCCCTTGCCGGGCCGCGAGCGCAGGGCGACGCGGCCGCCCATCAGCGCCGCCAGGCGCTTGACGATCGCCAAGCCGAGGCCGATGCCCTCGTTCGCGCCGGTCGCCGTCGTCTTGGCGCGGCGGAACTCCTCGAAGATCGACTCGGTCTGGTCGGACGCGACGCCCGCGCCGGTGTCGACCACCGCGACGCCGATCTCGCCGCGTCGGCGCCGGGCGCCGAGCAGCACGCCGCCGCTCGGCGTGAACTTGAACGCGTTGGCGAGCAGGTTGCGCGTCGCCAGCTCGATCAGCGTGCGGTCGG
>CAZKHF010000025.1:11315-19182 GCA_964552445.1 uncultured Bradyrhizobium sp. | reverse complement strand
GACGGCGCGACCTTCCCCAACCTCGAGGGCAGCGCCGCCTTCGGCACCACCGGCTTCGCCTTCCTCGGCGCCGGCTCGATCTTCTTCCTGCCGGCGTCGATCTGGCTGCTGATCGTCGTCGCCCTCGCGGCGGCCTATCTCGCGCGCTGGACGCCGCTCGGCCGCCACGTCTTCGCAGTCGGCGGCAACGAGCGGGCGGCGGCGCTGTCGGGCGTCCGCGTCAGCCGCGTCAAGCTGTTCGTCTATATGTTCTCCGGCTTCTGCTCGGCGATCGTCGGCCTGATCATCTCCTCGGAGCTGCTGGCGGCCCATCCGGCCACCGGCACGACCTTCGAGCTCAACGCCATCGCCGCCGCGGTGCTCGGCGGCACCTCGATGGCGGGCGGCCGCGGCACCATCGGCGGCACCATCATCGGCGCGTTCGTGATCGGCATCCTCTCCGACGGCTTGGTGATGATGGGCGTCAGCTCGTTCTGGCAAATGGTGATCAAGGGCGTCGTGATTATCGCCGCGGTGGTGGTCGACGAGGCGCAGCGCAAGCTCCAGCAACGCGTCGCGCTGCAGCAGATGGCGCAACTGGCATGAGCTTTGCTTTTCAAGCGACGCCAAACTCGGCGCGTCGCGGTTTGAATCGTTTTTTTTGCGATCCGGCCTGAGCTTGGGCTAAATGATTTCGATTCGCGACTAATACTTGCGTTTCAATCGGAAATCGGGCGGCTTGGCCAGCGCCGGCCGCGCGTCGCCGACGGTGGGCGACGGGCCCGCCGCCTGGGCACGGAACGGGTGTGAGCATGAGGGTATCGAAAGCCACGACATCGGCGCGCAGCAGCCGGCTCGGCCCTCCCGGCCAGCCCAACGCCGACCTTAACGGCCTGCTCGCCGAGCCGCGGCGGATGAAAATCCTCGACTGGCTCAAGGAAGAGGGCAGCGCGCGCGTCCGCGACCTCAGCGCCGCCTTCGCGGTGTCGGAAGCGACCATCCGCCAGGATCTCGAGAAGCTCGAGACCGACGGCCACATCAGCCGCCAGCACGGCGGCGCCTTCCTGCGCACGGTGCCGCGCCAGGTCGAGACCTTGTCGCTCCAGCACATGGAGAACATGGAGAAGAAGCGCAAGATCGGCGTCAAGGCCGCGAGCGTGGTCGGCGACGGCGAGACCATCATCCTCGACTCCGGCTCGACCACCACCGAGATCGCCCACAATCTGCTCAACCGGGCGTCGCTCACCGTCATCACCAACGCGCTCAACATCGCGCTGATCCTCGGGGCGGCGCCGGGATTTGCGGTGCACATGCCCGGCGGCCAGTTCAAGGCGCCGACGCTGTCGCTCTCCGGCGACAAGGCGGCCGACTATTTCGAGGACGTCTACGCCGGCAAGCTGTTCCTCGCCGCCGCCGGCGTCGCCCTCGACACCGGCCTCACCTACCCGAGCTTCGCCGACCTGCAGCTCAAGCAGGCGATGATCCGCGCCGCCTCGCGCGTCTATCTCGTCGCCGACTCGACCAAGATCAACCGCTCCTCGTTCACCCGGCTCGGCGCGCTCGACCTGATCCACTCTTTCATCACCGACGACGGCATCCGCGACGAGGACGCGCGCGCCCTCGAAAGCCGCGGCATCGAGGTCATCATCGCCGGCTGAGCGGGCGCAGGCGTCGCGGTCCCGCCGCTTGCCGCGCCCGTCGCGCCGCGACCAACATCGTCTTTTCCGCGCCAATTGTGTGGCGCGAGCGCCACACAGTCGCGCGAAGTTGGAGTCGCCGCCGAGCGAAACCTGCAGCCGGCCTTGGCTGCGCACAGGCCGCAGGCTCCGCGAGGCCGACCGAGGCGCTCGCTAGCGAACTGATGAAACTAGCGTTTTTCTCTCGAGGCGGCGCTTCGGCGGGTCGCCGGACGGGCGGCGCTTCGGCCAACGGCGCCGTTTCGCGGCGCGCGCGGCCAATTGTGACGCACGGGTGTCACGGATCTGTCATGTCCGTTCCTTAACGCTCAGGGCGAGGCGATCGAACGGCTCGCGGCGCAGGCGAGCTGGGCTGCCGGAGGCGGCGGGTCGTTTGTGTTCAATTGCGTCGGGGTCGAGCCCGACGTCACCGACTGGGGGCGCGTGATGACGAAGTTATATAGGATCCTGCTGGGCTCGGTCGCGGGCCTCGCCCTCGCCGGCGCGGCGCAAGCGGCCGATCTGCCGACCAAGAAGACGCCGCCGGCGCCCGCCGCGACGAACTGCTACGCCAGCTTCTGGGACTGGCTCAATTCCAGCGCCGCCGACTGCCCGCTGAGCTACATGGGCTTCACCCTCTACGGCCAGCTCGATGTCGGCGGCGGCTACGAGACGCACGCGACGCCTTTCAACAAGGATTTCAACAACGGCGTCGCGGAGCTGATCTCCAAGAGCAGCGGCGGCGGCAAATGGCAGTGGGTGCCGAACGGTCTCAGCCAAACCAACGTCGGCATCAAGATGAAGGAGCAGGTCGTCCCGAACTGGTACATCGTCGGCGACGTCAACTTCGGCTTCGATCCCTATTCGTTCGAGCTCGCCAACGGCCCGCAGTCGCTGGTGGACAACATCGGCCGTGTGACGCCGGCCGCGGTCACCTCGGGCAAGCTGGCGTACACCGCCAACAGCGATTCGAGCCGCGCCGGCCAGTGGGACAACACCCGCGGTTACTTCGGCGTCAGCAACGCGACCTACGGCACGCTGACCTTCGGCCGCCAGTACGCGCTCAGCAACGACCTGGTGAACAACTACGACCCGATGGGCGGCTCATATGCGTTCTCGCTGATCGGCACCTCGGCGACGCCGGTCCAGGGCCTCGGCGACAGCGATCTCGCGCGCTACAACACGTCGTTCAAGTACCAGGTGACTTACAACATGTTCCGCGCCGGCGCGCTGTGGGGGGTCGGCGATTACGGCACCGGCGACGCCTCGAACGGCGCCTATCAGTTCGACGTCGGCTTCGACTACGCCGGCTTCTCGGTCGACGCGATTTATAGCTACGCTAAGGACGCGGTGTTCCTGGCGGCGAATTCAACGTCCGACCCGCTGAAAGCGACGATCGCCGATGTCGACAGCGCAGCGATTGCGGGCAAGTACAAGAACGGACCGTGGCAAGCGTTCGCTGGATACGCCCACGATCACTTCGCCTCGGCGACGGACTCCTACGCCGAGAACGCGGCGGCTAACGGCTTCGACAGCATCGCCGGCATCTACGTAGCAGGCAACAACGCTCCTGGCAGCAACGCAAACAGCTACACCGCCTACAACGGCAAGATTCTCCAGGCCACCTGGGCTGGCGTCAAGTACAGCCTCCTCAGCAACCTCGACCTCTCGGCCGCTTATTACTACGAATGGCAGAACAACTTCTCCAGCAGCTATTCCGCGACCAATTGCGCCGCCAACGCCGCGCCGCTGGTCGGGGCGAAGAACAGCTATTGCGCCGGCCATCTCGAAGCG
Source organism: uncultured Bradyrhizobium sp. (assembly GCA_964552445.1). Classification (GTDB taxonomy): domain Bacteria; phylum Pseudomonadota; class Alphaproteobacteria; order Rhizobiales; family Beijerinckiaceae; genus Roseiarcus. Next base: position 15,733 of record CAZKHF010000025.1, on the reverse strand, counting down.
GTCTCCGGCTTGGTCGACTGGCGCCCGTGGAAGCGCGTCGACGTCTACGGCGGCGTGATGTACTCGGAGGGCGCCGGCGGGTTCGTCAGCGGCTACTCTCACGCCAACAACACCGCGTTGACCACCGGCGTGCGGATCAGCTTCTGATCGACGCTTCCGCCTCTTTCCGGAATTCGAGCCCCGGGCCTCGCGCCCGGGGTTTTCTTTTTGCCTCGGCCGGCGCCGCCCCTTTCCCCGCGCGGGGAAAGGGGGAGAGGTCGATTGACGGACGGCGGCGCCATCGGTTCTCGCCGCGCCTGCCTGTAGATGGTCAGGACGCGAGCGGCTCGCGCGTCGGCTTCGATGCGGACTGCGGCCCGAGCGGGGCGCCGGCCGGCGGCGGCTGATTCGTCGGGCGTCGCGGTCGCGCGCTCGGCGCTCGGGGATCGGGGCGAACATCAGGGTCGACGCCGCGACAATTGTGTGGCGCGGGGGCCACACGGCGGCGCAAATTTGGCGCGCCCGCCCGCGCGCCAAGTCGCGCCGCCGCGCCCGCGCCGCGGGCCGCCGCCTTCGCTATCGCGTTGATGTTGCAGCCGGGAACCTCTACGGCGGCGGCGTGGAAGATCGCCGAGTGGAGGCGTTGCGGCGATTTTGCCGAGATTGCGGCGCGAACGCGGCCGAACGTGGCGCTCGCGTGTCACAAATCTGTTATCTATAGTCATGGTCAACCCGACGGACAGTCGTCGCCGTAGGCTTGGCCGGCGAGCGGCGCGTCGAAACGGGGCAGTGCATTTGTGCGCGATTAGTTGACCGCGATTATGGAATTTATCAGGATTATGTCGAGCCGGGCCTCGACGACACCGACTGGGGGCGCGCGATGACGAAGTTGTATGGGATCCTGCTGGGCTCGGTGGCGGCCCTCGCCCTCACTGGCGCGGCGCTGGCCGCCGACATGCCGACCAAGAAGACGCCGCCGGCGCCCGCCGCGACGAACTGCTACGCCAGCTTCTGGACATGGCTCGACTCGACGCCGACCGACTGCCCGCTCAGCTACATGGGCGTCACGGTCTACGGCCAGATCGACCTCGGCGGCGGCTACGAGACGCACGCGGCCAAGTTCAACAAGGACTTTCCGCAGGGCGTCAACGAGGTGATCGGCAAGTTCAGCGACGGCGCGCGTTGGCAGTGGGTGCCGAACGGCCTCAGCCAGTCCAACGTCGGCGTCAAGATCAAGGAGCAGGTCGTCCCGAACTGGTACATCGTCGGCGACGTCAACTTGGGCTTCGATCCGTACTCGTTCCAGCTCTCGAACGGTCCGAAGTCGCTGGTCGACAACAACGGTCTCCCATACGCCAGGGAGAGCGCCAACAGCGATTCGAGCCGCGCCGGCCAGTGGGACAACACCCGCGCCTACATCGGCGTCAGCAACCCGACCTACGGCACGCTGACCTTTGGCCGGCAATACGCGTTCACCAATGACCTGGTGGGCAATTACGATCCGTTCGGCGGCGCCTACGCGTTCTCGCTGATCGGCTTCTCCAGCACGGTGGTGGCCGGCACCGGCGACACCGAGACGGCGCGCGAGAACACCTCGTTCAAGTACCAGGTCGCCTACAACGGCTTCCGCGCCGGCGCGCTCGCCCAGGTGGGCGGCTGGGACCAGGACAACGGCGCTCAGGCGGCCTACCAGGCCGACCTCGGCTTTGACTACGGCGGGCTGTCGGTTGACGCGGTCTACGCCTATGCGAAGGACGCCGTGGTGCTCAAGGTTTACTCCGCCTCGACCGTGCCCACTCCCTCGGACAAGTTGGCGGCGACGCTCGCGGACATCAACGCCGGCGTGATCGCGGCGAAGTACAAATGGAACGCGCTGACGGTGTTCGGCGGCTACGAATACGCGCGGCTGTCCAGCCCGAGCGACTTCGACAATTATTTCCCGAATGTCAACGGGGGGTCTGGCAATATCTATACATTGAATGGCGGATATCCGGGGCAGATCCAGTCAAACGTCTATGTTAATTCTATGGACCTGCAAGCTCTTTGGATCGGTGGCAAGTACGCGGTCCTGAGCAACCTGGACGCCGTCGTTGGGTATTATTACGAGTGGCAGAACAACTATACGCTACTGGGTAGCAGCTCAACGACCCACCTTTATAACGTTAAGTATCAATCGGCGTCGACGCTGTGCGCGCCGGCCACGGGGGCGCCGGGCACGAACTACTCGACCTGCGCCGGCCACACCGACGCGGTCTCGGGGATGCTTGACTGGCGTCCCTGGAAGCGCGTCGACGTCTACGGCGGCGTGATGTATTCGGAGGTCGCGGGCGGCATGGCGAACGGCTACACCCACACCAACAACACCGCCTTCACCGGCGGCGTGCGCGTCAGCTTCTGATCGACGCTTCCGCCTCTTTCCGCAATGCGAACCCCGGGCTTCGCGCCCGGGGTTTCTCTTTCGCGTCAGCCCCGCGCTCCATCCCTCTCCCCGCTTCGCGGGGCGGGGGGACGTGCGTCCGCTACAACACGGCGCGCTTCAGCGCGCGGCGGCGAGCTCGCGGCGCGCGCCGGCGCGCATGAGGTCGAGATCGTTGGCGGCGGTGCAGAAGGCGAAGCCGCGCGCCAGCGCGCGCTTGGCCCGCGCGCCGTCGGGGCAGAACACGCCCGCGAACTTGCCGTGCGCGGCGGCGCGCGCCACCACGCGCGTCAGCGCGGCGTCGACCTCGGCGCTGTCGGGATCGATGAAGGCGCCGCGGTGCAGCGCCACCGACAGGTCGTAGGGGCCGACGAACAGGCCGTCGATCCCCGGCGTCGCCAGGATGGCGTCGAGCGCGTCGAGCGCCTCGCGCGTCTCGATCATCGCGATCGCCAGCGTCATCGCGTCGGCGCCGTTGAGATAGTCGGCGCCGGCGAGGCCGGAGAGCGCCGCAGCGGCGCGCGGGCCCCACGAGCGCCGGCCGAGCGGTGGGAACTTCATGAACTCGGCGAAACGGCGCGCGCTCTCCGCGTCGTCGATCATCGGCGCGATCACCGCCGCCGCGCCGGCGTCGGCGAGCCGGCTCGCCAGGGCGAAGTCGCCGACCGGCACGCGCACGATCGTCGGCTTGCCCGCCAGCGCGACGGCGACAATCGCCCGCGTCGCGCCGACGAAGTCCACGTCGCCGTGTTGCAGGTCGAGCGTCACGGCGTCGAAAGGCTCGCGCGCCAGCGCGTCGGCGACCGCGGCGTCGTTGACCGTGACCCAGGCCGAGATCACGCCGCGCCGGGCCGCGAGGCCGCGCGCCAGTTCGCCGATGACGCCGCCGTCGCTCATGTCGATCTCCTCGCAAGGCCGTCAGCATGGGCAGAAGCGTCGCCTTCCGTCAATGGCGCGCCGCCGGTTCGCGGGTCGCCTCGCGTTCGGGCGCGCGCCATCGTTACGGCGATGTAACTTGAAAGTAATGCCGCGTCGTACGACCCTGATCCATCGAATTCAACCTGAAGGGGACTTCGATGAACAAGCTGATTATTGGTTCCGTCGCCGCCGTCGCGTTGCTCGGCCCCGCTTTGGCGGTCGCCGCCGCTCCGGGCGACCAGACGCCGCCCGCCAACCAGACCCGCGAATGGCGGGGCGACCGCGGCTTCATGCTCGACGCCCGTTTGGCGGGGATGAAGGCGGCGCTGCAGCTCACCGCCGACCAGGAGAGGCTGTGGACACCGTTCGAGACCGCGGTGCGCGACGCCGCCAAGGCGCGGGCGCAAGAATTCCGCGCCATGCGCGAGGCGATGAAGGGCGACCAGCGCCCGTCGCCGATCGACCGCATGACGATGATCTCGGACCGCCTCGAAAAGACGTCGACCAACCTCAAGGCGATCGCCGCCGCGGCGAAGCCGCTCTACGACAGCCTCGACGACACGCAGAAGCATCATTTCGGTCCGCTGCTGGCGAGCCTGAGGGAGCGCGGCCCGCATCCGGGCATGATGGCCCAGTGGCGCCATCACGACGGCGGCGAGCGCCAGTGACCGCTCGCATCGCCGGCGGGCGGGACGGCGCGGCCGCTCCGCCGCCGGCGGCTCAGTCGAAACGAGGCGATCTCGCGCTGCGGACGAACGTCAGCGTCGCCGCCTGAACGACGAGCGCGACGAGCGTCGCGGCGGCGAAGGCGCTGAGCGCGCCGGCGCGCGGCAGCGCCAAGCCAAGCACGAAGAAGAAGAACGCGAACGAGAACAGCGCCGCAACCATGCCTCTCAGCGCGGCGACGCCCGCGCGCGGCCCGTCGGCGCGATGGGCGAGGACGCCGAACGCCGCGCCGATCAAGGGAAAGCTCGCCACGACGCCGCTGGTGCGCGCGCCCAGCGTCGAGGCGAACCCCGTCACCGCCACCACCAGCGTCGTGACTACGACCGTGCGCGCCGGGATCTCCCACCACGGCGCGCGACTCGACTCCGACGCGCGGCGA
>CAZKHF010000025.1:0-11215 GCA_964552445.1 uncultured Bradyrhizobium sp. | reverse complement strand
ATAAAGAGCGTCGTCGGCGCGAGCGTCGCGGCTTGCAGGACCAGCGCCGCCGCGACATAGGCGACCGCGCCGGCGAGGAGTCCCGCCAGCCAGCCCCACGGCGCCGCGAACGCATAGCCGCCGACGAACGCCACCTGCGCGACGGCGCCGGCGAGCGAGCCGGCGCTCGCCTCGGCGGCGAAGCTCGCGCCGCGTTCGACGGCGAGGAACGCCGCGACCGGCCCCGAGGTGAGCGGCAGGCCGACGATCCAGCCGCCGAGCGCCTCGCCCCAGCGCCGGCCGGCGAGGCTGGCGGCGAGGATCACCAGCGGCGTGACGAGCAATTTGACGGCGAGCAGGCTCACGACGGGCTTCCAGGGTTCGCCGATCGCTTAAGCGCGGGCGCGCCTCTTCTCCGTCGCCTGGGGGCTGCTTGGCAAGCGAGGGAGGCGCGGCGCTCGCGAACGAACGCTCTTTGCGCGGCTGCCTGAACCACGCGCAGGCGTCAAGGACGCTTCGCGCCGGCTTCGCCGCCGGCCTTCGGCCGTCCTTGACCCCCGCGCGCGGTTCAGGCGTTCAGCGCCTGTGAGCCTTGCTGAGCCGACCAGCCCAAAGGGCCGGTTCGCTCAGCAAGGCTCACAGGAGCCGAAAGCCACGTCGTCGCGACGCCGGCGCGTCGACGTGGCCCTCGCCGCTTTGCGACCCGCGCTGAAGCGCCGCCCGCCTCGCCGTGACATCGCGGCGCGCGGCGGCTAAAACCCCGCGTCCCCTTTCCCCCCGCGAGGCCGCCTTTGACCGCCGCCATCGAAACCCGCCGGCTATGCAAACGGTTCGGCGCGACGACGGCGGTCGACGCGCTGTCGCTTTCGGTCGCCGCCGGCTCGGTGACGGCGCTGCTCGGCGGCAACGGCGCCGGCAAGACGACGACCATCGGCATGATCATGGGGCTGATCACGCCGACCTCGGGAACGGTCAGCGTGCTTGGCGTCGACATGGCGCGCGACCGCTACCGCGTCCTCGACCGCATGAATTTCGAGAGTCCCTACGTCGACATGCCGCATCGCTTGACCGTGCGCCAGAACCTCAGCGTGTTCGGCCGCCTCTACGGCGTTCCGCGGCTCGACGCGCACATCGCCGAGCTCGCCGAAAGCCTCGCGCTCGAGGCGTTCCTCGATCGGCCCTCCGGCAGCCTGTCGGCGGGGCAGAAGACGCGCGTCGCGCTGGCCAAGGCGCTGATCAACGCCCCCGAGGTGTTGCTGCTCGACGAGCCGACCGCCTCGCTCGACCCCGACACCGCCGATTGGGTGCGCGGCCGGCTGGAGACGTTCAGGCGCGAGCGCGGCGCGACCATCCTGCTCGCTTCCCACAACATGGGCGAAGTCGAGCGGCTGTGCGACCGCGTCGTCATCCTCAAGCAGGGGCGCGTCGTCGACGACGGCTCGCCCGACGGCCTGATCGCGCGCTACGGCCGGAGCAATCTCGAGGAGGTGTTCCTCGACGTCGCGCGCGGCGCCGATCCGGAGGCGCGGCCGTGAGCGGGGAGCGGGCGAGGGCGGCTGGCTTCTCCGCCGCGCGGGTCGGCGCGATGGTCGCGCGCTACCTCTATCTCCTGCGCTCGTCGTGGCCGCGCCTGGCCGAGCTGGTCTATTGGCCGGCGGTGCAGATGATGACCTGGGGCTTCCTCCAGACCTACATCCGCGGGCAGGCCGGCGCGACCGGCTTAAGCGGGGCGATGGCGGTGGCGGGCGGAACCCTGATCGGCGCGCTGCTGCTTTGGGACACGCTGTTTCGCAGCCAGCTGGGCTTCTCGATCTCGTTTCTCGAGGAGATGTGGTCGCGCAACATCGCCAACCTGCTGATGAGCCCATTGCGGCCGCTGGAATTCGTCGCCGCGCTGATGACGATGAGCGTCATCCGCATGGCGATCGGCCTCGTTCCGGCGACGCTGCTCGCGCTGTGGTTCTTCGATTTCAATTTCTGGGGCCTGGGGCTGGTTCTGGTCGCCTTCTTCGCCAACCTGATGCTGACGAGCTGGGCGCTCGGGCTCGCCATCGCCGGACTGGTGGTGCGCAACGGCGTCGGCGCGGAGGGGCTCGCCTGGTCGGTGCTGTTCTTCCTGATGCCGTTCTCCTGCGTCTACTATCCGGTGGCGACGCTGCCTTCCTGGCTGCAGACGGTCGCTTGGTGCCTGCCGCCGACCTATGTCTTCGAGGGCTTGCGCGCGGCGCTGGTCGGCCACGCGTTCCGCGCCGACCTGATGCTCGACGCGCTGGCGATCAACGTCGCGCTGCTCGCCGCCGGCGGCGCGGCCTTCATCGCGTTGCTCGAAAGCGCGCGCAAAGTCGGGTCGCTGTTGCAGATGGGCGAGTGAGGCGGCGGCGATCACGCGCGCCGGGCCGGCTTCGCGCGGCGCGCGCCAAGTTCCCTCCGCCGACGCCGATCCATCGCGCCGTCGATCCGCTTCCCCCCGCGCGGGGGAACGCAGCCGCGCGAAGCGCGGCCGGATGGGGTCGCGGTAAGGCGCGTTCCGCCACAACCAAGCGCTTGCGCGCCGACCCCTCAGCCCAACCCCTTTGCCGCAAGGGGAGAGGGGAGCGCGTCGTTACGACGGATTCACCGCGTTTCCAGCCCGCCGGCGACGCCGGCGGGCCTCTATAGTATTGTTTTCTTGCTCCTATTGCAGGCGCGCGGGCGGAGGCGGGAGATGCGGGTCGGACGGGGAAAGCTCTGCGCGCTCGGCGCCTTCGCCGCGCTGATGTGGTTCGCCGATGCGGCGAACGCGCGCGAGATGGTCGATTTCCCCTCGCCCTACCCGGCGGGGACCATTGTCATCAGCCAGAGCGCACGCAAGCTCTACCTGGTCGTCGATCCGCGCGAAGCCATCGCCTACCCCATCGCGGTGCCGAAGCGCGGCAAGGAGTGGAGCGGCGCCGCGCGCGTCGACGGCAAATATGTCGAGCCCGCCTGGGCGCCCCCCGCGGTGGTCAAGCGCGACCATCCCGAAATGCCGAACGTGATCCCCGGCGGCTCGCCGCACAACCCGATGGGCGCGCGCGCCATCACCCTCGACCGCGAGGAGGTCGCCATCCACGGCACCACCGCGGCGATGCGCGCCTCGATCGGCACGGCGGCCTCCTACGGCTGCATCCGCATGTTGAACGAAGACGTCATCGACCTTTACGATCGCGTCAGCGTCGGCGCGCCGGTGGTGATGACGCGCTGAGGCGGGCCGATCAGAAGTCGCTGGCGATGCCTTTGACTTCCCAGTCGCCGTAGCGGGTCGGGTCGAGGCCGTCGCGGCCGCCGATTTCGCGCGCGGGCGGCGCGCCTTGCGCGGCGCGGCGCGCCTCGGCTTCCGCCAGCGCGCGCTTGGCGGAGTCGGAAAGCTTGGGGTTCGGAACGGCCGGCGCGCTTTCGCCGGCGCCGACGTCGCCCTCCGAGCCACGGGTCGCGGTCGCCATGGGCGGGTCCCTCCATTGCGGATGGACTAAAGCTTAGACCTGGAACGTTTCGACGAAAAGACGGTCGAACGCCGCGGCGCGCGTCGATTTCGGCGCTATAGTGCCGATAGGAGAGGCGGCGCCTCGATGATTTCCACGCGAGCGGATCATGCAGCAAAATCGACCCAACGGCTTCCGCTCGCGCGGCTTGCGTCGTCCGCCGGCGCCCACCGACGCGACGCCGGGCCTCGCCGCGCGGCTCGCCGCGGCGCAGGCGATCGCCGACGTGCTCGGCTCAGCGCGTTCCTCCGAGGAGCGCGCCGCCGACGTCGACCATCGCTTCGCCGGCCTCGATGCGCGCGACCGCGCGCTGGCGCGGTCGATCGCCACCGTCGCGTTCCGGCGGCTGGGGACGATTCGCAAGGCGGTCGGGCGCTTTCTCGACAAGGGCCTGCCGCGCAAGGCCGGCGCCCTCGAATGGGTTCTGACCGCGGCGGCGGCGCAGCTCTTGTTTCTCGACGTCCCCGACCACGCGGCGGTCGACCTCGCGGTGCGCGCGACCCGGCTTGACCCCGGGGCGCAACCGTTCGCGGCGCTGGTGAACGCCGTGCTGCGCAATCTCGCGCGCGCCAAGGAGGAGATCCTCGCCGCCGTCGACCCGCTCGACGACGATACGCCGCAATGGCTGGCGGCGCGCTGGCGCGCGGCCTACGGCGAGGCGACGGCGCGCGCGATCGCCCGCGCGCATCAGGACGAGCCGACGCTCGACCTCAGCGTCAAGAGCGACCCGGAAGGCTGGGCGCGCCGGCTCGGCGGCGTGGTCTTGCCGACGGGATCGGTGCGGCTCGAGACCCATGTCCCGATCGCCGAGCTCGACGGCTACGACGAAGGCGAATGGTGGGTCCAGGACGCCGCCGCGGCGCTGCCCGCGCGGCTGCTGCGGGTCGAGGCGGGGATGCGGGTCGTCGATCTTTGCGCCGCGCCTGGGGGAAAGAGCGCCGAGCTGGCGCTCGCCGGCGCGCGCGTCGCCGCGGTCGATCGTTCCGCGGAGCGGATGAAGCGGCTGGCGGCGAACTTCGCCCGGCTCAAGCTCGAGGCCGAGATGCCGGTGGCGAACGTGATGACGTTCGAAGCGCCGCCGTTCGACGCGACGCTGATCGACGCGCCGTGCTCGGCGACCGGAACGATCCGCCGCCATCCCGACGTCGCCTGGACCAAGCGGCCGGGCGACCTTACCGGCCTGGTCGAGCTGCAAAGCCGCCTGATCGACAAGGCGGTGGACCTGACCCGGCCGGGCGGCGCGATCGTCTATTGCGTCTGCTCGCTCGAGCCCGAGGAGGGCGAGGCGCAGATCGCCCAGCTGATGCGCCGCAACCCCGACGTGCGGCGCGTTCCGATCGAGCCCAGCGAGATCGGCGGCCTCGCCGAATGCCTCAACCCGGCGGGCGAATTGCGCACGCTGCCCTGCCATCTTCCCAACCCCAACCCGCGCCTGGCCGGGCTCGACGGCTTCTTCGCGGCGCGGCTGGAGCGGCGGGCGTAGGGCGCGGCCTCGCGGTCGAGGCTTGGTGAGTTTCGATCGGCCGCGAAGCGTGATATGGCGCGGCGGCGATCCCGCCACGCATTCTGTCCCGCGAGCTTTCCGCAATGCCTTCCGATTCTCCTGCGCGCATCGGCCGCGCCCTGATCTCCGTTTCCGACAAGACCGGCCTGAGCGAGCTGGGAAAAGCGCTGGCGGCGCGCGGAATCGAGATCGTCTCCACCGGCGGCACCGCGGCGGCGCTCGCTCGAGCCGGCGTCGCGGTGATCGACGTCGCCGAGACCACCGGATTTCCCGAGATGATGGACGGGCGGCTGAAGACGTTGCACCCGCGCGTCCACGGCGGGCTGCTCGCCGTGCGCAATGACCCGACCCACCAGGCGTCGATGATCGCCCACGGCATCGCGCCGATCGACCTGCTGATCGTCAACCTCTATCCGTTCGGGGCGGCGCTGAAGCGGGGCGCGCCATACGCCGAGATGATCGAGAACATCGACATCGGCGGGCCGGCGATGATCCGCGCCGCGGCGAAGAACCACGCCGACGTCGCCGTGATCGTCGACGTCGCCGACTACCCGCGGCTGATCGAGGAGCTAGCCGCCAACGACGGCGCGACGCGGCTCGCCTTCCGCCGTGAGCTGGCGCAGAAAGCGTTCGCGCTGACCGCCGCCTACGACGCGGCGATCTCCAATTGGCTGGCGCGCGAGACGACGGTCGAAGCTCCGAAGTGGCGCGCCTTCGGCGGCGCGCTGGCGCTCGCATTGCGCTACGGCGAGAACCCGCACCAGCGCGCCGCCTTCTACCTCGGCCCGGAGCCCCGCCCCGGCGTCGCGACGGCGCGCCAGGTCCAGGGCAAGGCGCTCTCCTACAACAACATTAGCGACACCGACGCCGCCTACGAGCTGATCGCCGAGTTCGATCCCACCGCGTCGGCCGCCGCGGCAATCATCAAGCACGCCAATCCTTGTGGCGTCGGCCTCGGCGCAAGCTTGGCCGAGGCTTACGAAAAGGCGCTCGCCTGCGATCCCGTCTCCGCCTACGGCGGCGTCGTCGCGCTCAACCGCCGTCTCGACGCGGCGGCGGCGCGCAAGATCGTCGAGATCTTCACCGAGGCGATCATCGCGCCAGAGGCGGACGACGAGGCGCTGGCGATCGTCGCCCGCAAGAAGAACCTGCGCCTGCTGATCGCCGGCGCGACGCCCGATCCGCGCGCGCCGAGCCTGAGCTTCCGTTCGGTCGCCGGCGGCTTCCTGGTGCAGGAGCGCGACAACGGCGCGCTCGACGAGATGGCGCTGAAGATCGTCGCCAAGCGCGCGCCGACCGCGGCGGAGATGGCGGATTTGCGCTTCGCCTGGCGGGTGTGCAAGCACGTCAAGTCGAACGCCATCGTCTACGCCAAGAACGGCGCGACGGTCGGCGTCGGCGCTGGGCAGATGTCGCGCGTCGATTCTGCGCGCTTCGCCGCCCAGAAGGCGGAAGAGGCCGCGCGTTTGGCGGGGTTGGCGACGCCGTTGACCAAGGGCTCCGTCGCCGCTTCCGACGCGTACTTTCCCTTCGCCGACGGCCTCGTCGCTGCGGTCGAGGCGGGCGCGACCGCCGTCATTCAGCCGGGCGGATCGGTGCGCGACGCCGAAGTGATCGCCGCCGCCGACGCGGCGGGGATCGCGATGGTCTTCACCGGCATGCGGCACTTCCGCCACTGAGGGGCGAAGGCGCGGCGCGGGCGCGCGCCAAACGCCGGACGCGCTTCGAGCGTGGCTGTGAAAGCGGCGGCGAAAGAAGGGAAAAAAGGAAGGGCCGAGGCCAGTAGAGGACGGGAACCTTTCACCCCCGGCCCTTCCGTTGTCGACAGGACAGCTGTGGACCTGTCCTACCGGCGCGTGAAAATTATGCGGCGCTTTTGTTCGCGTGAAGGACGCATGTTGTCGCAGGGGCGTCGCGGTCCCATCCTAAGCTGATCTTTCCGTCGGTTCCGGACCGCCGGTCGGCGCGGCGACGCGAGTTTGACCAGCGCAGATAACTCTGCTACGCAGAGTGAACTGCGTTCGGGAGTCCCGCCATGCCGCTCGCCGGCGTCGTTCGCTTGATCCTCTGGTTCTTCGCGCTCCTCGGCGTCGCCGCGCTCGCGCTCGGCGTCATGCTGGCGACGCCGCTGACCCAGCCGCCGCCGCTCGCCTCGATCCATGCCGGCGCGCGGGCGATCGATCAGGCCGGCAAGCCCGAGTTCAGCCGTTTCCAAGCGCGCGACGGGACCTGGCTCGCCTATCGGCTCTATCCCGCCGCCGGCGGCGCGACCGATCGGCTGGCGATACTCTGCCACGGCTCGTCGGCCTCCTCCGACGAAATGAACGCGGTCGGCAAGGCGCTCGCCGCGGCGGGCTTCGCCGCCGTCGCCATCGACGCGCGCGGCCACGGCGCTTCGGGGACGCGCGGCGACATCGCCTATCTGGGCCAGCTCGACGCCGACCTCGCCGACTTCCTCGCTCATCTGCGCGAGGCCTATCCGGCGGCGCGACTGACGCTGATCGGCCACTCGGCAGGCGGCGGCTTCGCGCTGCGCGTCGCCGCCGGGCCGCTCGCGGGCGCGTTCGATCGCTTCGTGCTGCTCGCGCCCTATCTCGGCTACGACGCGCCGACCAACCGCCCGTCGGAAGGCGCCGGCCTGTGGGCGGCGCCTGACATTCCGCGCATCCTTGCGTTGACGCTGCTCGGTCGCCTCGGGATCGACTGGGCGCAATCGCTGCCCGTCATCGCTTTCGCCATTTCGCCCGAGGCGGCGAAGGTCGTCGTCTCGCGCTACTCGTTCCGGCTGCTCGTCAACTATGGCCCGCCGCGCGACTGGCAGGGCGCGCTCAAGGCGGCGGCCGGCAGAATCGCGCTGATCGCCGGCGCCGACGACGAGCTGATGAACGCGCCGGCCTACCAGGAGTTCGTCGCCCCGCTCGGCGCGACGGTCGCGCTTCTTCCCGGCGTCGACCACATGGGCGTCGTCCATCAACCCGCGGCGCTCGACGCGATCGTCGACGCCGCCAAGCGGCCCTGAGCCCCAGCGAAACGGAGGCGCTTGCGGATGCTCTTCTACGTCGTCGTCAGCCACACGCCGCTGTGGGTGTGGGTTCTGTTCGCCTTCCTGCTCTCGCGTGGCCTGGTCGCCCTGCGGCCGCGGGAGGTCGCGCCGAGCCGCGCGCTGCTGGTGCCGATCGCCTTCCTCCTCTGGGGGCTCGACGGCCTCGTCGGGTCGCGCGGCCTCGGCCTCGATCTGGCGCTGTTCGTCGCCGGCTTCGCCGCGGGCCTAGCCGCGGGGCGCGCGCTCGCCGCGCTGACGCCGGCGCCGCGCCTGACGCCGGAAGGCGCGAGCATGATCGTTCCGGGCTCGCCGCTGTCGCTGGCGCTGATCCTCGTCGCCTTTTCGGTCAAGTACGTCGGCGCGGCCGCGCTGGCGATCGTCGCCGACCCGGCCGTCCACGCCGAGATCGCCAGCGCGACGGCGCTCGCGGGGGGCTTGTTCGCCGGCGCATTCTGGGGCCGGACGCTGACCCAGTTCCGTCGCGCGCTCGACGCGGCGGGCCTCGGCGCCGGCTGGCCGACGGTCGTCCGCTTCGTCTGCGCGCCGCCCGCTCGCGGACTTGGCGCGCCATGACCATCAGCTCTGAGGAAGCGAGCGCGGCGCTCGCCGAGGTCGACGGGATCGTCGCGCGGGTCAAGCAGTCGCGCGTCTATCGCCGCGCCGGCGACATTTTCATTCTGTGGGGCGCGCTGCAATTCGCGCGGCGCGGGCTGTTCTGGGCCTTTCCCAAGCTGGCGGCGTCGGGATGGATCGTGGTCGACCTCGTCGGCGTCGGCCTCACCCTGCTGCTGCTGCGCGACGCGTTTCGCCAAAAGAGGCGCGCGCCGCTGCGGCTCATCGCCACCTTCGCGCTTTTCTACGGCTTCGGCTGGATCTGGGCGGACGTGATCGGCGACCTCGGGCCGCGCCAGGCCGCCGCCTTCTGGCCGACGCTGTTTCAGTTCGGCTATGCGGTCGCGGGCCTGTGGTTCGGCGCGGCGTTCCTCGCCATCGGGCTCGGCGCGACGACGCTGACGGTCGCCGCCTACCTGTGGGCCGGCGACGCCTATTGGCTGGCGTTGACCATCGTCAACGGCGGCGCGCTGATCGTCGCCGGCCTGTGGATGCGGCGGGCGTGACGGCATGGACGCGCCCGACGAGATCATCCACCAGCCGGTCCGCCTGCGCGTCATGGCGGCGCTGACCGCGCTGCCGCGCGACGACGCGGGGCTCGACTTCGGCCGGCTGAAGGCGCTGACCGGCGCGACCGACGGCAACCTCGGCGCCCACCTCGACCATCTCGCCCGCGCCGGCTACGTCGAGGTCGCCAAGACCTTCGCCGGCCGCCGGCCGCGCACCGTCGTCAAGGCGAGCGCCGCCGGCCGCGCCGCCTTCGCCCGCCACGTCGCTTTCCTGCGCGAGATCATCGCGCGGGCGTGAGCGCTGCTACGACGCGCGCCGCCGATGTGCTATGGGTTGACGATCATGAACGACAAGCCCGCTCCCGAAATCGGGCCGGTGGTGCAACGGCGGCGCGCCGCGCTGGGCCTTACGCTCGAGCAGCTCGCGGCGCGCTCCGGCGTGTCGAAGTCGATGCTGTCGCAGATCGAGCGGAGCCAGGCCAACCCGACCTTCGCGGTGCTGTGGAGCCTGACGCGGGCGCTGAAGCTCGAGTTCGCCGATCTTCTGCAAGGCGCCGAGGGGCCGCAGGAGAAAAGCGCGATCGAGATCGTCGCCGCGGCCGCGACGCCGGAGATCCACGCCGCCGACGGCCGTTGCCGCCTGCGCATCCTCGGCCCGCCGCGGCTCGCCGGCGCGGCTGAATGGTACGAGATCGCCATGGCGCCCGGCGGCGCCCTCGACAGCGCGCCGCACGCCGGCGGCGCCTTCGAGCATTTCACCGCGATCGAGGGAACCTTCGAGATCATCAGCGGCGAGGCGAAGAGCCGCCTCGTCAAGGGCGAGACCGCGCGCTACCCCGCCGACGTCGCCCACCGCATCGCCAACGCCGGTCCCGGAGAAGCGCGCGGCGTGCTGGTCGTGCTCTACGGCTGATTTCCTCTGGACAGGTATCTCCGTCCGTTATAATGGAATTTCCTATATAACGGAATGGAGGCGGCGACGTGTCCGAAGCCTTTCTCAGCCATGTCCACGCGACGCTCGCCGAGATCGACACTGCCGGCCTGACCAAGCGCGAGCGAACGCTCGTCTCTCCGCAGGGCGCGCGCGTGCGCGTCGCCGGCGAAGCGGGCGCGCGCGAGATGCTCAACCTCTGCGCCAACAACTACCTCGGCCTCGCCGACCACCCCGAGGTGATCGCGGCGGCGAAGCGCGCGCTCGACCAGTTCGGCTTCGGAATGGCCTCGGTGCGCTTCATCTGCGGCGCGCAGACGCTGCATCGCCAGCTCGAACAGGCGATCGCCCGCCATCTCGGCAAGGACGACGCGATCCTGTTCGCCGCCTGCTTCGACGCCAACGGCGGCGTGTTCGAGCCGCTGCTCGGCGAGGCCGACGCGATCGTCTCCGACTCGCTCAATCACGCCTCGATCATCGACGGCGTGCGACTCGCCAAGGCGCGCCGCTACCGCTACGCCACTTCCGATATGAACGCGCTCGAGGATTGCCTGAAGCAGGCCGACGTCGACGGCGCGCGGTTCAAGCTGATCGCCACCGACGGCGTGTTCTCGATGGACGGCGCCATCGCCAAGCTGCCGGATATCTGCGCGCTCGCCGAACGCTATGGCGCGCTGGTGCTGGTCGACGATTGCCACGCGACCGGCCATCTCGGCGACAAGGGCCGCGGCACGCCGGCGCTGACCGGCGCGGGCGACCGCGTCGACATCGTCACCGGCACCTTCGGCAAGACGCTCGGCGGCGGCATGGGCGGCTTCGTCGCCGCGGCGCAGCCGATCGTCGATCTCTTACGCCAGCGCGCGCGGCCCTATCTCTTCTCCAACAGCCTCGCGCCGCCGGTCGCCGCCGGCTCGCTGAAGGCGCTGGAGATCGCGATTGCCGCCGACGACCGCCGCGCGCGCCTGCAATCGCACGCGCGCCGCTTTCGCGCCGGGCTCGACAAGGCGGGCTTCACGCTGCTGCCGGGCGAGACGCCGATCATCCCGGTGATGCTCGGCGAAGCGCGGCTCGCGCAGGACCTGGCGCAGGCGCTCGACGCGCGCGGCGTCTATGTCGCGGGCTTCTTCTTCCCGGTCG
>CAZKHF010000024.1:0-19225 GCA_964552445.1 uncultured Bradyrhizobium sp. | reverse complement strand
CGCTTGAGCAGCCGCCGCGCCGCGGGCAGGTGCGCGCCATAGCGAATGGGGCTGATGAGGACGCACGGGTCCGGCGAATTGATTTCGGCCTCGCTCGGATAATCCGTGGCGAGGTTGCGGGCGCGCGCCTGAACCCCGGATTGGCTTATGATTCTAGCCAGGGTCTGCGCGATCTGCTCCGTGTGCCCGAAGTGCGACCCGTAGAACACGTCCATGCTTGCTTCGACGCCGTCGACGCCGCCTCGAAACCCTTTCGCCGGACCGAGTTCGCCGACGCCGACGCGCCAACCTCCCCCCGCGACTCTGACCCCTCCCCGATGAACGCCCAGGGCCGCGGCGGGCCCTCCGCGGCGCCCCGGGCCTACTCCTTTGGAAACCCCAGCCCCATCGCGCGGTAGCGCTCGGGGTCGTCGAGCCAGTCCTCGCGCACCTTGACGAACAGGAACAGGTGCACCGGCGTCTGGTTGGCGTCGGCGATCTCCTTGCGCGCCGCGGCGCCGATCGCCTTGATGGTTTGGCCGCGCTCGCCGATGACGATCTTCTTGTGGCTCTCGCGCGTCACATAGATCGTCTGCTCGACGCGCGCCGAGCCGTCGGCGAGATCGGTCCACGATTCCGTCTCGACCGTGACTTGATACGGCAATTCGTCGTGTAGCCGGTTGAACAGCTTTTCGCGGGTGATCTCGGCGGCGAGCGCGCGCATCGGCGCGTCGGCGATCTGGTCCTCCGGATAGAGCCATGGCCCTTCGGGCAGCGCAGCCGCGAGTCGCTGGCGCAGCCGCTCGAGCCCGTCGCCGCCAAGCGCCGAGATCATGAACGTGTCGTCGAAGCTGAGCGCCGCGTTGAGGCCTTGCGCCAGCGCCAGCAGCCGCGGGCGCTCGACCAGGTCGATCTTGTTGAGGACGAGGAATTTCGGCGCGCGGGCTTCGCCGAGCGTTTTCAGGATCGCCTGCGTCGGCGCGCTCAAGCCCGCCGCGCTCGCTTCGCCCGAACCGCCGCCGGCGATCTCCGCGCGCGCGTCGATGAGCAACGCCAGCGCGTCGGCGTCGCCCGCCGCGCCCCAGGCCGAGGCGACCATGGCGCGGTCGAGCCGGCGTTTGGGAGCGAACAGCCCCGGCGTGTCGACGAAGACGATCTGCGTCGAGCCCTCGATGAGGATGCCGCGCGTGGTCGCGCGCGTGGTCTGCGCCTTGCGCGAGACGATGGCGATCTTCGCGCCGACCAGCGCATTGAGCAGCGTCGACTTGCCGGCGTTGGGCGCGCCGATCAGCGCCACGAAGCCGCAACGGGTCGCGCTCACGCGCCGCTCCAGCGCACGAGGAACGCGTGCGCCGCCGCCTGCTCGGCCGAGCGTTTGGAGTTCGCCTCGCCGGTCTCCGGCTCGAACCCATCGAGCACCACCTGCATGACGAACTGCGGCGCGTGGGCGGGGCCGCTGCGCGCCACCTCGACGTAGCGCGGCGCCGGCAGGGCGCGCGCCTGCGCCCATTCCTGCACCGCGGTCTTGGCGTCGCGCTCGGGCTCGACGTCGGCGTCCATGCGCGCGCGCCACGAACGCTCGACCATCTCGCGCGCGGCCTCGAAGCCGGCGTCGACGAAGGTCGCGCCGATGATCGCCTCGCAAACGTCGGCGAGGATCGCCGATTTCTTGCGCCCGCCGGCGCGCGCCTCGCCCTGCCCCATCGCCACGTGCGGGCCGACGTCCCATTCCTCCGCCACCGCTGCGCAGGTCTCGCCGCGCACCAGCTTGGCGAGCCGCATCGACAGCTCGCCTTCGCTCGCCTGCGGATAGGCTCGATAGAGCATGTCGGCGACGACGACGCCGAGCACGCGGTCGCCGAGGAACTCCAGGCGCTGGTAAGAATGCGCGCGGTCCGCGCCGCCGGCCGCCGGCGCGGAGAGATGGGTGAGCGCGCGCTGGATGATCTCGCGGTCGCGGAACGGGTGGCCGATCCGCGCCTCGAGGTCGGCGAGCTCGGGTTTGCCTTTCTTGCTCATGATCGCGCGCCGCGACGGCGCGCCTCAACGGACGGCATGGAACATCCGGCTCCAGCGCACGGTCCACGGCCAGCGCCAGAATTCCCACGCCGGCGCGCCGTCGACCGAAAAGAAGATCACCTCGGCGCGCCCGACCAGATTGACGAACGGCACGTAGCCGACGCCGCCGCGGTCCTCCGGCACGCGCGAGTCGCTCGAGTTGTCGCGATTGTCGCCCATGAAGAAATACTCGCCCTGCGGCACCTCGTAGACGTCGGTGTTGGCGGTGTAGGGCATCGGATTCTCGTCGCCGTCGAGCTGGATGATCTCGTGTTTCACGCCGCCCGGCAGCGTTTCGCGGTAATGGGGGACGAGCTCGGGCGCGCCCATGTGCGAGGTCGCCTCATAGGGCGGCAGCGGCTCGCGCTCGGCCAGCTGGCCGTTGACGTAGAGCCGGCCCTTGATCATCTGGATCTTGTCGCCAGGCAGGCCGATCAGCCGCTTGATGTAGTCGGTCTCGCCGTCGCGCGGCAGCTTGAAGACGATGACGTCGCCGCGCTTCGGCGGCGAGGCGAAGATGCGGCCAGGAAACGCCCCCGGCGCCAAGTCAAGAAAGCCAGGCAGAGAGTAGTGCGAGTATCCATAGGCGTATTTCGACACGAAGACATAGTCGCCGACCAGCAGCGTCGGGATCAGCGACCCCGAGGGAATGTTGAAAGGCTGGAACAACAGCGTGCGCACCACCAGCGCGATGATGAGGGCTTCGATGATGATCTTGACGGTTTCCCACCAGCCTTCCTCCTTGGCGGCGGGTTTGACGGTGGGCGCGGCGACAGCCCGCTTGAGGGCGTTGGGTTCGCTCATCGACGAAATGGCCTCTGCTGACTGCGGTCCGGGCGCGCGCCGCCCGCCATCCCTATACAAGTCCGCTTGCGGCTCGCCAAGCGCGCTCCCTCGGGCGCGCCGGCGACGCCCCGAGGCGGCGGCGGCCCTCGCATATCGCGCCTGTTTCCGACGAAAAAGAGGCGGCGCGACGCCGCGCCGGGCCGAAGCGGCGCGGGCGGCGCCTCAAGGAATGAGCACTGACGATCCGGTCGTCTCGCGCGCCTCGAGCGCGACGTGGACCCGCGCCGCGTCGGCTAACGGCGCCCGCAGGCCGATGGCGACCTTCACGTCGCCGGAGGCGACGACCTTGAACAGGTCGCGCGCCATCCTGCCCAGCCGCTCGCGGTCGGCGGTGAAAGCGAACAGCGACGGCCGGGTGGCGAACAGCGAGCCCTTCTGGGCCAGCAGCCCGATGTTGAACGCCTCGACGCCGCCGGAAGCGGAGCCGAAGCTCGCGAACATGCCGAACGGGCGCAGGCAGTCAAGCGAAGCCGGAAAGGTCGCCTGGCCGACGCCGTCGTAGACGACGGCGCACTTCGCGCCCTTGGTGATCTCGGCGACGCGGGCGACGAAGTCCTCCTGGCGATAGAGGATGACGTGCTTCGCCCCGGCCTTCTTGGCGAGCTTGGCCTTCTCCTCGGAGCCGACGGTGCCGATCACCGTCGCGCCGAGCGCCTTGCCCCATTGGCAGAGGATCTGGCCGACGCCGCCCGCCGCCGCGTGCACGAGAATGACGTCGCCCTTCCTCACCTTGTAGGTCTGGCGCAGCAAATACTGGGCGGTGAGGCCCTTCAGCATCATCGCCGCGGCGGAATCGAAAGAGATCGCCTTCGGCAGCTTGACCAGGAGCTTGGCGTCGACGTTGCGCTCCTCGGCGTAGGCGCCGAGCTGGGCCACGTAGGCGACGCGGTCGCCCGGGCGCAACCCCTTGACCCTCTTGCCGACTTCGACCACCTCGCCGGCCGCTTCGCCGCCCGGGACGAAGGGCAGCGACGGCGCGGCGTAGAAGCCGCTGCGGTAGTAGGTGTCGACGAAGTTGACGCCGATCGCGCGATGGCGAACGCGCGCCTCGCCCGGGCCGGGCGGCGGGAGCTCGACGTCCTCGAGCCGCATGACTTCCGGGGCGCCAGTCTGATGGATGAGAATCGCGCGCATCTCTCCCCTCCTCAGGAAAAGCGGCGCATGATTGCCCCGCGAGCGGTCGGCGCAAGGCGCTCGCGGCGAAAAAAGCGCTGCGCAATCGGCTCGCGACCCGCCGCGGCGGGCGGTCGCGCGCCGCCGAAAATCGCGCCCTGCGGCCTTGCCAGCCTCGATGGACGACTCTATAGCAGGCCGCTCTCGCGGCGGGCCGGAAGGCTGCGCCGCGCCCATCGTCTAGCGGTCCAGGACGCCGCCCTTTCACGGCGGAAACATGGGTTCGATTCCCATTGGGCGCGCCAAATTTTCGTCCGCGAGAATCTTGGGCGCGACGACTCTTAAGTCATGGAAGCCTCTCCGCCGTGGCGATGAAGGCCTCGACCTGCTCGCGGTCGCGGACGCCGGCGTCGGAGCCGAGGCCGGTCGCCACCAGCGCCGCGGTGGCCGCTCCGAGGCGGCAGGCGCCCTCGAGGTCGCGGCCCTCGGCGAGGCCGGCGACGAAGCCGCCGCAGTAGGCGTCGCCGCATCCCGTCGTGTCCGACACCGGAACCTTGAACGCCGGCGTGCGGAACGCGCCGCCGCGCGTCCGCGCATACGATCCCTGCGCGCCCATCTTGAAGACGCAAGCCGCGGCGCCCTTGTCGAGGAAGAACGCCGCCGCGTCGGCGGGATCGGCGCGGCCGGAGAGGAACGCCGCCTCCTCGAGCGAGGGCATGAAGTAGTCGACCGAGGGCAAAAGGTCGGCGAGCAGCGACAGCGTGTTCGCGTCCGGGGCGATGAGGTCGAAGGTGGTCGTCAGGCCCTTCTTCTTGGCGTGGCGCAGCAGCCTGGCGCTCTGGCCGCGGTCCATCGCCGCCAGCAGTCCCGTTCCGCCGTGGTGCAGGAAGCGCGCGTCGCAAACCGCGTCGAATTCCTCGTCGGCGACGAACAGCAGATCGGAGGCGCCGCGGCAGTGCAGCGCGGGACGCTCGCCGTTGGGGCGAATCGTCAGCATGGTGGCCGACGTCAGCGCCTTGTCGGTGCGCTGGACGAGCGAGCAATCGATTCCCAACCGCCGATAGACGTCGAGGATGAAATCGCCCTTCTCGTCGGCGCCGAGGCAGGCGACGGCGGCGGTCGAGACGCCGAGCTTGGCGGCGTTCATCACCGCGCCGGCGGCGGTGCCGGCCGGATTCATGCGGATCTCGTCGATAAAGGCGACGCCGCCGCCGTCGGGGATCTTCGTCACCGGGCGTCCGGCGATGTCGAGGATCGTCAGCCCAACGAACACCGCGTCGAATTTCGCCATTTCCTTCTCCCTGCCTTTCGTGAGCCGCTCGCCGCTCTTCTTTCCGCGCTCAAGCGTCGACCTTCTTCACGCCGCGCTGCCCGTAGTTGCGCTGGAACCAGAGGCCGCAGCGTTCGATTTCTTCCGGCGGCAGTTCGTCGACCGGGCCGGCGAGCATGGCGAGCAGCGTCGTTTTCGCCGCTTCTTCGAGGTAGAGCGCGACGGAGGTCGCCTCCGTCGCCGATTTGCCCATGGTGAACACGCCGTGCGCCTTGACCAGCGCCGCCATCCCTCCGGCCGCCGCCTCGACCACCGCGCGGCCGGTGTCGACCTCTCCCGGCGTGGCGTAGGGCGCGCACGGAACGTCGCGGCCGAGCATGTGGGTGATCGGCGTCAGCACCGCCGGGATGCGCGCGCCGCGCGCGGCGAAGCTGGTCGCGTAAGGCGAGTGGGTGTGCGCGATCCCGAACACGTCGGGGCGGCGCCGGTAAATGTAGAGGTGGATGCCGGTGTCGACCGAGGGCTTCAAGGCGCCCTCGACGATGCGCCCGTCGAGGTCGATCACGACCAGCGACTCGGGCGTCAGCTTGGCGAACTTCACCCCGCTCGGCTTGATCACGACCAGGCCCGTCGCCGGATCGCGGCCCGAGACGTTGCCGCCGCTACCGACCACCAGCCCGTTGTTCGGCAGCTCCAGGTTTTCTTCCCAGACTTCTTGCTTCAGCGCCTCCAGCATCTCACGCGGCCTCCTGCGAACGAGCCGCATGGGCGGGCAGCCCATGCGGATAGACGACGATCTTCAGCGACTCGCCGGCGTCGACCAGGGTCTTGAACGCCTTCGGCGCGTCGGCGATGTCGAAGAAATGGGTGATCGCCTTCTCGACCTTGACCCGGCCGGCGTCGAGCAGGCGGAAATAGCTATAGGTGTCGCGATGGTCGCTCGAATATTTCGAGGTGACCGCGATCTCGTCGAAATAGGCGCGATTTCCGTCGCGCGCCCACGTCTTCCCGGGCGCGAGCGGCGCGCTGAGGTGGAGCGTCCCGCCGACCTCGGTCAGCGCCAGCGCCTGGTCCCAGGCTTGCGGCGACGGCGCGGTGGCGACGACGACGTCGGCGAGCAGCCCGTGGTTGAGCGCGCGCAGCGCCTCGACCGGATCGGTCGACTTGGGATTGACGACGTGGGTGGCACCGAGCTCGAGCGCCTTTCGCAGCCGCCAATCGGAGAAGTCGAGCGCCACGACTTTCCCCGCGCCGAACAACGGCGCCATGTGGACGAACCCCTGCCCCATGAAGCCGGCGCCGACCACGGCGACCGTGTCGCCCGGCTGAACGCCGCAGGTCTTCAGCCCGCCGAGGACGCACGACCACGGCTCGATCGTCGTCGCCGCCTCGTTGGAGATCGAGGGCGGGATCCGATGGACGTCCATGCGCAAGTGATCGGCGGTGACGCGGTAATATTCGCAGACGCCGCCGGGATCGAGCCGCGTGGTCGCGTAATAGGGGTCGCGCGTGAAGTGGCCGCGAAGCGACCAGTGCGAACGCGCGCGCCCGACATGATGGTTGACGAACAGGCGCTCGCCGACCTTGAACTCGCTCACGTTGCGGCCGACCTCGACCACCTCGCCGACCGGCTCGTGGCCGAGCACCTTCGGCGGGCCCTTCTTGTGCCAAGGCATCGCTTCGCCCGCGCACAGCCCGCAGGCGAGCGTCTTCAAGAGAACGTCGTCGGGACCGATCTCCGGAACCGGCCGCGTTTCGACGCGGATGTCGTCGACGGCGTAGTAGATGGCGGCCTTCATTGCGGTTGACGTCGTCATGAGCTCCCTCGAATGGTCTCTAAGCGGCGTTCGACGGCGCGCTGGGACGGCCACGCCCTCTGCGACGCCGCGACGCCTTGTTGGTAAAGCTCGAACAGGCTGTCGTAGGCCGCGGCCGCGCGCGGCTCGGGCGCATGCTTGCGCGTCGCCTCGGCGCGCGGGGGATGGGTTTTGACGTCGCCCAGGCCGGCCGCCGCGGCGGCGATCAGCGCGATCCCCCACAGGCCGTGATCGCTGGCGTCGCTGGCGACGATCTCCGCGCCGAGCGCGTTGGCGAGAATGTCGCACCACAGCCGATTGCGCGCGCCGCCCCCGGTCAGGAACGTCGATTCGGGGCGTTCGATCCCGGTCGCCTCGAAGCAGTGCCTCAGGCTGAAGGCGGTTCCCTCCATCACCGCGCGCGCCAGGTCCGCGAGGGTCGAAGACGCTTTCAGCCCGCTGAACGAAGCGGTGGCCTGCGGAGCGACGAAGGGAGCGCGTTCGCCGGCGAGGAAGGGGAGAAAGGACACCCCGTGGGCGCCGGGCGGGACCTCGCGCGCCAGCTCGCTGACGCGCTTGGCCGCCTCGCTCGGCTCGCCGCCGCCGACGCTCGCGCGATGGAGCGAGGCGAACCAGTCGAGGGTCGAGGTCCCGGAGAGCGGCGCGATGACGCGAATCCATCGGTCCTCGAAGGGGTGGCAAATCGTCGCGCCGATCGGCTCGCCAGCGAACGGCGCCGGCGCGACGACGACGTTGACCATCGCGGTGGTGCCGAGAATCAACCCGACGTCGCCTGCGTCGGCGAGCCGCATCCCCGTCATCATCGCCCCGAGGTCGATCGCGCCGACGGCGACCGGCAGGCCGCTGCGCAGGCCGAGCTCGGCGGCGACGCCGGGCGAGAGCGAGCCGGCGAGATCGACCGCGCGCCGCGGCTTAGCGAGCTTGCCCTTGAGTTCGGCCACGTCGAGCAGGTCGAAGGCCTCGTCGGCGTAGACCCGCGCCTCGAGGTCGAGGAACGGGATGCTGGCGTCGCTGAAGTCGGTCGCGAGGGCGCCGGTGAGCTTCAGGTTGATCCAGTCCTTGCAGAACAGCACGCGTTCGACCCGCTGGGCCGCCTGCGGTTCGTTGTCCTTGAGCCAACGAAAGATCGTCGCGGCGGTGCCGGCCCAGTTCGAGGTGCGGCAGATACGGGAAAGCCGCGCCGAGACGCCGCTTTGGATCCAGTCCAGGACCAACTCGTCGGCGCGGGAATCGTTCCACAGGACGGCGTTGCGGACCGGGCGCAGGTCGGCGTCGAGCGCCCATAGGCCGTCGCCTTGGCCGCAGACGCCGATCGCCGCGATGTTCGCCGCGTCCGAACCGGCGACGGCGCGGGCGATGCAGGCTCTGGCCGCCCTCCAGACCTCGTCCATGTCCTGTTCCGACCATCCCGGACGAGGCCGCAGCGCACGATTGGGGGCGGTTTTGACGCTGAGCGGACGTCCGTCGGCGGAATAGACGGCGGCCTTGATCGCCGTCGTGCCGATGTCGACCGCCAGCAGCGCAACCCCGCTCATTGTCCCTTATCTCCATAAAATTGATATTTGACATATTGCATATCGTTTGACACAGGTGAACAGCGGACTTGGGGAGCCGAGCAAATGATTGTCGGAGTCCGCGTCGCCGATGTGAATTAGCGGCGCGCTTCGGCGCGTTGGGACGCGCGGCGGCGGGGAAGCCTCAAAAGTCGACGGAGAAAGCAATGTCCAGAAAGTCTTTGTTGCATAGCGCGTCGCTGATGGCGAAGGCCGCGGCGTTGGTCGGCGTCGCCCTGTTCGCCGCCGTCTCGGCGGCTTCAGCCGACGACGCCAATCTGACGTTGAAGGGAAAGAGGATCGGCGTCGCCGTGGTCGGCACGCAACATTTCTGGGACCGCGAAGCGTTCAACGGCGCGGTCGAGACGGTGAAGAAGCTTGGCGGCGAGGTGCTGCCGACCGACGGCGGCCGCGATAACCAGGTCCACGCCAACAATCACGACGTCTTCCTCACCAACAAGGTCGACGCGGTCATCTCGATCCTCGGCGACGCCGCGGTCGAGCCGAAGTTCAAGGCGCTGCGGGACGCCGGCATCCCGGTCTTCACCGTCGACCACGTGTCGCCCTACTCGATAAACAACACGACGTCGGACAACTGGTACATCGGCTCGACGATCGGCCGCTACACGGCCGAGGCGCTCGACGGCAAGGGCGCCATCGCGGTGTTCAACGCCTTCGAGGGCAGCCTGCACTTCTGCGCCATCCGCGCCCAGCAGTGGAAATACGTGCTGCAGGATTTCCCGAACATCCACATCATTCAGCCGGAGCTGGCCGAGGCGTTCGCCAACGCGCCGGAGGACGCGCGCAAGAAGACGCTCGACCTGCTGACCCAGTATCCCAAGGGCAAGCTCGACGCCATCCACGTCGCCTGCTGGGACCAGCCGGCGATCGGCGTCGTCCAGGCGCTGGAGCAGGCGGGCCGCACCGAGGTCAAGGTCACCGCGGTCGACGCCGGCCCCGACACGCTTGAGATCATGGCGGAAAAGAACAGCCCGTTCGTCGCCAACGTCGCCCAGCAGCCGCACAAGATCGGCTCGATCGCGGCGACCAACGTCGCGCGCTACTTCGCCGGCCAGCACCTGCAGGCGCAGACCTTCGTCGACGTGGTGCCGGTCTACGGGCCCGACCAGGCCAAGGCCGTCTATCAGCAGCTCGGCTACGGAACGCTGAAGTGACAAGCGACTGAGCTTGGCGCGCCGCCGATTGTCGCCGGCCTGATGGGCGAGCGGCGGCGCGCCAGCCGGCCTTCTCTCGCCCCGGCGAGCCTGAAGACGCGCAGCGCGGCCGCACGGCCGCCGATGGGGCGAAGCCGCTCGCGATGACTGAAGCGTCCCGTGAAGTCCTGACCATGGCGCGCGTGCGCAAGACGTTTCCCGGCGTCTTGGCGCTCGACGAGGCGAACCTGTCGGTCAGGGCGGGAGAAATTCACGGTCTGGTCGGCGAAAACGGCGCCGGCAAGTCGACCATCATCAAAGCGCTGGCGGGAATCTTCCCCCGCGATTCCGGCGAGATCGCCGTCGACAGCGTTCCGTTCGACGAAGTGACGCCGTCGAAGGTCCACGCCGCCGGCGTCCGCTTCGTCCACCAGGAGCTCAATCTGGTTCCGCACTTCACCGTCGCCGAGACGGTGTTCATGGGCCAGGAGCTGCAAGGGCCGCTCGGCCTGCGCGTCAAGGCGATGCGGCGCGCCGCCGAGCAATTCCTCGAGGAAGCCCTGAACGCGCGCATCAGCGGCCGCAAGCTGGCGCGCGACCTCGGCGTCGCCGAGCGCAAGCTGGTGCAGATCGCCCGCGCGCTGATCGACGACCAGGCGAAGATCGTCGTCTTCGACGAGCCGACCGCGCCGCTGGCGAGCGCCGAAATCGAGCATCTGTTCGAGGCGATCGCGCGATTGAAGCGGCGCGGCATCGCCATGGTCTACGTCTCCCACTATCTCGGCGAGATCGCCTCGATCTGCGACCGCGTGACGGTGTTCCGCAACGGCCGCGACGTCGGCGTCGTCGACGGCGTCGGCCCGCAAGACGCGCCGCGCATCATCAGCATGATGATCGGGCGCGAGATCGCCGACCTCTATCCGGCGCGCAACCACCATCCCGGCCGCCCGCTGCTCGCATTGGAGAAGTTCGGCGACGGTCGCCATTTCCGAGCCGTCGACCTCGAGGTCAAAAGCGGCGAGATCGTCGGCCTCGCCGGCCTGCTCGGCTCGGGGCGCGAGCAGCTGGTTCAGGCGATCTACGGCCTCGAGCGCGCGACCGAGGGGCGCCTGCGGCTCGACGGAAATACGGTTCGCATCGCCTCGCCGGCGCGCGCGGTCGACCGCGGCGTCGTGCTGGTTCCGCGCGACCGCCGCAACGACGGCCTGGTCGTCGACATGACGGTCGCCGACAACGTCAATCTCGCTTCCTTCGACGAGGTGACGCGGGGCCTCATCGTCAACCGGCGCGCGGCGGCCAAGCGCGCGCAAGCGATCGCCGAGCGGCTCGACATCCGGCCGCGCGACGTCGACGCGGTGGCGCGCAATCTATCGGGCGGCAACCAGCAGAAGGTGGTGCTGGCGCGCTGGCTGGCGACCGCCTCGCGCCTGTTCGTGCTCGACGAGCCGACGATCGGCGTCGATATCGGCGCCAGGGCGGAAATCTACCGGCTGATCGAGAAGCTCGCCGCCGACGGCGCCGGCGTGCTGATTTCCTCGTCCGACGCGGCCGAGCTGCTCGGGTTGTGCGACCGCGTCGTCGTTCTCCGGCGCGGCGAGGTCGCCGCCGACCTCGCCGTCTCGGCGTTGAGCCTCGATCGCCTGATCGCGCTGACGACCGGCGGCGAGGCGGCGAAGGAAAATCCGCGATGACCGACGCCTCGATCCCGCTTTCCGCGGCGCGGACGAGCGGACTCGTCCTTTCGATCGCCTCGCTCGCGCCGCTCGTCATCTTTCTCGCGCTGCTGCTCTATCTCGGCGTCGCGGCGCCGCGGTTC
The DNA here is from genome assembly GCA_964552445.1 of uncultured Bradyrhizobium sp. GTDB lineage: Bacteria > Pseudomonadota > Alphaproteobacteria > Rhizobiales > Beijerinckiaceae > Roseiarcus. The sequence continues at coordinate 7,619 of CAZKHF010000024.1, read as the reverse complement.
CTGACGCTGGGAACGCTCGCGCTGATCCTCAATCAAGCCGTGCCGGTCGTCGTCGTCAGTCTCGGCCTGGCGACGGTGGTCATCGCCGGCGGCGACGACATCATCTCCGGCGGCATCGATCTTTCCATCCCCGGCGTCGCGGTCCTCGCCGGCGCGATCATCGCCGAGCTGACGACGGTCAAGGGCGCGCCGGTCGCCGTCGCGCTGGCGGCCGGCATGGGCGCGGCGCTGCTCGCCGGGCTGGTCAACGCCTTTCTGGTGGTCCGGGTCGGCATGACGCCGCTGCTGGCGACGCTCGCCAGCTATTCGGGCTACGTCGGGCTCGCGAACTACGTGACCTCGAGCCGGCGCGTCAACATCAGCGACCCGCTCATCGTCTATCTTCGCGACGGATCGCTCGGCGGACTGCCGGCCGGCGTGATCGTCGCGCTCGTCGTCGCGCTGATCTACGCCCTCGCCATTCATCGCACCCGCTGGGGCGCCAACCTGCAGGCGGCGGGCGGCGGGCGCGACGCGGCGGAAACGGCGGGCCTGTCGCCAAACCGGCTCATCGCTCAATCGTTCGTGCTCGCCGCGATCGCCGGCGGCTTCGGCTCGGCCTTCCTGCTCGCGCGCGGATCGGGCTTCGCGCCCGGCGTCGAGGAGAACCTGCAACTGGAGATGATCCTGGCGACCTTCCTCGGCGCGGCGTTCTCGCCCAGGCGGGTGGTGACGATCTGGGGCGCGGTTCTCGGCGCCGTCCTGGTCGCGGCGCTCTCGATCGGTTTCGGCTCGGCCGGCGTCAACATCTTCTGGACCGGCTGCATCAAGGGCGCGCTGATCCTCATCGTCGTCGCCTCCTCCGCGGTGTCGAGGAACCTCGACCGATGAAGACGGAAGCGCCCATCGCCGCAGCGGAGCCCCGCGCCCCGGACTGGCGAGAGTTCCTGGTCCGCTACGGATTCCTGATCGTCATCGCCGCCTGCTTCGTGTTCTTCGCGGCCTACAACCCTAGCTTCCTCGGCGTCGGCAATTTGAAAAACATCGCCGAAGGCTCGGCGATCCTGCTGGTCGTCTCGCTCGGCATGACGTTGGTGGTGGCGCAGGGCGGCGTCGACTTGTCGGTCGGCGTGGCGCTCGACTTCGGCTCGGCCTTCGCGATCGTGGCGATGAAGCAGTTCGACGTCGACTGGTATGGCGCGATCGCCATCGCCGTCGTCGCCGGCGGTTTGGTCGGGCTGCTCAACGCCTTTCTCGTCGTGCGCCTGGCGGTGAGCCCGTTCCTGGCGACGCTCGGCGTCTATTTCATCGGCGGCAGCCTCGAACGCATCTTCACCAACGGCGGCGGGCCGATCTCGTTCCGTCAGTTGCCGGAAGCCTATTACGCCATCGGCGTCGGTGAGTTCTTCGGCGTTCCGATCAAGGCGCTGATCGCCGCCGCGCTGGTCGTCCTCTACTACCTCGCGCTCGAACGGTCGGTTCTCGGCAAGCGCATCCACGCCATCGGCCTGCAGCCGAGCGCGGCGCGGGTCGCGGGGCTGCGGGTCAAAGCATACACGGCGATCGGCTTCGTCGCCGCCTCGGCGACCTGCGCCGTCGGCGGCGTCATCGCCTCGGCGAGCCTCAGGATGTTCACGCCCTTCGCCGGCAACGCCTATCTGATGACCGCCATCGCCGCGACCTTCATCGGCGCGTCGATCCATCCGCGCGGACGCCCCAACGTGCTCGGCACCCTGACCGGCGCGCTGTTTCTAGGCATGATCGCCAACGGGCTCGACCTGATGGGCCTCGACTTCAACCTGAAGGGCGCGCTGTCCGGGATCATCCTGGTCGCGGCGCTGGCGCTGGCGGTGGCGCAGAAACGGCTGAGGCGCTGAGGCGCGCCGCTAACGCCCGCCTCCAGCTCGGCGCAACGGGGTTTTTGCCCGATTCCTTGCCGAGCGCGCCCCTGCGGCGTCTTCGCGCCTTGACGTCGCGCACTTCACGGACTACCGCGCAGCATACTGTTTAATAGCTTACTATCGAAAGCGGGATCATCGATGACCAGTCCCGATGATCGCAGCAATATCGGTCACGACCTCGCCCTCAGCTCCCGCCGTTGGCGGGCTCGCGTCGACCAGCGGCTCGCCCCCTTCGGCCTGACCCAAGCCAAATGGGTGCCCCTGCGCCATCTGTGGCGCGCGGGCGGCAGCCTGCCGCAGTACCGGCTGGCGGAACACGCGAACATCGAAGGCCCGAGCCTGGTGCGCGTGCTCGACGAGCTCGAGCGGCGCGGCCTGATCAAGCGCTGCGACAGCGACGCCGACCGGCGGAGCAAGATCGTTCACCTGACCGACAAGGCCGCGCCGCTGCTTGACGAGATCGCCGTCCGCCTCGACCAGCTGCGCGAGGAGGTTCTCGACGGCGTCCCCGACGAGGACGTCGTCATCCTGAACAGGGTCCTCGCCCGGATCCTGTTCAATCTCGAGAAGTCCGACCTGTGACGACCGACGGCGCCAACTCGCCGAGCGCGTCGGCCGTCGCCGCGCGCAGCCCGCGGGCCGCTAGGCCGCGCCGCTATCGCCTGCTCGGCGTCGTCGCCGTAGGCGCGGTCGCGGCCGCCGGCGGCGCCGTCTGGGCCTACGCGCGCTGGGCTCACGTCACCGAGAACGACGCGCGCGTGCGCGCCGACATGATCACCATCGCCAGCCGCGTCGACGGCTGGGTGACCGTCCGCCCGGTCACCGACGGCGAAAAGATCCAAATCGGCCAGTCGCTGGTGGTGATCGACCAGCGCGAGGCGGCGCTGCGTCTCGCCGAGCTGCGCGCCAAGCTGGAATCGGTGCGCGCGCAGGAGAAGCGCGCCGCCACCCAGTTGCGCATGGCTGAGACCACCAGTCCCGACGCCGTCGCCGCCGCCAAAGCGCGCCGCGAGGCCGCCGAAGCGAGCCAGCAATCGGCCGCCTCCCGTCTCGACGAGGCGCAACGCGACTTCGCGCGCGCCGACGCGGTGGTCGGCCGCATCGTCTCGCGCGAGCTGTGGGACCAGCGGCAAACCCAGCTTCGCCAAGCCGAGGAGGGCGAGCGATCGGCCACCGCCGAACTCGCCGCCGCCGACGCCTCCCTCGCCGACGCCCAAGCCAGGCTCGGCGACGTCGACGCGCTACGCGCCGAAGTCGACAGCCTCGCCGCCGACGCCGCCCAAACCGAGGCGCAGATCCGCCAGAAGGAGATCGACCTCGCCGACTGCGAACTTCACAGCCCGATCGACGGCGTCGTCGACGACAAGTTCGTACAACCCGGCGAATACGTCATCCCGGGACAGCGGCTGCTCATCGTTCACGACCCCAAGGGAGTGTGGATCGACGCCGACGTCAAGGAGACGAAGCTCACCCGTCTCAAGCCGGGGCAGCCGGTGGAAGTCTCCGTCGACGCCTACCCCGACCGCCGCTTCGTCGGCCGCATCGAACGCATCGGCGCCGCCGCCACCAGCGAGTTCGCCCTGCTGCCAAGCCCCAATCCGTCGGGAAACTTCACCAAGATCACCCAGCGCGTGCCGGTGCGCATCGCCGTCCAACAGCCGGACGACGATCCGTTGCGTCCCGGCATGATGGTCGAGGTCGACATCGACACCAGCCGCTTTTGAGGAGCCGATCGGCTGCGGCGACGACGCCTCGTCGATCGCGGATGAGAACATGACCTTCGCTTCGTCCAGCCCTCGCCATCCCGGCCTGATCCGCGGCCGCCGCCGCGGCGCGGGCGCGGCGGCCTTCGCCGCGCTGGCGGCGGGCCTGTCGCTGGCGGCCTGCGAGGTCGGCCCGGATTATTCGCCGCCCGCCGTCGCGCTCGCGCCGCTCCACAACGCGCCCGCGGTCGACGAGCGCGCCGCCAAGGGGCCGCCGCCGCCGCTCGACCAATGGTGGACCGGCTTCAACGATCCCGAGCTCAGCCGCGTCATCGAGCGCGTATTGGCCGAGAACCTCGACCTTCAAGCGTCGATGGAGCGGGTGAACGAGGCGCGCGCGGCGGCGAAGGGCGTGGAGGCGAAGCTCCTGCCAACCTTGGACGCCACGGCGCAGGGAACGTTCGAGCACCTGTCGTGGCAGAACCCGATCGCCGCGCTCGGCCGCCCCATTCCCGGCTTCCCGCGCGACGGCGCGCTCTACGACCTCGGCGCCAGCGCCGGATGGGAAGTCGATCTGTTCGGCGGGCTCCGCCGCGGCGAAGAAGCGGCGGAAGCCGAAGCGGAAGCGGCGCAGGCCTCGCGCCTCGGCGTGCGCGTCACCGTCGCCGCCGACGCCGCCGACGCCTATCTGCAGGTCCGCGGCGACCAGGCCCGGATCAAGGTCGCCGAGCGCCAGGTCGCCACCGACCGCCATCTGCTCGACCTAGTCAGGCTGCGCAAGGCCCAGGGAATGGCGACCGACCGCGAGACGGCGCAGGCGGAGGCTCTGCTCGCGCAGGCCGAGGGCGCAGTTCCGCTGCTGCGCGCCGCCCTCGACGCGCAGATGAATCGGCTCGACGTGCTGATGGGCGTCCAGCCGGGCGCCGCCGCCGCGGAACTCGGCGACGCCTCCGCCCTGCCCGCGATTCCGCGGATCGTCGCGACCGCCGCCGATATGCGCCGACGTCCCGACGTCATCGCCGCCGAGCGCCGTCTCGCCGCCGCCAACGCCCGCATCGGCGAGGCGATCGCCGAGTATTACCCCAAGCTGTCGCTGTCCGGCGTGGTCGGCTACGAGGCCACCGACCCCACCAGCCTGTTCCAGGGCGGCACCTTCCAGCCGCTGGCGACCACCGGCCTGCGCTGGCGGCTGTTCGACTTCGGCCGCATCGACGCCGAAGTGGAGGCGGCCGACGCCGCCAACCGCGAAGCGCTGATCAATTACCGCAAGGTCGTCCTGCGCGCCGCCGAGGAGGTCGAGGACGCGTGCATGAGCCTCGTCCAGCTCGAAGCCCATCGGCGCGACGCGACCAACCAGATCCGCGCGCTGCAGCGCGCGCGCGACGATTCGCAGGACGCTTACCAGAGCGGGCTGATCGCGCTGACCGACGTGCTCGACGCCGACCGCCAACTGCTCATCGCCGAGGACGACCTGCCGCGCACCCAAACCGACGCGGCGCGCGCCGCCGTCGGCCTGTTCCGCGCATCGGGAGGCGGTTGGTGAGCGAAACGCCCGGCGAGGAGGCGCGGTCGGCCATGCGCGGGATCCCCGCCAACGAGCTCGCCGCCCGCTTCGGCGCGCCCTACAAGTGGTGCGCCACCTGCACGGTGATGGTCGGCACCATCGCCGCGATCCTCTCCTCGACCATGACCAACGTGGCGCTGCCCGACATGATGGGCGAGTTCGGCCTGGGTCAGGATCAGATCCAGTGGGTCTCGACCGCCTTTCTCGCCGCCACCACGGCGTCGATGCTCGCCGCGGCGTGGGGCGTCGCCGCCTTCGGGGTGCGCCGATGCTTCATGCTGTCGCTCGCCGTCTTCTGCGTCGGCTGCCTGGTCGGCGGCTATGCGACCGACGCCAGCGAACTGATCCTGGCCCGGGCGATTCAGGGGACGGCCGCCGGGGTCATCCAGCCGCTGTCGATGGTGATCATCTTCCTGGTCTTCCCGCCCAACCGCCGCGGCACGGCGATGGGCGTCTACGGCCTGGGGGTGATCCTCGCGCCGGCGCTGGGGCCGACGCTGGGCGGCGTGCTGATCGACAACTACTCCTGGCGCTACACCTTTCTCGCCTGCCTGCCGCTCTGCCTGTTCGGCATGCTGCCCGCGCCGATCTTCCTGCCCACCGAGCGGCGGGTGACGGCGCCGCCCTTCGACTGGGCCGGCTTCGTCCTGGTGGCGACGTCGATCGGCGCCTTCCTCGCCGGGCTGTCCAACGGACAGCGCCTCGGCTGGGACTCCAACTTCGTCCTCGGCGCGTTCGCGTTGTCGGCGATTTGCGCGGTCGCCTTCCTCTTGCAAGAGCGGCGAACCGCCCATCCGGTGATGGATCTCGACGTCTATCTCAACCCCCGCTTCGTCGCCGCCTCCGTGGTGGCGTTCATGCTCGGCGTCGGGCTGTTCAGCTCCACTTACCTCATTCCCCTGTTCGTGCAGACCGTGCAGGGCTACACGCCGACCGCTTCAGGCCTCTTGCTGGCGCCGGCCGGCGTCGTGCTCGGCTTCATCCAGCCGTTGGGCGGGCGGTTGAGCGATCGCTTCTCCGCCCGCATCCTGATCGGCGTCGGAGTCGTCTTTTTCGGCGTCTCGAACTTCCTGATGACCGACGCCGACACCTCGACGCCATTCTGGCGTTTCGCCATGTGGGTGGTGGTCGGCCGCGTCGGAATGGGGCTGATCATGCCGGCGCTCAATAGCGGCGCGCTGAGGGTCCTTGATCAACGGCTGGTCAGCCACGGCGCCGGCGCGATCAACTTCGTGCGGCAGCTCGGCGGCGCCGTCGGCGTCGGCGCGCTGTCGGTCTACCTCGAGCGCGAGACGACCACCTACGCCAGCGAATTCAACGCGATGCAGACCGGCGGGGCGGCCGGCGCCGAGACCCTCGGCCGCATCGCCGCCGCGCTCGCGCGCGCCGGCCTGCCGGACAACCCTCACGTCGGCGCGCGCGCCCTCGAGGCCCATCGCTTCCTATCCCGCATGATCGAGGCGCAGGCGAGCGTGATGGGCTTCCGCGAAAGCTTCCTGCTGGTCGCCGCCGGCTTCGTCGTCGTCCTGGTCCCCACCTATCTCATGCGGCCGCGGCGGCGCTCGGAACAGCCCTCGCGGCGGGAGGCGGCGACGCGAGCCGGCTCGCCCCCCGCGCGGGAGGCGGTCGGCTCCGCGGCCTCTTGATCGCTCGCCCGCCGCCTGCGAGCGCTTCGACCGTCCGAGCGCGCCCAGCGCGCGGTTCGACGGCGCCTGTGGATTTCCCAAAACTTGCGGCGGTTCCCTCGGGGTTCGAGACGTCGATGCGCGCCGTCATGCAAATGCAGGCGTTCATCGAGGCGGCGCGCCCCGCGAAGCAGAGGAGTCGACCATGCTTGACCCACGTTGACTACGAACGAAGCGCTTCGCCGCGCTGGCGCGTTTCTGCGAATCGGCGCTTGCGCCGCTCGGCGACAACAAGCTGTCCGCCTGGGACGAGCTCGCTGGGTTCGGCTGCGACGGCGTCGCCGCGCTGTGGATCGGCGAGGCCGACGGCGCGCCATCGAGCGTCCATCTCGCCCTTTTGGCGGCCGACCGCGCGGCGGTCGACGCCTTGTACAAGGCCGCGCTCGCCGGCGGCGCGAGCGACAACGGCGGACCCGGCCTGAGGCCCGACTATCACGCGAACTGCTACGCGGCGTTCGTGATCGATCCGGGCGGCGACAATCTCGAAGCGATCCTCCACGCCGCGCAGTGACCGCCCCTCGTCCGACGCGCGGACGATCGCCGCCTGACGACCAGACGGAACGCCGCGTATCCGAAAACCGTCAGACGCTCGCGTCGCGGCGACAGCGTCCCGTTTGGCGGCGAGGCGAGCTTTTCTCGACCAAATCGCGCGCGCGCTCTCGGCGAGACAGTTTCGCAAGGAAGCGAACGGCCACGACGGCGGCGGCGAAGCCGGACGCCGCGCCGACGCCTAGCGCCCAGCGCGGCCCGAAAGCGTCCGCCACCCAGCCGACGATTGGCGCCCCGA
>CAZKHF010000023.1:0-19549 GCA_964552445.1 uncultured Bradyrhizobium sp. | reverse complement strand
TCGCCTCGACGTCGGCGGTGTCGGTGTTGGTCATCGACTGGACGACGATCGGCGCGCCGCCGCCGACCGTGACGGCGCCGGCGCCGCGGCCGACCCGCACGCCGACGCTGACGCGCCGCGGCCCGGGCCCGAAAGCGGTCTCGTCGCGCTGTCGCTCCATTCGCCGAACTCCCGTCGCGCGCCAAAAGAAAGCGCGCGCCGTTTATCTAGGGCGGCCGCGAGGGAATGTCACCCGCGGCGCCCGGAACCGTCGGCGAGCTTGATATGTTCTAGAATGTTTGTATACTGATCCGCGAGAGGCGCTCGGCCTGGCGCGAGAGGACTTCGATGGACGGAGACAAAGACGGCGTCTTCGCGCCCGGCGCGCCTGGTCGGATCGGCGTGCGCGAGCGCGCCGGCGACGCTCCCGCGGCCTTGGGCTGAAGGGAGGCCGAGGTGCTCGCCTTTCTCCACACGCTGAACCCGCTCTATTCATTGTCCGGCCTGTTGGTCGGCGCGCTGGTCGGCTTCACCGGCGTCGGCGGCGGCAGCCTGATGACCCCGATGTTGGTGCTGCTGTTCGGGATTCACCCCGCCACCGCGGTCGGCACCGACCTGCTCTACGCCGGCCTCACCAAGATCAGCGGCTCGGTGGTTCACAATCTCAACGGCGCGGTCGATTGGCGGATCACCGGCCGACTCGCCGCCGGCAGCGCCCCCGCGGCGGCGCTGACGCTGCTGCTGCTCGCCCATTTCGGCCGCGATTCGCAGGCGATCGGCCAGGTGATCACGACCGTGCTCGGCTTCGCGCTGATGCTCACTGCGGTGGTGCTCGCGTTTCGCGGCTGGTTGCTGCGCAAGCTCGCCGGGAGGCTCGATCGCCTTGGCGAGGGCGCCGTCGCGGCCTTGACGGTCGCGCTCGGCGCGACGCTCGGCGTGCTGGTGTCGATCTCTTCGGTCGGCGCCGGCGCGATCGGCGTCACCGCGCTGCTGTCGCTCTATCCCAAACTGCCGACGGTGCGGCTGGTGGGCTCCGACATCGCCCACGCCGTGCCGCTGACGTTGATCGCCGGCGCCGGCCATTGGTGGCTCGGCTCGGTCGACTGGGCGCTGCTGGTCTCGCTGCTGATCGGCTCGATCCCCGGCATCGCCGTCGGCAGCGCCCTCGCGTCGCGCGTGCCCGACGCGGTGTTGCGGCCGGCGCTGGCGGGCACGCTGGCGCTGGTCGGCGGGCGCTTGGCGTTCTGATCGGACGCGCCCCTCGCGGCTCGACGCGTCTTCGCCCTCCGCTTGCCTGTTGAGTTCGTCTCGGCGACGCTTGCGCTTGCTCGATTTTCCTCGCATGTCAAACGGATCGCCCGCGGCGCGGCGAGCGGCGGCCCACGCGCTCGCCCCGCCGTCGCGATTATTCCGCCCTCGCTTCGCGCAGTGGGCGAGTAAACGATACATGTTGACATCGGTCGATGCATGTGTTCAGTTAAATGGACGGACAAAGGAAGGTGAAGGCACGTGGGCGAGCGCGCCGGGCCAAGGGCGCGCAACCTGGGAGGGGTCAATGCCAATTTGGCAAATCGCCTTGCTCGTGCTGGTGGCCGCCTGGGCGGTGCAGTCGCTGGGCGTCTGGATGCAGATGCGGCACTATCGCCAAATCTTCAATGACATGCGGTTACGGTGGAGCGACGGCGCGATCGGCGCCGGCGCCGCGCCGGGCCGCCTTGGCAAAGGCGTCATCGCGATCGTGGTGGCCTCCCCCGACGGGGTGGTGCGCAAGGTGGCGTTGATGGAGGGACGTAGCGTGTTCGCCAAGTTCAAGGACCGTCTCGATCTCGAGGGAGGAACGACGACGGCTTTGAAGGAGCGCGCAACGTCCGGCAAGCTCGAAGGTTCGGCCGGCGTCGCGATTCGCAAAGCCATCGAACAGATCGAGACCGTCGGCGCGCGTCCGGGCGAGGCGAAGCCCAACGCGGCCGCGGCGTGACCGGTAGAAACAGGAAGCGTTGTTTCTTGCGGTAAAATGGAGGGAGGTAGTCTGATGTCAATTTCGCTGTTGATGCTGCACGGAGTTAATCTTGCCGTGCAACAGATAAATATGGGTGCGCCGCATATCGACGCGGCGACGTTTTCGACGCAGGTCGGCCATCTCGGCGGCGCGGTCAGCCACAACATGATCGTGCTCGCCCAGGCGGCCTCGGACTACGCGTCCAAGGTGGAGAGCGTGGCGAAGGAGGGGCAGCTCGGCTGGCTGACCGCCATCGGCGTCTACTTCATCGGAATGTTCCAGAAGGGCGGCCAGACGTTCGTCGGCTTCGTCACCGGCATCATCCCGACCCTGGTGGTGCTGATGACCGCGTTCTATTCGCTGATCGGCCTGATCGGCGAGGACCGCGTGCACGGCCTCGCGCGCAAGGCCGGCGGCATCGAGCTCACCCGCTACACGGTGTTGCCGATCCTCGCGGTGTTCTTCCTCACCAACCCGATGGCCTACACCTTCGGCACGTTCCTGGAAGAGAAGCACAAGCCCGCGTTCTATGACGCCGCGGTGTCGTTTGTGCACCCGCCGCTTGGTCTGTTCCCCCACGTCAACCCCGGCGAATACTTCGTTTGGGGCGGCATGCTGGTCGCGCTCTTGGAGCTCGAGAAGCAGGGCAAGGTGCCGGCCAACTATCACGTGACCGTCGCCATCTTCTATCTCATCGTCGGCATCGTCGTGATGCTGCTGAAAGGCATGCTCACGCAGCGCATCACCGCGTTCTTGGCGCAACGCCAGGGCGTCGAGCTCTGAACCGAGGGGGGATCCGATGGCAGACGTCCAATATAAGGCGGTCAAGATTTCACGCGGCTCTCACGGATGGGGCGGACCGCTCGTCATCGCGCCTACGAGCGAACGCAACAAGATCGTTTCGGTGACCGGCGGCTCGATTTCGCCGATCGCCCAACGCATCGCCGAGATGACCGGCTGCACCGTGGTCGACGGCTTCCGCACGCCGCCGGCCGAAAGCGAGTGGGCCTGCGTCGTCGTCGACTGCGGCGGCACCGCCCGCTGCGGCGTCTATCCGCGCAAGCGCATTCCGACCATCAACGTCACGCCGGTCGGTCAGGCCGGGCCGCTGGCGCAGTTCATCACCGAAGACATCTATGTCTCCGGCGTCACCGTCAACGACATTTCCTACGCCGACGGCTCCGCGGCCGCTACGGTTGTTGGAGGAGGGGAAAAGTTCATGCCGTCTTCAAGCGCGCCGCAACCGGCCGCCGCGCCGCAAGCGCCCGCCGCGAACGGCGGCGGGTTCATCGACTTCATCAGCCGCTTCGGCCGCGGCATCGGCTTTGTGGTCGGCACCTTCTTCAACGCCGGCCGCAAGACGATCGATCAGATCATCCGCAACGTGTTGCCGTTCATGGCCTTCGTGACCATGCTGATCGGCATCATTCTCTACACCGGCATCGGCGACGTGATCGCCCGCCCGATGGGCGGTTTGGCCAACAACGTCATTGGCCTCTTGGTCATCTCGGCGATCTGCGGCTTGCCGTTCCTCTCCCCGATCTTGGGGCCGGGCGCGGTCATCGCGCAGGTGATCGGCGTCGCCATCATCGGCCCGCAGGTCGCCAGCGGCAACATCGCCCCGGCGATGTCGCTGCCCGCCCTGTTCGCCTACAACACCCAGGTCGGCTGCGACTTCGTTCCCGTCGGCTTGGCGCTCGGAGAGGCGCAACCGAAGACCATCGAAATCGGCGTTCCCGCCGTGCTGTTCAGCCGTCAGATCATGGGGCCCGTCTCCGTGCTGATCGCCTGGGCGGCTAGCTTCTTCCTGTGATCTAGGAGGCCGACATGACCGAACACTTCCGCACCATCGTCACGCAAGTCAGCCCCGAGGCCCTCGAGCTCGTTGAAGGCGGGATCTTGATCCTCTTCGCCGACGGCGCGCCTGCCGAGCTTGCGGAAGTGTCGGTCTTGCATCGAGTTCAGACAAGGCCGACGGCGGAAGCGCCCGCCGTCGGCGCCCAATTGCGCGTCGGCGACTTGGGGACCCGCATCACCGCGGTCGGCGAGTTCGCCTGGCAGAAAATCGACGACATGGGCCATGTCGTCATCAATTTCGACGGTTCCGCCGTCGCGCCTCGTCCCGGCGAGATTTCGGTCGCGCCGGTGGACCTGGGCGCGCTTGCCGCGCAGCTACGGCCGGGCGCCGAAATCTCCTTGCATTCGTAGGGTCGGCGCGCGTTCGTCGTCCCCGCGAGGCGGGAAGGAAATCAAGGCGAATTTTGCGAGGCGAGGTCGCCGCGCGGCGGCGGCCGCGTCGGATGAGAGGAGACGTGACGTGATTGAGCGAAGGGTCGTGGTGCGTATCGCGGAAGGGCTGCACGCCCGCCCGGCCACGGATTTCGTCAAGCTCGCGCGCGGTTTCTCCGCCGACATCGAAATCGCTCGAGGCGACAAGAAGGGCAACGCCAAGAGCCCGGTGAAACTGATGCTGCTCGGCGTCAAAGAGGCCGACATGATCGTGCTGCGCGCGACCGGCGCCGACGAGGCGGCGGCGATCGACGCGCTCTGCCGGTTTGTCAGCCTTGCCGAGGATCGCGGCGCCGCGCCTGAGCCGCAGGCAACAGCCAAGGCGCCGACGATCGCGCCGCCCGCCGCGCCCGTTCCTCCCTCCGCGGCGCCGGCGGGCGGCGCCCTGCGCGGGCTCGCCGCCAGCGAAGGCGCGGCGATCGGGCCCGCCTTTTTCTTCGCCCTCGATCCTGTCGAGACTGCGCCGCGCGCCATCGCCGCTGACGAGATCGACGCCGAGATCGCCACGCTGCAGAGCGCCGTCGCGGCCGTCAATTCGGAGCTCGCGGCGCGCGGCGGCAAGGCCGCGGCGGGCTCCGACGAAGCGCAGATCGTCGAGGCGTTGCGCGAAATCTCCTGCGACATCGCCTTCGCCGAACGCGTCGAGACGCTTATCCGCGGCGGCCAGGACGCCGCCTCCGCCACGCTGGCCGCCGGTCGCCAGCTCGCCGCCGATTTCGAGGCGCTCGACGATCCTTATCAGCGGGCTCGCGCCGACGACGTCGCCGCCGTGGCGCGCAAGATCGCGCTGGCGCTGCTCGGCAGGACCGATCCCTCGCTCGCCGACGCCCCGGCCGGGTCGGTGATCCTGGCCGGAGAGATCAGCGCTTTCGACCTCGCCGGGGCGGCGCTCGACCGCATCGGCGGCCTCGCCTGCACCACCGGCGGGCCGACCTCGCACGTCGCCATTATCGCCCGATCTTTCGGCCTGCCGGCCGTCCTCGGCCTCCCGGTCGACCTGGCGCGGCTGCGCGCGGCGCGGGTCGCGGCGATCGACGGCGGCGCGGGCGAGGTGGCGCTCGACCCCGACGAAGCCACGGAGGCGCGCTTCCGCCGCAAGGTCGCCGAGGTCGCGACGCGCAAGGCGCAACTGCAGGCTTACATCAACGTCGAGCCGCGCACGCGCGACGGCCGGCGCATCGAGATCGCCGCCAACCTCGGTTCCCTCAAGGAGATCGAGGCCGCTAAGGCGGTCGGGGCGATGGGCGTCGGCCTGTTCCGCACCGAGCTGCTGTTCATGGAGCGCAAGCGCCTTCCCACCGAGGACGAACAGGCCCAAGTCTATTCGTGTTTGGCCGAGGCCTTCGCCCCGGCGCCGGTGATCATCCGCACTCTCGACGTCGGCGGCGACAAGCCGGTCGCGGGGATCGAATTTCCCCATGAGGACAATCCGTTCCTCGGCTGGCGCGGCGTTCGCATGTGTCTCGATCGTCCCGACGTGTTCAAACCCCAGCTGCGCGCTCTGTTGCGCGCCGCGACGCACGGCAACCTCAAGGTGATGCTGCCGATGGTCGACGACGCCGAGGAGATCCGCAAGGCGAAACGGCTGATCGCCGAGTGCCGCGCCGAGCTCGACGCGGAAGAGATCCCCTGCGGCGACTTCGAGCTCGGAGTGATGGCGGAGACGCCGGCGGCGGCGCTGATCGCCGAGGATCTGGCGCGCGAGTCGGCGTTCTTCTCCATCGGCACCAACGACCTGACCCAGTACGTGATGGCCGCCGACCGGCAGAATCCGCATGTCGCCGCCCTCAATCGCGCCGACCATCCGGCGGTGTTGAAGGCGATTGACCTGATCTGCCAGGGCGCGCGCAAGGCGGGCATTTGGGTGGGCGTGTGCGGCGAAGCGGCGTCGCGGCCGGAGATCATTCCCAAGCTCATCGCCCTCGGCGTCACCGAGCTCTCCATGGCGGCCGGATCGATCCCGCGCGCCAAGAAGTGCGTGGTCGAGCTTTAGCGTCGCGGCTGACGGCTCGCGCGCAAGTGAGGGCGGACGGCGCCGAACCGCCGCAAAGTGTGGTATAATACTGGCGCGCGCGAAGCGCTTCTCGATCGGACCGAGCCCGCCCCGCGGCGAGACCGGCGCGGCGGGCGGCCCGAAAGAGGTCGCTTGCACGTGGAGCTGCGTGCCGCCATGGCCTCCAACAATCTCGCCGACCAAGTCGTTCTCGCCGTGAAGGACGAAATGCGCGGGGTGCGTTACCACCTCGGCGAGGGCGTCCGCCGCGGTCGCCAGCTCGCCGCCGAAGGCGGGCCGCTGACGGTCCTCGAGCCGGTGGCGGCGGTCGCCGACGTCGTCGTCTCCGGCTTCGAGGCGGCCGCCTCCGCCCTGTTCGACGGCGCCAAGCGATCGTTGTCGCATTCAGCCTTCCCGCTGCCGATCGAGAGCTATTTCGACCCCGCGCGCGGCGAAGGCGAGAACGCGCGCGCCTTCAGCGTCGTCGTCTACGCGGCGTTGCGCGCCCTGTTGCGCGGGTTCGGCGCCGAGGCCTGCCTCATCCAGGAGCTGGCGATCGACGCCGCCTGGAGCGACGTGCGGCGGCGGCGCGGCCTCATCGCCTCGGTGGTCGAGGCGGACGAGGCGGCCTCTCCCGCGTCGCGCAAGGCCAACGTCCTCGCCCTTTCGGCGGCGATCGCCCTCGCGCTCGCCGAGCGCCGGCCGATCAAGCAGCTCAGCTTCGGCGCTGACGAATCCCGCCGGCCCAAGCACCTCTTGCTGTCGCCGAACCTCTATTGCGCGATGGCGATCGGCTTGGCGACGGCGATCGCCTCTTCGGCGGCGAAGGAGCGGCGGCTGGACAAGGCCGAGATCGTCGCGGCGGCCGACGCCGGCGTCGACGCGCGATTCTCCCGGCTCAACGCCGCCGCGCGCGAACGCGAGCCGGTCGCCGCGGTCGCGGCCGAATTCGCCGCCGTGCTGCCGTACCTGTCGTAAGCGCCGCCGCGGCTTACAAAAGCGCTTTGGCGGTGACCTCGTCGGTGATCACCACCGTCGGCTTCAACAGCTTGAACGCGCCGGTCATCGCCCGTAGCTTGTGGGCGCCGCCGGCGACCAGGATGCGCACCGGCGCCGCGGCGACGGTGCCAATCGGCACCGACACCGTCCGCTCGTTGAGCGGGTAGTTCACCAGCTTGCCCTCGATGTCGAAGAAGTTGAACAGCATGTCGCCGACCGCGCCGCAATCGCGCAGCGCCGCGTTGTCGGCCTTCGACACCGCGCCGTACCGGCTCGCCGTCGACTCGACGCCGATCTGGCCGACGCTGACCACCGCCGCGTCGAGCGTCTTGGCGAACTCGAACACTTCCGACAGGCCGCAGCGCTCGACCAGCGTCTTCTTGGTCTCCGGGCTGTCGACCACCGCGGGGGCGGCGAGCAGGTAGCAGTCGGCGAAGAAGATGCGCGCGAAGCGCGAGGCGAATTCGGCCGGATTGACGTGCCGCGCGCGGCTGATGCCGCCGAGCAGCGAGACGACGGAGAGGCCTGGCACCTTGCGCTCGAGCAGGAAAGGCAATGTCTGCAACAGCGTTTCGCCCCAGCCGAGACCGAGCTTCATGTTCGGCCGCAGGATCTCGGAGATGTAGTTCCCCGTCGCCGCGGCGATCACCGCGGCGGGATCGGCGCGCGGCGTCGACACCGGCGCGACGATCGCCTCCTGCACGCCGTATTTCTTCTCCAGCTCGATTTCGGCGCGGGTCAGCTCGGCCAGGCCGCGGGTGAGCGAGATGCGCACCTCGTTCGACGCGCGCGCTTCCGAGAGCATGCGCCCCACAGTGATGCGGCCGATGCCCAGCCGGTCGGCGATCGCGCTCTGCGTCATCTCCTCGACGTAATACATCCACGCCACGCGATGGCGCAGCCGCGGCGACCTTCGCGACGAGACGAGAGACGTTTCGCCAGCGTTGTCGTGAAGGTCCCCGTCCCCTTCGCTTTGCATTTCGCGCTTCCCCACCCTTCGAGTCGCGGCGCGACCGGCGCCCAAGGACTGCGCCCTTTTTCGGCCGCCCCCCTCCCGCGAATTCTCGGCGGTATCGCCCCGCGTCATATTTTTCGCGATTCAACTACGTTGCAAAAATACGACGATTGCATCATTTCGTCCATCGACTTAGCGATCCAGACCGCCGCCCGAGTGCAGACTTTCCCCGCGCCGCGCGCTATTCTCGCCGGCGGCGGGCCGCGCCCTCGCCCGCCGAGAGAGCCCGCCATGGTCGACGAATCCGATCTGCCGCTCGAACAGGTCCATGACCTGCGCCACGTCGTGCGCCGGCTGACCTGGTTCCAGCACTATTTCAGGAAGGAGGCGGACGAGTTCGGCAAGCGCTACAATTGCGCCTTCGCCATCAACGACCGGCGACTCGGCGAGGCGTTCCTCAGTTGGGCGAATGTCTTCGAGCGCGACCGGCTGGACGCCCGCCTCGACCGCGCCGACTTTGCCGTCTTCTCGGCCGGGCTGATGCTGCGCGAACTGCTGCGCGTCGAGCCGGCGACGGCGAAACCGAGGGCGAGGATCACGGAGTGCATCCCCGCCGACCCGGCGGCCGCGATCTGCGAATTCTGGCCGGAGGGCTTTTTCTACACCAACGCCTGCCTCGCCCTGGCGCGCGCCATCCTCGCCGTCGATTTCAACGCCAACGTCGTGCTCAGCACGCATTTTCACGAGCTGCGCTTCTGGGAATCATTCCGCGAGAACGTCGCCGAGGACGTCGGCCTCGCCGTGCCGTTCTTCGACGTTCTGCTCGGCCGCGAGCCGAACTGGAGCGCGCCCGAGTATTTCCGCAGCCGGCCGGCGCTGCGCGACCCCCACGGCTTCCTCTCGCCGCGGTCGCCTGCGGTCGAGACCCGCTGAACCGTTCCCCATCCGCTGGCGCTTAAGCCCGCGGCGCTTTGACCCCCCACCGCCGGCGCGTCGGGGCGCGCTGGCACCTCACGGCGGCGCGTCGCGGCCGCCCTCGCAACCACGCCAGGAGAGCGTCTGATGCGCACCGATCCGGTCTTCCTCTTCGATCTCGACGGCACGCTGGTCGACAGCGTCTACCAACACGTCCTCGCCTGGAAGGAGGCGTTCGACATCGAGGGAATCGAGCTCTCAGTCTGGCGCATCCACCGCAAGATCGGCATGAGCGGCGGCCTTTTCACCAACCAACTGTTCCGCGAGGTCGGGCGCGAGATCGAGGACGAGCGCACCGAGCGGCTGCAGGCGCTCCACGCCAAGGCCTACCGGCGCCTGGGCGGCCACATCCGGCCGCTGCCCGGCGCGCGCGAGCTGCTGGCGTGGCTCGACAAGGCGGGCTTGCGCTGGGCGATCGCCACCAGCGGCCGCATGGAGACGGCGTCGGTCAACCTCACCGCGCTCGGCGTTAATCCCGCGATCTCGCCGGTGGTGACGCGCGATCAGGTGAAATACGCCAAGCCCGACCCTGACCTGTTCGTCGCCGCCGCGGAGCGGCTCGGCGCGCCGATCGAGAGCGCGGTGGTGGTCGGCGACAGCATTTGGGACATGCTCGCCGCGGCGCGCTGCCGCGCGCTCGGCGTCGGCCTGCTCTCCGGCGGCTACGGCGCGCGGGAGCTGCAGGAAGCCACGGCGTTCCGGGTCTACCAGGATCCCGCCGACATGCTCGACCACATCGACGAGCTCGGCGGACGGCGCTGAGGCGAGGGTCGGGCGGGCCGCGAGGCGCGCCCGACGCCGCTCACAATAGCGCGCGGCGCATGTCGCCGAGGGTCTCGGCGAGAAGGCGGACGAATCGCGCCGCGGTCGCGCCGTCGTTGGCGCGGTGGTCGTAGGACAGGCAGAGCGGCAGCATCAGCCTCGGCCGGAACGCCTCGCCGTCCCACACCGGCGTCATCTTCGCCCGCACGACGCCGAGGATCGCCACTTCGGGCGCATTGACGATCGGCGTGAACGAGGTTCCGCCGATGCCGCCGAGCGAGGAGATGGTGAAGCCCGCGCCCTGCATGTCGCTCGGCGTGAGCTTGCCGGCGCGCGCCTTGGCCGACAGCGCGCCGAGCTCGCGGGCGATCTCGAGCACGCCTTTCTTGTCGACGTCCTTGACCACGGTCACCACCAGCCCCTCGGCAGTGTCGACGGCCACGCCGATATTCCAATAACGGCGCAGGACCAGCGCGTCGCCGCCGGGCGCGAGCACGGCGTTGAAGCTCGGATGAGCCTTCAGCGCGGCGACCGTCGCCTTCATCAACAGCGGCAGCAGCGAGACGCGATAGGGCGCGGTCTTGTCCGCTTTGGCGGCGACGTCAAGCGTGCGGCGGAAGGCGTCGAGGTCAGTGACGTCGGCCTCGTCGCAATGCGTCACATGAGGAACGCCGACCCACGAGGCGTGCAGGCGTGGGCCGGAGATGCGCTGGATGCGCGACAGCGGCTGCGTCTCGACCGGACCGAACTTGGCGACGTCGGGCGCGACGATCTCGGGGATCGCCGGCGCGGCCGCGACCGGCGCCTTCGTCGGCGCGGCGGCGCGCGCGTCGCCGGCGGCAGCCGCCGCTGCGGCGACGACGTCCTCGGACTGAATGCGGCCGTGCGGGCCGGCGCCGCGCACCGTCGCGATGTCGATTCCCAGCTCCCGCGCCTTGCGGCGCGCCGCCGGCGTGGCGCGGACGTCTTCGCCGGGCGCCGCCGGCTCGGCCGTCCGCGCCAGCGCGGCGGCGCTCGCGCTCGCTTCGGCCTGCGGCGCGGGGGCTGAGGCCGCGGCGGCCGGAGAGGATTTCCGCGCCGCGGCGGGATCGAAGGCCTCGCCGGCGGCGGCGATCCACCCGATCACCGTGCCCACCGGCAGCTCGTCGCCCGGTTTGGCGCTGACGCCGCGAAGCACGCCCGAGGCAGGCGCCTCGACCTCCATCGCGGCCTTGTCGGTCTCAATCTCGAACAGCGCCTCGCCTTGACTGACTTCGGCGCCCTCCTCCTTGAACCAACGCGAGAGCTTTCCCGCGGCCATATCCATGTCGACGCGGGGCAGGATCACTTCGACGGCCATGCTAGATCTCTCCGGAGGCGAGCTTGCTGGCGGCTTCAACGATGTCGGCGACCTGCGGCGACGCCGCCTTCTCGAGGATCGGACTGTAAGGGATCGGCGCCTCGGCGCCGCCGAGGCGGACGATCGGCGCGTCGAGGTAGTCGAACGCCTCGCTCTCCGCGATCGCGGCGCTGACTTCGGCGCCCATCCCCAAGGTCTTGACCCCTTCGTAGACGCACAGCAGCCGCGACGTCTTCTTCACGCTTTCGACGACCGCGCCGATGTCGAGCGGCCTCAGCGAACGCAGGTTGATCACCTCGGCGTCGACGCCGCGCTCGGCGAGCGCTTTGGCGGCCTCCAAGGTTCGCACCGTCATCAACCCGGCGGCGGCGATGGTCACATCGACGCCCGGCCGGGCCACTTCGGCCTTGTCGAGCGCGATGGTGTAATGACCTTCGGGAACTGGGCCCTTGGTCTTGTAGAGCAGCTTGTGCTCGAAGATCATCACCGGATCGGGATCGGCGATCGCCGCCAGCAGCATGCCCTTCGCCTCGCGCGGCGTCGACGGCTCGACGACCTTCAACCCGGGTATATGGGCGAACCAAGCTTGCAGGCTCTGGCTGTGCTGGGCCGCGGCGCCGGTGCCCGAGCCCGAAGGCATGCGGAACACCACCGGCACCGAGACCGCGCCGCCGAGCATGAAGCGCAGCTTCGCCGCCTGGTTGACGATCTGCTCCGAGGCCAGCATGGAGAAGTCGGAGAACTGGAACTCGTAGACCGGCCGCATGCCGTTGAGCGCCGCGCCGACCGCGACGCCCGCCCCGCCGAGCTCGGAGATCGGCGTGTCCATCACCCGCTGATCGCCGTAGCGATGGACGAGATCCCCGGTTACCTGAAAGGCGCCCCCGTAGACGCCAATGTCCTCGCCCATTAGGAACACCCGTTCGTCGGCGTCCATGGCGATCGCCATCGCCTCTTGGATCGCCTGAGCGAAGCTTAATTCGCGCGTCGCGGCGCCCATCGTTTCCCGTCCTTCAAACTGTGTAAACATCGCGCAGCAGATCTTTCGCCTGGGGCGTCGGGCTCGCTTCGGCGAAGGCGATGCCAGCGGCGATCGTCTTCTCGACGTCGGCGCGAATGGCCTCGATTTCCGCGCGGGTGGCGAGACCGAGCGCCTGGAGCTCGGCTTCGAGGTACAGGATCGGATCGCGCTTGCGCCACGACTCGATCTCCTCCTTGGTCCGGTAGCGGTTGCGGTCGGAGCGCGAATGGCCGCGCGTCCGATAGGTCTTGGTCTCGATCAGGCTCGGCCCGTGGCCGGCCCTCGCCCGCTCGACCGCCTGGAACGAAGCCTCGGCGACCTCGGCGAAATGATTGCCGTCGACGGTGACGCCGGGCATCGAATAGGCGGCGGCGCGGTCGGCGATGTTCTTGACCGAGGTCGAGCGCTCGACCGAGGTCGACATGCCGTAGAGATTGTTCTCGCAGGCGAACACCACCGGCAGCTTCCAGACCGACGCAATGTTCAACGACTCGTGGAACGCGCCCTCGTTGTTGGCGCCGTCGCCGAAGAAGCAGACGACCACCGAGTTCAGCTTGCGCTTCTTCACCGCCAGCGCTGCGCCGACGGCGATCGGAAGGCCGCCGCCAACCACGCCGTTGGCGCCGAGATTGCCCTTGCCGGGATCGGCGATGTGCATCGAGCCGCCGCGGCCGTGGCAATAGCCGGTCTCCTTGCCGAGGAACTCGGCGAACATCTTCGCCACGTCGGCGCCCTTGGCGATGCAGTGGCCGTGGCCGCGGTGGGTCGAGGTGATGAGGTCGGCGTCGGTGAGCGGCGTGCAGACGCCGACCGCCGAGGCCTCCTCGCCGATCGACAGGTGCATGGTGCCGTAGCTGAGGCCGCGCACATAAGCGTCCTCCGCGCTCTCTTCGAAGCGGCGGATGAGCATCATCTTGCGCAACGCTTCGTGAACCTCAGCGACGCTGAGGCGATCGTAGACCGGCGGCCGATTGGCCGCGACGGCGGTGGAAACGGGAATGACGATTTCATCCATCGGGCAAACCTCGAACAAGGCGCGGCGATCTCGTCTTTTGGGCGCGCCGCCGCGCCGCGGTTTACTTGCGTCGCCTCAGGCGCGCGCGAATTGGGCGTCGGCCTGATCGAGCCGGCGGCGGATCTGGGTGACGATCAGCGATTCATCAGGCGCGCAGTTCTCGTAGGTGAGGAACTCGCCAGCCTTGATAGGCCGGAGCGGACGCGCGCGTTCGGCGAGGCCGAGCGGTAACGCCCCGGCGTCGCGCGCGTCCGCCCAGGTCATGGCGAAGCCGCGGTAGTCGTATTCGCCAATCTTACCCAGCGTCTGCGAGGGTTTGAGGTCGCGCTTGGCGAGGGCGACGCATTCGCCGACCGGCTCGTCGAGCGGCTCCATGTCGGCGACGCGGTTGAGGCCCGCGCGCACGGCGGAGAGGGGAACTTCAAGGCTGGTGAGGTGATAGGGCCGAACCAGCGCGAAGCACGGACCGGGGCCGACCTTCAAATCGATCATGCGCTCGAGCACGCGCGGATGGCGCGGCTTGACGACGCAGAACACGCCGGGGGCGACGCCCTTGCCGATCGAATAGTCGACGACGCCCGAATGCTCGAGCACGCCGCCGTCGGCCTTGGTGCACAGCACCTGCGCAAGCTCCTCGCGCGTCGCCTTGGGGCCGTGCATGCCGGGGATGTCGGGCCTGAGCCCGGTGGCGTTGGCCACCGCGGTCATCTCGATCATCGTCTTGGAGCCGTCGACGAACTCGACCAGCATGCGCGGGTTCATGTCGCGCTTGCGCGCTTCTTCCTCGAACTGGTCGGGCGTCGCGTCGAACTGCAGCGGGTTGTTCTTGCCCTTGCCCGCGGCGACGACCTCGAAGCCGATCGACTGGGCGAAGCCGACCAGCTCGACCGTGGCGGCCGGCTCGTCGCCCGCCGCGCCGGTGAAGACCACCCCCGCCTTCTTCGCCTCCGCCTTGAGGAAGCGGCCGATGGTGATGTCGGCCTCGACGTTGAGCATGACGATGTGCTTGCCGTTCTTCATCGCCTCGAGAGCGATGAGGGTGCCGATGTTGGGATTGCCGGTGGCGTCGATGATCACATCGATGCGGCCCGCCGCGCACAGCGCGACGTAGTCGTCGGTCAGCGCCACCTTGCCGCGCTCGATCGCCCGATCGATGTCGGCCGCCTTGGCGGCGTCGACGATGTCGCCCGCGTCGCGGCCCGACAAAAGCACCGCGTCGCGCGCGGCCTGGGCGCGGATTTCAGAAACGGCGCCGAGCTTGACGCCCTGCATCAGCGCAATGTTGACGATCATATCGACGCCCATCTGGCCGGCGCCCGCCAGACCGATGACAAGCTCGCCCTGCGACTTGGCCTTTGCGTCCATCGCGGCGGCGAACCCAACCCGATGTATTGACGCCATGACCTTCTCCCATGAGTTGCGCGCCTCACAAGGGCGCTTGAGTTCCGTGGCGCGCCGCCAGGGCGCTGTGTGCTGCGCGGCTCCTCGGCTCGCGATTGAGGCCGACCATACTGTACGTTTGACTTCGCGTCAATAACGATGTTCAGATTCTTCGCCCTGTCCGAAGCGCCCCCTGGGCCGTGCGGAAAGGCGCGCCGCGCCCGAGCGCGGCGGGTGGTTGCGAACCTCTCTTCCTGTTGATTCGTCAGCGATTTTGGACGCGCGCGCGGCGGCGCCGGCCGCAGCCGGCCTGCGGCCCGGCGGACCGTTTTTCACAAAACTGCGGCGAAATTTCGCGGCGCGGCGCGAAAACCCGTCGCGAACGCCCCGCGTCTTGCCGTTCAGCCGACGCGGACCTCGCCGCCGTCCCCGCTCCAGAGCGTGTGGAAGACGCCCGGCTGGTCGAGCCGCCGGTAAGTATGCGCGCCGAAATAGTCGCGCAGGCCCTGCAGCAGGTTCGCCGGCCCGCGGGCGCGCGTGAGACCGTCGAAATAGGCGAGCGTCGAGGAGAACGCCGGCGTCGCGACGCCGGCGGCGACGGCGACGGCGACGACGCGACGCCACGCGCCCTCCGCGCCGCGAACCGCGTCGGCGAACGAATCGGCGAGCAATAGATTGGCGAGCTTCGGCTCGGCTCGGTAGGCCTCCATGATTCGATCGAGCAGGCGCGCGCGAATGATGCAGCCGCCGCGCCAGATCGCGGCGATCTCGCCGAGGTCGAGAGGCCAGCCGAATTGCGCGCCCGCCAGACTCATCTGCTCGAAGCCTTGCGCGTAGGCGACGATCTTGGCGGCGTAAAGCGCTTCGCCGATCGCCGCGAGGTCGGCGGCCGAGGCGGCGACGGGGGGCTTCGGCGGGCGCGAGAACTTCAGCTCCGCGGCCTCGCGCAGCGCGCGCCGGCTGGACAGCGCGCGCGCATAGACCGCCTCGGTGATGGCGGTGATCGGCGCGCCGAGCTCGAGCGCCGACTCGGCGGTCCATCGCCCGGTGCCCTTCTGTTCGGCCTCGTCGAGGATGCGGTCGACCAGCGCCGCGCCGCTGGCGTCGCGCTTGGCGAGCACGGTCGCGGTGATTTCGATCAGATAGGAATCGAGCGGCCCCGCCCGCCAGCCGGCGAACGCCTCGCCGATCGCCTCGGCCGATAGGCCGTGGACCGACTTGAGGATGTCGTAGGCCTCGGCGATGAGCTGCATGTCGGCGTATTCGATGCCGTTGTGCACCATCTTGACGTAGTGGCCGGCGCCGTCGGGGCCGATATAGGCCGCGCAAGGGCGCCCGAACGCTTGCGCCGCCATGCGATTGAGGAAGGGCGCGATGCGCTCGTAGGCGGCGCGGTCGCCGCCCGGCATCATGCTCGGTCCCTCGAGCGCCCCCTCCTCGCCGCCCGACACGCCCATGCCGACGAAGCGAACGCCGCGCGCTTCGCAAGCCTTGGCGCGCCGCGCGGTGTCGGAGAACAAGGAATTGCCGGCGTCGACGACGATGTCGCCGGGATCGAGCAGCGGCGCCAGCGCGTCGATGATGTCGTCGACCGGCTGGCCCGCCTTGACCATGACAATGGCGACGCGCGGCTGCGACAGCGCGGAGACGAATTCGGCGAGGCTTTTCGTCGCCGTGAAGCGGCCTTCGCCGCCGTGGTCGCGCACGAGCGCGTCGGCGCGCTCGCGGCTGCGATTGTAAAGCGCGACCCCGAAGCCGCGGCGCGCGGCGTTGCGCGCCAGATTGGCGCCCATCACCGCCAACCCGACGACGCCCAGATCGGCTTTCGGCGATTCCGTCATCGACTTTCTCCTCGGGGTCGGCCTTCGCCTTGGTCGCGCCTGGCCGACAAGCAAGATCGTATCGCCGCCGGCTTCGCGCAACCCTTGCGGCGGCTCAGGCCGCCGGCGGCGCGCCGGCGTCCGCCGCGGCGCGCTTGATCCAGCGGCGGAAAGCCTGCAGCGGCGGATGCTCCGCGCGGTTGGCGGGCCAGACCAGATAATAGCGGCCCGCGCTCTCGGTCGGCGCCTCGACCGCCTCGACCAATTGCCCGCGCGCGAGCTCCTCTTCGATGAGGAATTTTGGCAGCAGCGCGACCCCCAAGCCCGAGATCGCCGCCTGCGCGGCGGTGGCGAACTGGTCGAACAACATGCCGCGCAAGCCTCCGTGGGCGACGTGCTGGGCCTCGAACCAGCGTTCCCAGGCGTCGGGACGGGAGACGAGATGCAGCAGCGGCGCGGCGAGCAGGTCGGCCGGCGCGGCGAAGCCGAACCTCTCGCGCGTCTCGCGGCTGCAGGCGGGGACGACCGATTCGCCCATCAGCAATTCAAGCTCGGCGCCCGGCCATTCCGGCTCGCCGAAATGGATCGCCGCGTCGAGCGGATCGAGCGCGAAGTCGAACGGGCCAAACCGAGTCGCGAGGTTGAGCGTGACGCCTGGGTTCTCGGCGATGAACGCCGGCAGGCGCGGCGCGAGCCAGCGTGCGCCGAAAGTAGGCAGGATGGCGAGATTAAGGGCGCCGCCGTCGGGATTGGCGCGAAATCCGAGCGTCGCCGCGGCGATGCGTTGCAGCGCGGCGCGCACCTCGGCGGCGTAGGCGCGGCCGGCGACGGTGAGCTTCACCGTCTGACGCTCGCGCAGGAACAGAGGCGAGCCGAGCGTCTCCTCCAACAGGCGGACCTGCCGGCTGACGGCGCTCTGCGTCAGGCTCAGCTCTTTGGCCGCGGCGGTGAAGCTCTCGCGCCGCGCCGCCGCCTCGAAAGCGCGCAGGTAGGTCATCGAGGGGAGAAATCGCCGCGCCAGGGCCATCGCGTCGCGTCTCGCGCCATCGCCGGGCCGCCGCCCGGCGCGGTTGGTTTTTTGGATAGGTCATTCCATATCAAAATGATGTCAGAAGACAATATCGTTTGCAAGACCAATTCGATGGCAGGGAAAATGCAGCTTACGCGGCGTCCGCTCGTCAGGCGGCATTCGTATTCATTATGACCGCGGGGAAACGAGGATGGTCGAGAGCGCCGATTTTAGCGTCACGGTCGTCGCACCGAGTCGCAGGCCGGACGACCGTCGTTGGGAGGCCGAGCGATGAAGGGCGACCCGCGCACCCACGGCTTGTGGGAAGCGAGCGCGCCGCCGGCGCCGCCGGCTTCGCCGCTCGTCGGCGAGATCGAGGTCGACGTCGTAGCGATCGGCGGCGGCTTCACCGGCCTGTCGACCGCGCTGCACGCCGCCGAGGCGGGAGCTTCCGTCGCCGTGCTCGAGGCCGACGAGGTCGGCTTCGGCGGCTCCGGCCGCAACGTCGGTCTGGTCAACGCCGGCATGTGGGTGGCGCCCGACGAGTTGCCGGGCGTCCTAGGCGAGAAGCATGGGAACGCCCTGCTGGCCCTGCTCGGCGACGCGCCGCGCGTCGTGTTCGAGCTGGTCGCCAAGCACGCGATCGATTGCCAAGCCGAACCTAAGGGCACGCTGCATTGCGCGGTCGGCCGCGCGGGACTGGCCGAGCTCAAGGAGCGCGAGCGCCAATGGCGCGCGCGCGGCGCGCCGGTGCGCCTGCTCGACGCCGGCGAGGCGGCGGCCAAGATCGGCGCGAAGGCTTACGCCGGAGCGCTGCTCGACCAACGCGCCGGAACCATCCAGCCGCTCGCCTATGCGCGCGGCCTCGCCCGTGCGGCGATCGCCGCCGGCGCGCGCGTCTTCACCCCCAGTCCGGCGATCGGCTGCGAGGACGACGGCGAGCGTTGGATCGTACGCACGCCGCAGGGCGCGGCGCGAGCGAAGTGGGTGATCGTCGCCACCAACGCCTACACCGTCGCGCCGTGGGCGGAGCTGCGGACCGAGCTGACCCACCTGCCCTACTTCAACTTCGCCACCGCGCCGCTCGACAAGGAGGCGCAGCGGACCATCCTGCCCGAGCGCCAGGGCTGCTGGGACACGCGCCAGGTCTTGAGCTCGTTCCGCTTCGATCGCGCCGGCCGGCTGGTGTTCGGCAGCGTCGGCGCGTTGCGCGGGACCGGCCTGCCGATCCACCACGCCTGGGCGCGCCGCGCGCTCGCCAAGCTGTTCCCGCAGTTCGCCGGCGTCGACTTCGAATCGGAGTGGTACGGCATGATCGGCATGACGACCGACGCCCTGCCGCGCTTCCATCGCTTCGCGCGCAACGTCGTGTCGATCAGCGGCTACAACGGCCGCGGCATCGCGCCGGGCACCGTGTTCGGCCGCTGTCTGGCGCGGCTGGCGACCGGCGCGATCGGCGAAGCCGACCTGCCGCTGCCGGTCAGCGAGGCCAAGCCAGCGCGCCTGCGCCGCGCCGAGGAACCCTTCTACGAAGTGGGCGCGCAGGTCGCCCATATCGTCGACGCGCGCCTCTAGCGCGGGGTCGCCCTCGCCATGGAGCCGTCATTGCAGAGAGCGGAGCGACGAAGCGACTCGCGGGCGCGTCTCGCTCCCCGCGATGTTTCGTCGCGCGCGCGGTGACGGCGGCCAATCGACTCGACCGGAAAACGCCTTAGAGTCGCGCGCGCTCTTCCCAACCCGTCGGGAGCTCCCCTCATGACCGACTCTTCCCCCTCCTCCCGTATCGCCGTCGAGGCGCGCAAGATCCTCGCTTCGTTCGGCGTCGACCCCGCGCGCCTTGAGGGCGGCGGCCTCGTCGTTCGTTCGGCGATCGACGGCCTGCCGATCGCCGCGCTTCGCCAAACGACCCGCGCGGAGGCGGGCGAAGCGATCGGTCGCGCCCATGCGGCGTTCCTCAAGTGGCGCAGCGTCCCGGCGCCGCGCCGCGGCGAGCTCGTCCGCCTGCTCGGCGAGG
>CAZKHF010000022.1:0-19842 GCA_964552445.1 uncultured Bradyrhizobium sp. | reverse complement strand
GAAATGGTCGGCGACCGCGCCTTCGCCGAGCGCGGCGACGATCCAGGCGCGCGCGCTGCGCGCGTTGGTCATCGTCTCCTGGGTGGTGAAGGTCTTGGAGGAGACGATGAACAGGGTGCGCGCAGGGTCGAGGCCGCGCAAGGTGTCGGCGATGTCGGCGCCGTCGACGTTGGAGACGAAGAACGAGCGAATGGAGGGTTGCGCGTAGGGGGCGAGCGCGCGCGTCGCCATGGCGGGGCCAAGGTCGGAGCCGCCGATGCCGATGTTGACGACCGCGGTCATCGGCTGGCCGAGCGCGCCGCGGGCGCGGCCCTCGCGCACGTCGGCGGCGAAAGCGAGCGTCTTGGCGCGCTCGTGCTCGACGTCGGGCATGACGTCGCGGCCGTCGAACAGCACGGGCTGGCCGGAGAAGTTGCGCAGCGCGGTGTGCAACGCGGCGCGCCGCTCGGTGGGATTGACGCGCTCGCCGCTAAACATCGCGTCGCGCTTGGCGGCGACGCCCGCCGCGTCGGCGAGCTCGATGAGCAAGTCGCGCGTCGGCCGGTCGAGCCGCTGCTTCGAATAGTCGAACAAAAGGTCGTCGAGGGCGACATGGAATCGCGCGAAGCGCTGGGGATCGTCGGCGAACTCGTCGGCGACAGCGCGCCCGAGAACTGCGCCGCGGCGATCGGCGAGACGAGAAAATATGCCGGAAAGATCCCTATGGGCCATGGCGCTTTCCCTTTGTTGCGCGGCGCACTATGCGTTCGACGCGCCCCCGCCCGTCCAGTGTGCTCCATATGCCGCCTCGATTGCAATTGCGAGACATCCGACTGACGCTCGGCGGCGCGCCGCTGCTGGACGGGGCGGAGCTGACGGTTTCGCCGGGCGAGCGCATCGCGCTGGTCGGCCGCAACGGCTCGGGGAAATCGACGCTGTTGCGCGTCGCGGCGGGGGAATGCGCGGTCGACGCGGGAAGCCGGTTCGTCCAGCCTGACGCGCGGCTTAGCTATCTGCCGCAGGAGCCGGACCTTTCGGGCTACGCGACGACGCTGGATTTCATCCTCGGCGGCCTCAAGCCGGGCGAGGACCCCTATCGCGCCCGCGCGCTGATGGCGGACCTCGGGGTCGACCCCATGGCGAAGCCGGCGGTTCTGTCAGGGGGCGAAGCGCGGCGCGCGGCGATCGCGCGGGCGCTGGCGGCCGACCCGGACATCCTGCTGCTCGACGAGCCGACCAACCACCTCGACATCGTCGCCATCGAATGGCTGGAGAAGGCGCTGGCGGAATCGCGCGCCGCGGCGGTCATCGTCAGCCACGACCGGCGGCTGCTGGCCGACATCACGCGCGCCACGGTGTGGCTCGATCGCGGCCGGACGCGGCGGCTCGACCAGGGGTTCGCGGCGTTCGAGGCTTGGCGCGACGCGCTGTTGGAGGAAGAGGAGCTCGCGCGCCACAAGCTCGATCGGCGCATCGTCGAGGAAGAGCACTGGGTGCGCTACGGCGTCACCGCGCGGCGCAAACGCAACATGCGCCGGCTCGGCGAGCTGGAGGCGCTGCGGCGGGAGCGGCGGGAGCGGCGGCGGGTCGAAGGCGCGGCGACGATGGTGGTGCAAGACGCGAAGACTTCCGGCGCGCTGGTGGTCGAAGCCGAGCGCGCGTCGAAATCGTACGACGGCCGGCCGATCGTGAAGGATTTCTCGCTGAGAGTAATGCGCGGCGACCGCGTCGGCGTGGTCGGCGCCAACGGAACGGGCAAGACGACGCTGGTCAACCTGCTGATCGGCGCGCTCGCGCCGGACGCCGGCGAGGTGCGGCTCGGCGCCAACGTCGTCATGGCGAGCCTCGACCAGCGCCGCGCGGCGCTGGAGCCGACGACGACGCTTAGCGACGCGTTGACCGGCGGCGGCAGCGAATACGTCGCGGTCGCCGGCGAGCGCAAGCACGTGGTCGGCTACATGAAGGACTTCCTGTTCGCGCCGGAGCAGGCGCGCACGCCGATCGGCAAGCTGTCGGGCGGCGAGCGCGGGCGGCTGATGGTGGCGCGCGCGCTCGCCCAGCCGTCGAACCTGATGGCGCTCGACGAGCCGACCAACGACCTCGACGTCGAGACGCTGGACTTGTTGCAGGAGCTGCTCGGAGATTATCCGGGCACCATCCTGCTGGTCAGCCACGACCGCGATTTTCTCGATCGCGTGGCGACGTCGGTGATCGTCTGCGAAGGCGGCGGGCGGTGGCGCGAATACGCGGGGGGCTATTCCGACATGGTCGCGCAGCGGGGCTACGGCGTCGTCGGGGCGCCGCTTGCGGCGGCGGCGAAGGCCGAGAAAACGCCGGCGCGCGAGCCCACCCCGCGCGCGGCGAAGCGCAAGCTGTCGTTCCATGAGAGGCGCGCGCTCGAAGCGCTGCCGGGCAAGATCGAGGCGCTGCGCGGCGAAATCGCCGCGCTGGAGATCGCGCTCGGCGACGCCGATCTGCACGCGCGCGATCCCGCGGCGTTTGACCGGGCGACCAAGGCCTATGGCGCGAGGCGCGCGGAACTGGAGGCGGCGGAGGACGACTGGCTGGCGCTCGAGATTCTGCGCGAGGAGATCGAGGGGTAAGCGCGCTTAGGGCGTCAACGCGGTCGGGAGAAATCGCGCATCACGGTGAAGAGAGAGAGAGGGAGAGAGAGCGGGTTGCGGGCGGCGTCGAGGGCGGCGCGTTAACAAGGCGTTGAGCGTTTTGTGAAGTTTGCGCGGGCGGGTAACGCTTTGGTCGCGGCGGGGCGATAGCGTCGCGGAAGCGAGAACCCCGGTCGAACGTGGGAAACGAAGGTGGACGGCGACGCGACCCGGATCTGCCTGGCGCCGGCCGATCGTTGGTGGGCGGAAGGCGCAAGCCGCCCGCGGCGGCCAGCGCGAGGCTGGCTTGCGCGGGCGGCGTTCGGCCTGGTCGCGGCGGCGGGCGTGGTCGGCGCCGCCGCGCTCGCGTCGGCGCCGCCAGGCGCGCCGCCGAGCGAAGCGGCCGCATCGCCGCCCGTGGAAAGCGAAATCCTCAATTCCTCTTTGGCGCCGGCGTTCGAGGTCGACGGCGAAGGCGCCCTGCGGCCGCGCTACGAGGCGTGGGTCGAACGCAAGAGCGGCGGGCGCCGCGACGCCGTGAGCGTCGGCGCGCTGGCGGGCGCGGCGGCGGCCGTGCGAGTGGAGATGTGGCGGCGGCCGGCGGCGGGAATCGCCGGCAGCCTGTTCGTCGAGGTGGCCGAGCAGGCGGCGGCGGCGGGCGCGGCGGTCGAGCGCTGGGGCGGCTCGGCGATCGCGGCGAGCGGCCAGGGGCCGGTGGAGTGGGCGGAGGCGACGCTGGACGCGGGCGGCGAACGACGCGCGTGCGTCGGCTTTCGGTTGCTCGGGCGCGTCGACGGCGGGCTACGCGGGTTCGCTTGCGCGGCGAAGGGCGCGAAGCTGGATGGCGCTTCGGCGTCTTGCCTCGTGGATCGGGTCGCGCTGACGCGCGCCGGCCGCAAGGCGGGTTTCGGCGACGTCGTCAAGGAGACCACGAGCCGCCGCGGCGCCTGTCGCGGGGCGCTGAGCTGAAGGCGCGCCGCCCTCAGGCGGAAGGACGCTCGATCTCGGCGACGATCGCGTCGCCCATGTCGCGCGTGGAGACGATGCGGCAGCCGGGCGTGCGGATGTCGGGCGTGCGCAGCCCTTTGTCGAGGACGCGCGAGATGGCGGCCTCGAGCCGGTCGGCGGCGACGGCGAGGCCAAACGAATAGCGTAGCGCCATGCCGAACGAGGCGATCATCGCGATCGGGTTGGCGAGGTTCTTGCCGGCGATGTCCGGCGCGCTGCCGTGCACGGGCTCGTAGAGCGCCTTGCGCTTGCCGGTCTTGGGATCGAAGTCGCCGAGCGAAGCGGACGGCAACATGCCGAGCGAGCCGGTGAGCATCGCCGCGACGTCGGAGAGGACGTCGCCGAACAGATTGTCGGTGACGATGACGTCGAACTGCTTCGGCCAGCGCACGAGCTGCATGCCGAGGGCGTCGGCGAGCTGATGGTTGAGCGCGACGTCGGAGAACTCGCGGGCGTGCAGGGCGATGATGGTGTCGCGCCACAGGGCGCCAGACTTCATCACGTTGTGCTTCTCCGACGACGTCACCTTGTTGGCGCGCTTGCGCGCGAGGTCGAAGGCGACCCGGCCGATCCGCTCGATCTCGTAAGTGTCGTAGACCTGCGTGTCGACGGCGCGCTTCTGGCCGTTGCCGAGGTCGATGATCTCCTTCGGCTCGCCGAAGTAGACGCCGCCGGTAAGCTCGCGCACGATCATGATGTCGAGGCCGTCGACGACGTCGCGCTTCAGCGAGGAAGCGTCGGCGAGGGCGGGATAGCAGATCGCCGGCCGCAGGTTGGCGTAGAGGCCGAGGTCCTTGCGCAGGCGCAGGAGGCCGGCCTCCGGCCGGACGTCGTAAGGGACGTTGGCCCATTTCGGGCCGCCGACCGCGGCGAGCAACACGGCGTCGGCGGCGTGAGCGAGCGCGATGTCGGCGTCGCTGATCGCCGCGCCGTGGGCGTCGTAGGCGGAGCCGCCGACCAGGCCCTTCTCGATTTCGAAATGCGCCAGGCCGAGGCGCGAGAAACAGGCGATCACTTTCTCGACTTCGGCGGTGACCTCCGGGCCGATGCCGTCGCCAGGAAGAAGAAGGAGCTTATAGGTCGCCATCGATGCTCGTCGCTTCGCTGTCAAGAAGGATTGAAAAAAGAGGAACGACTCGGCGCCGCTCCGGACAACCCGCTTGCTAAACGATTTCGCGCCGATAGAAAAGCATGAGGGGCGAGGGCGGGCGCGGCGCGGGCCGCGGCGGGCCGGCGGCGAGGCGATCGACGGAGCGGGCGAGTTCGGTGACGACGATCAGCAACAGGACGGCCGACGCCTTCGTCAAACGGCCGCCGCGCGAGACGCGCTTCTTCCTTGTGCACGGGAGCGACGAGGGGCTGGTGCGCGAGCGGGCGAAGGCGCTGGTCGCGGCGACGCTCGGCGAGGAACGCGATCCGCTGCGGTTGGTGCGGATGGAGGGCGACGCGGTGGCGCGCGACCCGGGCGCGCTCGCCGACGAGGTTTACGCGATTTCGATGTTCGGCGGGGAGCGCGCGGTGTGGATCGAGGCGCAGGCGCGCGATCCGCTGCCGGCGATCGAGCCGCTGTTCGGGCGGCCGCCGCAAGATTGCGTGGTAATCGTCGAGGCGGGGTCGCTGAAGCGCGGCGCGCCGCTGCGCGCGGCGTTCGAGAACGGCGCGGCGGCGGCCTCGATCGAATGCTATTCCGACGACCGCGGCGATCTCGGCCGGGTGATCGACGCGGAGGCGCTCGCGGCGGGGCTGACGGTGGCGCCGGAGGCGCGGGAGGCGCTGGTCGCGTTGCTTGGTTCGGACCGCGGGACGACCCGCGGCGAGCTGGCGAAGCTGATGGTCTACGCGCGCGGCAAGGGGCGGATCGAGGCGGCCGACGTCGAGGCGATCGTCGCCGACGCGGCGCCGTCGGGGCTCGATGCGCTGATCGACGCGGCGTTGCTTGGCGACATGGCGGCGCTGGAGGCGGGCGCGGGGCGGTATTTCGCCGACGGCGGCGAGGCGGGGCCGCTGGCGACGCGCCTGGCGGCGCGGGTGATGTTGCTGCATCGGCTGCGGGTTGAGATGGAGCGCGGGCGGAGCTTCGAGGAGGCGCTGCAGGGCCTGGGGACGCGGATGCCGCCGGCGGCGCGGGCGGCGCTCGCCAAGGAGGCGGCGCGCTGGTCAGCGGCGGCGCTCGGCAGGAGGCTGGCCGCGGCGGCGGCGCTGGCGGGGCGGGCTCGGCGCGAGCCGCGGCTCGGCGCGGCGCTGGCGACGCGCGCGCTGTGGTCGTTGGCGTCGGAACGGCGCGCGGGCGGGTAAGAGCGGCGGCGAAGGGTCTACCGCCCGGTCTGGCGCAGGCGGCGGCAGAAGTCTTCGAGCTGGTCGAAGTCGTGGAAGGCGAGGCGCATCTCGCCGAGGCCGCCGGAGTGGCGGATCGTCACCTTGGTTCCGAGCGCGAGGCTGAGGTTCTCCTCCAGCGCGCGGGTGTCGGGGTCGATCGGCTTGCGCGGCTTGGCGGCGCGGCGGGGAAGGCCGGCGCGCTCGCCGAGGCGCTCGACGTCGCGCACGGTCAGGCCGCGGTCGACGATGCGGTCCGCGACGGCGTCGGGGTCGGGCACCGCGAGCAGCGCGCGGGCGTGGCCGGCGGTGATCTTGCCGGAGCTGAGCAGCTCGCGGGTATGCTCGGGCAATTGGGTGAGGCGCAGCGTGTTGGCGACGTGGCTGCGGCTCTTGCCGACGATGCGGGCGATGTCGGCGTGGGCGTAGCCGTAGTCGGCGGCGAGCTGGGCGTAGCCGGCGGCTTCTTCGAGGGCGTTGAGGTCGGCGCGCTGGACGTTTTCGACGATGGCGATCTCGAGCGCCTCGCGGTCGCCCGCGTCGACGACCAGGATCGGGATGTCGTGCAGGCCGGCGCGCTGGGCGGCGCGCCACCGGCGCTCGCCGGCGATGATCTCGAACGAATCGGCGGAATTGGCGGTCGGGCGCACCAGCACCGGCTGGATGACGCCGCGCTCGCGGATCGAGGCGGCGAGCTCGTCGAGCTCGACGTCGTTGAAGTCCTTGCGCGGATTGCGGGGATTGGAGTGGAGGAAGGCGACGGGCGCTTTGCGCGGGCCGGCGCGGCCGGCGGCGGGGGGTTCTTGCGCGGCTTCGCCGAGCAGCGCCGCGAGGCCGCGGCCGAGTCGCGGTCGATGTTCGGCGTGACGGGCGGCCTGTTCTGCCATGAAACGCTCCTGATGATCGAAGGCGGGCGTCAAGCGGCGCGCCAGCGGCCTTCGCGTTGGATGACCTCGGAGGCGAGCTTCAGATAGGCTTGGCTGCCCGAGCACTTGAGGTCGTAGAGCAACACCGGCTTGCCGTGGGAGGGCGCCTCGGAAACGCGCACGTTGCGGGGGATGACGGTGTCGTAGACCTTGTCGCCCATGAAGGCGCGCACGTCGGCGACCACTTGGCCAGCGAAGGAGTTGCGCGGGTCGTACATCGTCAGCACGACGCCATGGATGGCGAGATTGGGGTTGAGCGAGCGGCGCACCTGGTCGACCGTCTTCAGCAATTGCGACAGGCCCTCGAGGGCGAAGAACTCGCACTGGAGCGGCACGAGGACGGCGTCGCCGGCGGCAAGCGCGTTGATTGTCAATAGGTTAAGCGAGGGCGGGCAGTCGATGAGAACATAGGTGACGGCGTCGGCGCGATCGGCGCGGGAAAAATACGTAGCGATGGCGTTCTTTAGCTTGTGGGAGCGGTCGGCGTCGCCGGCGATCTCCAGCTCGACGCCGAGCAGGTCCATGGTGGAAGGCGCGAGGAACAGGCGCGGCACGGAGGTGGGGGTGATGATCTCGGCGAGGGCGCGCTCGCCGATCAGGGCGTCGTAAGTCGAGGAGGCGCGCGATTTCCGGTCGACGCCGAGGCCGGTCGAGGCGTTGCCCTGGGGATCGAGGTCGATGATCAACACGCGTTCGCCGATGGCGGCGAGGGCGGTGCCGAGATTGATGGCGGTGGTGGTCTTGCCGACGCCGCCCTTTTGGTTGGCGACCACCAGAATGCGGGGCGGCGGCAGTTGGGCGGCGGAGTCGGTCATGGGCGGGCCTTTGGGACGGCGCGAACCCGCAGAATCGCGGCTTCGGGGTCGATTTTGCTGGCGACGGCCTCGATCGCGAGGTCGGGCGGGGGCGGAAGGGCTTCGAGTTGGGCGTCCGCGGAGCGTCCGCGCGGAAAGACGCCGATCGCGCCGCGTCCGATCCACACTGTGGCGAATTCGAGGATTGACGGCAAGGGGGCGAAGGCGCGCGCGACGACGGCGTCCACAGGGCCAAGCGAATCCGGGTCGAGCGCTTCGACGCGAAAGGGGTGAATTGCGGCGGGCGCGCCGGTGGCGCGCGCGGCCTCGCGCAGGAAGGCGCATTTGCGCCGGTCGCTCTCGACGCAGTGGACGCGCGCGCCGGGCTGATCGGCGAGTTGGATGGCGAGAACGAGGCCGGGAAAGCCGGCGCCGGAGCCGAGGTCGAGCCAGCGGCGCGCCTCCGGCGCGAGCGCGAGCAGCTGGGCGCTGTCGGCGACGTGGCGGGTCCACACTTCGGCGAAGCTGGCCTCAGAAATGAGGTTGGTGACCGAGCGCCAGCGGTCGAGCAAGTCAACGAAGCGCGCGAGCCGCGCTTCCGTTTCGGGCGGGACGGGGACGAGCGAAAGCGCGCGAGCGCGGTCGGCGGCGGGGGAGAGCATGTTTCACGTGAAACAGGCGAGGTGCGAAGCGGGGTCGACCCAGTCGGGGTTCGTGGGTGTGCGTTGTCCGGCAAGCGAGAAAAGGGGGGCGGCGCTGCTCTCGCGCTTGCGGGAGAGGGGCCGGCGGCGAGCGCGGGCGTTACGCATCGATGCTGGCGGCGCGGGCCCGGCGGCGCGCGTGGGCGGCGATCAGCGCCAGCGCCGCGGGCGTCGCGCCCTCGATGCGGCCTGCTTGGCCAAGATTCGAAGGACGTGCGGCGAGGAACTTCGCCTTCAACTCGTTGGAGAGGCCGGAGAGCGCCGCGTAGTCGAGATCGGCGGGAATCGGCAGCGCCTCGCTGCGACGATAGCGCGCGACGTCCTCCTCCTGGCGGTCGAGATAGACGGCGTACTTCGCGTCGGCCTCGATCCGGCGCGCAAGCGCGGGCTCGATCGCGGCGAGCTCGGGCCAGACGCGGGCGAGCGTCGGGAGGTTCAGCTCCGGCTGCGCAGCG
This sequence comes from uncultured Bradyrhizobium sp., assembly GCA_964552445.1. Taxonomy (GTDB): domain Bacteria; phylum Pseudomonadota; class Alphaproteobacteria; order Rhizobiales; family Beijerinckiaceae; genus Roseiarcus. The sequence continues at coordinate 11,063 of CAZKHF010000022.1, read as the reverse complement.
AGCTCGAAGGCGGTGCGGCGCGCGCCGTCATGGTTGACCGCGACGCCGGCGGCGGCGAGCGTCGCCGGCGAGGCGACGGCCGAGCGGAGAAGCGCGCGCGCCGCGTCGAGGCGCGCTTTGATGTGGCGATAGCGCGCGGCGCGCGGGGCGCCGACGCAGCCGAGGGCGACGCCCTTGTCGGTCAGGCGTTCGTCGGCGTTGTCGGCCCGCAACGACAGGCGGTACTCGGCGCGTGAGGTGAAGATGCGGTAGGGCTCGGTGACGCCGCGGGTGACGAGGTCGTCGATCATCACGCCGAGATAGCTTTCGGCGCGGTCGAACGCGGCGGGAGCGGCGCCGGCGGCGAAGCGCGCGGCGTTGAGGCCGGCGACGAGCCCTTGCGCCGCCGCTTCCTCATAGCCGGTGGTGCCGTTGATCTGGCCGGCGAGATAGAGGCCGGGGACGCGTCGCGCCGCCAGGCTGGCGTCGAGCTCGCGGGGATCGACGTAGTCGTACTCGATGGCGTAGCCGGGGCGCACGACGCGCGCGCGCTCGAGGCCGGGAATGGTCGCCACCAGCGCCGCCTGCACGTCCGCGGGCAGCGAGGTCGAGATGCCGTTGGGATAGACGGTCGGATCGTCGAGGCCTTCGGGCTCGAGAAAGATCTGGTGACTGTCGCGGTCGGCGAAGCGGATCACCTTGTCCTCGATCGAGGGGCAATAGCGCGGGCCGCGGCCAGAGATCGCGCCGGAATAGACGGCGGTGCGGTGGGCGTTGGCGCGCACGATGGCGTGGCCGGCGGCGGTGGTGCGGGTGATATGGCAAGGGAGCTGCGGCAGCGTGATCGCGTCGGTCATCGCCGAGAAGGGCTCGGGCGGATCGTCGCCGCGCTGAACTTCGAGCGCCGACCAGTCGATGGTCGCGCCGTCGAGGCGGGGCGGGGTGCCGGTCTTCAGGCGCCCGAGGGCGAAGCCGGCGGCGTCGAGCGCGCGCGCGAGCTCGACGGAGGGCGGCTCGCCGACCCGGCCGGCGGCGGCGCGCTGCTCGCCGAGGTGAATGACGCCGCGCAAGAAGGTGCCGGTGGCGACGACGACGGCGCGGCAGGAAAGCGCGTGGCCGTCGGCGAGGGAGACGGCGGCGACGGCCCCGCGATCGAGCGTCAGGCCGCTCGCCTCGCCTTCGACGATGGTCAGGCCCGCGGTGTCGGCGAGCAAGGTCTGCATGGCGCGGCGGTAGAGCTTGCGGTCGGCCTGCGCGCGGGGGCCTTGGACCGCGGGGCCCTTGCGGCGGTTGAGGACGCGGAAATGGATGCCGGCGGCGTCGGCGGCGCGGCCCATCAGGCCGTCGAGCGCGTCGATCTCGCGCACCAGGTGGCCCTTGCCGAGGCCGCCGATGGCGGGATTGCAGGACATCTCGCCGATGCGGTCGCGGCGGTGGGTGACAAGCGCGGCGCGCGCGCCGAAGCGCGCGGCGGCGGCCGCGGCCTCCGCGCCGGCGTGGCCGCCGCCGATGACGATGACGTCGTAATCGCTCATTCCCGCCGTCCTGGCTGTTTCACGTGAAACAGTTCTCACTTGCCGACGCAAAGCCGCGAAAATATGTCGCCGAGCACATCCTCGACGTCGATGCGCCCGACCACCCGCTCCATCGCCCGCGCCGCCAGCCGCAGGTCCTCCGCCACCAGCTCCAGCTCTAGCGCGCTGGGGTCGAGCGCCCGCTCCAACGCCGCCAGCGCGTCGGCGAATGCCGCCCGCTGGCGCTCGCGCGCGATCAGCCCCGGCGCCGGTCCGCTCATCCGCTCTTCGGCGAGATCGGCGACGGCGTCAAGCAGCCGGTCGATCCCGGCCCCGGTGAGCGCCGAAACGCTCAGCGGGGCGCCGGGCGCGGGCGCGGCGGCCGCCGGCGGTGGCCGAAGGTCGGCCTTAGTCAGCACGACGAGCGTCGGTCTGCCGCTCGCGGGCGGCGACGGCGCCTCGTCCCCTCCGTCGCTGAGCCACAGCGTCAGGTCGGCGCGCTCGGCGCGCTTGCGCGCCCGCGCCACACCCTCGCGCTCGAGAGGATCATCAGATTCGCGGATGCCGGCGGTGTCGACCAACGTCACGGGAAAACCGCGCAGGTCGAGCGGCGCCTCGACCAGGTCGCGCGTCGTGCCAGCGATCGCCGAAACGATCGACACGTCTCGGCGCGCCAGCGCGTTCATCAGCGTCGACTTGCCGACATTGGGCGGGCCGGCGATGACGACATTGAAGCCCTCGCGCAGCCGCGCCCCCGCCTCCGCCCCGGCGAGCGCCGCGCGCAGGCGGCCCGCGGCGTCGGCGGCGACGGCGCGGGCCTGGGCCAGCGACAGCGCTTCGGCGTCCTCGACGTCGGAAAAGTCGATCTGCGCCTCGACGATCGCCATCGCCTCGACCAGCTTGGCCCGAATCGCCTCCGCCTCCCGGCTCAACGCGCCGCTAGCGACGCCGAGGGCTTGGCGGCGCTGCGCCGCGGTCTCGGCCTCGACCAGATCGGCGAGGCCCTCCACTTCGGCGAGGTCGAGCTTGCCGTTCTCGAACGCCCGCCAGGCGAACTCGCCCGCTTCCGCGGGCCGCAGGCCGGGCAACTTCGCCAGCGCGGCGAAGACGCCGGCGACCGTCGCCCGTCCGCCGGTCGCGTGAATCTCGGCCATTTCCTCGCCGGTGAAGCTGCGCGGCGCGACGAAGCGGACGACCAGCGCGCGATCGAGCGCCTCGCCGCTTTGCGGGTCGCGCAGCGTCGCCAGCGTCGCCGCGCGGTCGGCGACGGCCGCCTTCGGCGCCAGCGCCGCGACCGCAGCCGCGCAAGCCGGGCCGGAGACGCGGATGACCGCGATCGCCGCGCGTCCCGCGCCGGAGGCGAGGGCGAAAATGGTGTCGCGGCGGAGCGGAAACGGGGGCGCGTCGACCATGGCGGGAAAGAACTCGTCGCCTCGCCGCGTCTGTCGGCGAGGGCGGCGAGGTCTATAGCGCAAGCGAGGGGCGCGTCGCCAGCGGCAGGCGACCGCAAATCGCGCTCAAGCGACCCCGTCGTCGCAGGCGGCGACGCGGGAGCGGCTCTCGCCCTCGCCTTCCCGATCGCTTCGCTCGCGACGGCGGCAGCGTCCTCCGTCGCCGCCGCCTCGCCTGCCAAAGCCACAACTGGTTGTAACCGACGCCCTTTAAACCCACTACTTATACGGCGCCGTGCAGACCACGTACTGGTCGGCGACGACCTCGCGGTCGCCTTGTTTCTCGCGCTGAAAATAGAGGTAGCAGATGCTCAAGGCGCCGGTGCGATAGTCGACGCGGAAAACGCCGCCCTCCTGCTCGTGGCGGGTGGCGATGAGGCCGTAGTCGCCCGGCTCCTGCTTGGCGGCGCCGTCGCCGCCGCGATAGCAGGCGGTGACGCCGAAAGCGCCGGGCTCGATGTCGGTCTTGCCGGGGGTGTGAGCGTATTGGCAGGCGATGACGTCGCCCGTCAGCTTATCCAACCGATAGACGAGAGAAAGATTGATCTGGGGCGCCGCGAGGAACTCGTAACGTTCTCCCGCCGCGGCCCCGCCGAACAGAGCGAGCGTCGCCGCCGCCGCTATCGCGCTTCGCATGCCGCACCTCGAAAACCGCCCCCGCCTAGGCGGTTCGCCCCGGCCGCCGCTATCGGAAGGCAGGCGAATCGCCGGCGGGAAGATTAGACGAGTTCGCGCGGCCGCGGCAGGCCCCACGGCGCTTACTTGTCGAGGATCTCCTTCGACGCGACCGTCGAATCGGCGTTGAGGCGGTAGACTAGCGGCACGCCGGTGGCGATCTCCAGCCCCGGAATCGTCTGGGCGTTCAGCCCGTCGAGCACCATCACCAGCGCGCGCAGGCTGTTGCCGTGGGCGGAGACGAGCACGCGCTCGCCGCGCAGCACCGCCGGGAGGATGTGCTGGCAATAATAGGGCAGCGCGCGCGCCACCGTGTCCTTCAGGCTCTCGCCGCCGGGCGGCTGCACGTCGTAGCTGCGCCGCCAAAGGCGAACCTGCTCGTCGCCCCATTTCTTGCGCGCGTCGTCCTTGTTAAGGCCGCAGAGGTCGCCATAGTGGCGTTCGTTGAGCGCCTGGTCGCGATGCTCGGTCAACCCGGTCTGACCGAGCTCGTCGAGCGCGAGCGCCAGCGTGCGCTGGGCGCGCATCAGCGCCGAAGTGTAGGCGACGTCGAACGCCAAGCCGCGCTTCTTCAGCCGCCTTCCGGCTTCCTTCGCCTCTTCGACGCCGCGCGGGCTCAAGTCCACGTCGCGCCAACCCGTGAACAAGTTCTTCAAATTCCACTCGCTCTGGCCGTGGCGAAGCAACACGAGCAAGCGTTCCGATTCCGGCATGGGTTCATTCTCCAAGGCAAAGGCCGCGGCTAAATCGCACGATCGGCGCGCCGCGACAATCTGAAAATCGCGCCGGCGCGCGGTGGGCGATCGGCGCGAGTCCGGTGCGAACCACCATCGTCTCGCGGCGCGCGAGGCGGCGCACGCCGACCGGCCGGTAGAGCTGCTTCGTCGCCTCGACGATCAGCACGCCGGCGAACGGCCGCCCGACCATCGCCCCCAGCCGCTCGATCGCCGGCGCGGAATTGATGAAGAAGCGGCGACGGAACGGCGGCGCGAACAACGCCTCGCCCCAAAAGATCGGCGAGAACAACGCGTCGCGCATCAGCTCGCGCAACTGCCCCTTCGAATAAGGCTGGCCCTGGCCGAACGGCGTGCCGTCGAACCGCGCCCAAACGCCCCGCCGCGACGGCGTGACGACGATCAGCCGGCCGCCCGGCGCCAGCACCCGCCACACCTCCTCGAGCACCGCTTCCGGCTGCTCGGCCGTCTCCAGCCCATGCACCACCAGGGCGCGGTCGATGGAGGCGTCGGGCAGCGGCAGCATCTCGAAGTCGACCAGCGCCGAGGCCGAACGCCCGCCGCTCGGCCAATTGACCACGCCTTGCTCGGCCGGCATCAACGCCAGCGCGCGCCGCGCCTCATCGCGAAAGCGCTCGAGATAGGGGCCGCCGAAACCGAGCGCGAGGATCGACAGCCGCGCGCAGTCGTCCCACCGCGCGCGCAACACCCGCCCAATCAAGCGGCGCGCGACGTCGCCGAGCGGCGAGGAATAGAAGGCGAGGAGATCGTTGACGTCGAGCGGCATGGCCGGTTACGCCTTCAGGCGACGCGCGCGAATGTGAACCACTCCGCGCCGCGGCGCAATCGACCTCGCGCCGCCGCTGCGGGACGCGACGCGAGAAAGGCGCCAGCATGACGACGCACGTTCATCCCTTTCTCTGCCTGAACGACAATTACGGCGTTCTCGTCCACGACTCGCGATCCGGCGCCACCGCCGCGATCGACGCGCCCGACGCCGCCGCCCTGATCGCCGCCGCCGCCGCGCAAGGCTGGGAGCTCACCGACGTCCTCGTCACCCATCATCACGCCGACCATGTTCAGGGTCTGCCTGGGCTTCGCGCGCGCTTTCCCAAGCTGCGCGTCGCCGGACCGGCCAAGGAGGCCGCGCGCATCGGCGGGCTCGACCTCGGCGTCAACGACGGCGACGTCGCGCGCGTCGGCGCCCTTTCGGCGAAAGTGATCGAGACCCCCGGCCACACCATGGGCCATGTTGTCTATTGGTTCGAGGACGAGGCGCTGCTGTTCACTGGCGACACGCTGTTCGCGCTCGGCTGCGGCCGCGCGTTCGAGGCGCCGCCCGCCGTGCTGTGGGATTCGCTGATGAAACTCGCCGCGCTGCCGGGCGAGACCACGGTCTATTGCGGCCATGAATACACCGAGGCCAACGCGCGTTTCGCGCTCACCATCGAACCCGACAACGCGGTCCTGCGCGGCCGCGCGGCGACGGCGGCGGCGTTGCGCGCCGAGGGCAAGCTCACCCTCCCGACCGCTATCGCCGCCGAGCTCGCCGCCAATCCATTCTTGCGCGCCGAGCAGCCCGACGTGCGCGCCGCGCTCGGGATGGCGGGCGCGGCGCCGGCCGCAGTGTTCGCCGAGCTTCGGGCGCGCAAGGACCGCTTCTGAGCGCGCCCATGGCGAGCGCCGGCGAAGCGGTATAGTAAACGATCCATTAACCGTTTCGGTCGAATGTCGGCGCGTCAGCGCGCGGCGCCCGGCCGGCCGCGCCGACATCGGAGCTGCACTCGCTTGCACGACATCGAGACGCCCCGCGATCACGCCGTCGCGACGCCCGACGAGCAGGCCGCCGCGCGCGCGGGCCTCGACGCGTCTGAAGCGCTCGCCGCGATCAACGCGACGGTCTACGACTGGGACATCGCCACCGACCGCCTGTCGTGGGGCGCGAACGCCGGCGTGACGCTGGCCGCTTTTCCTCCCGCCTCGTTGGCGACCGGCGCGGCCTTCGCCGAGCTGGTGACCGCCGATTCCGAGTCGTCGCGCTTCCAGGCGGTGTTCGACGGCGCGATGCGCGACGAGGGCGAAGGGGCGCCCTATCGCGTCGCCTACCGCCTAGTCGGTCGCGCCGGCGCGACGCGCGCGGTCGAGGATTTCGGCCGCTGGTTCGCCGACGCGAGCGGCAAGCCGGCGCGCGCCCACGGGGTCCTGCGCCTGCTGCCCGGCGACGAACCGGCGCAACGCGGCGCGGCCGAGGACGAGCGCCTGTTCTTTCCCGGCGCGTCCGCGAGCCGGCGGCGCTTCAACGAAGCGATCGAAGCGCTGTTCGCCCACGCGCGTCCGGGCGACACGCATTTCGCCGTGCTGATCGTCGGCCTCGAGGACCTCGACGAGATCAACCGCCGCTACGGTTTCGACGCGGGCGACCAGGTGATCGCGGCGGTGGGGCGGCGCTTGGCGGCGAACCTGCGCGCGACCGACAAGGTCGCCCATTACGCGGGCGGCAAGCACGCGGCGCTGTTGCGCGCAGGCGACGTCGAGCAGACCGCGATGGCGGGCCCGCGGCTGACGCGGCGCCTCAACGCCGAGGCGTTCGAAACCTCGGCCGGTCCGATCCGCGCCGCGGTTCGCATCGGCGCTGCGCTCGCGCCGCGGCACGGCCGCAACGCCTGCCGGCTGCTGCAGCGCGCGGAAGAAGCGTTCGAACAGGCGGCCGGCTCGCCGCAGCGCTTCGCGCTCTATGCGCCGGGCCAGGCGACGTGCGAAGCGCGGCGCCGCGAAGCGGCGATCGCCGACGAGATTGTCGCCGCGCTCAACCAGCGCCGCGTCGTCGTCGCCTATCAGCCGGTGGTCGTCGCGGAAAGCGGCGTGGTCGCCTTCGTTGAAGCGCTGCTCAGGGTGCGCCAGAACGACGGCGAGCTGGTGGGGCCGGAAGTGCTGCTGCCGGTCGCGGAGAAGATTGGCCTGATCACGCAGCTCGACCAGCGTGTGCTCGAGCTGGCGCTCGATCGTCTCGTCGCCGAGCCCGGCCTAAAGGTGGCGGTCAACGTCTCGGTGGCGACGCTCAGCGCGCCGGACTGGGTCGATCGGCTCAAGGCGGCGCTTGCGGCGCGTCCGGGGACGGCGCAGCGCCTGATCGTCGAGATCGTCGAGACGCTGGCGGTCGAGCCGATCGAGGAAGCCGCGCGCATCGTCGCGCGCATCAAGGCGCTCGGCGTCGCCGTGGCGATGGACGATTTCGGCGCCGGCTATACCTCGTTCCGCAGCCTGCGACGTCTCGGCGTCGACATCGTCAAGATCGACGGCGCCTTCGTGCAGAATCTCGCGCGCTCGATCGACGACCGCTTCTTCGTGCGCGCGCTCGCCGACCTTGCGCGCCACCTCGGCGTCGCCACCGTGGCCGAATGGGTGGAGGACGCGGAGACGCGCCGGCTGTTGGTCGAATGGCGGATCGACTATCTCCAGGGGCGCCTGCTCGGCCGCCCCGAACTCTACGAGCCGCCGGCTGCGGCGGCGCGCCTCGCCGCCGGCGGGGCGTGACCGCGCGCGTCGGCTTCAGCGCTTTTCGGTCAGATTGTCGAGACGGCGGCGCATCTCCGCGAGCTGCACGCGCAGCTCCTCGAGATCGGCGTTCGCCATCGGCGGCGCGGGCGGCGGCGGGGGCGGGTTGACGGGCGCGGCCGCTTCCGCGGCGTCGGCGTCGTTCGCAGGTTTGTCGCCGCCGGCGCCGAACGGGGAGAACAGTCCGAGGGCGCGGTTGAACGCGGCGAGGTTCTTGCGCGTCAGCTCCTTCAGCGCGCCGAACGAGGCGGGTGAAAAAGCCGCCGGGCCGAAAACGCGGCCCGCCGCCTCGCGGATCGCCTGCTTCTCGCCGGCGAACTGGTCGATCGAGTATTCGAGATAGCTCGGCAACAAGGTTTGCACGCCGTCGCCGTAACAGCGGATGAGTTGACGAAGGAACGCGATCGGCAGCAACGCCTGACCTTCGATCCCCTCCTGCTCGAAGATGATCTGCGCCAGCACCTGCCTGGTTATTTCTTCGTTGGTCTTCGCATCATAAACGACGAAATCTTCGCCAATCTTAACCATCTTGGCCAAGTCGGCGAGCGTGACATAAGAGCTGGAAGCTGTGTTATAGAGCCGCCGGTTCGCATATTTCTTGATCGTGATTGGAGACGTTCGATTCGACATCGGTTGACGGTCTCGGCTCTACGGTGGCCTATGTCGCGCTGCGGGAAGATAGGCCCTTTTTCGCGTTTGCGGAACTCTTTTTTGCGCCGCAACACGCGCTCGCGGCGCGCGCCGAACAGGCCCGCCCGCATTGGCGACCGCCGGCGTCGACCCGGCGATTATAGGCGCGGGGCCACAGCGTCGCGCGTCTGCGGCGGGACAGGCGTCGCCACGGCGGGCGAAAAGCCTAGAACACTCGTGTCCGCAGGAAGCTGAGAAGCAAGATCAGCAACGCGGGGACCGCGACCACCAGCCCGCAGGTCAGGTAGGGATCGTATCGGAGGTAGGGCAACAGATAGTTGTACCGCGCGTAAAGCGCGAGGAAGACGCCGGCCAGCGCCAGGACCGAATTGACATAAGGGCCGAAACCCTGCCTGCCCAACAGGTAGTCGAGGACAAACCCCGTCAGCATGAAGATGACGAACGCCGCCAGCCAGAAGCAAGCCGCCTCGAAGCCGCCGAGCGCGGCGATCGTCTTAAATAAGGGGACCATCGCCGCCATTTCGACCGTCCTCCGGGCGGCGCCTTCGCGCGCCGAGACGCGCAGCGCGCCGCGAAACGACGCGACGCGTCAGCGGTTGTCACCTAGCGGCAAATCCTTTGCGGTCGGTGAACGACGGCGGCTGCGTTCGGATCGATGTTGCGGCGCAGCAAGGCGACCGCCGTCTTTGCGCCGGGCGGCCGCGGCCGAAGGGGCGATTCGCCGCGTCCGCCGGCGCGCATGTTGCCTTTCGGCCGCCGAGCCGCTAGGCCATCGGCGCGGCGCCGACGGTCGCGGTTCCGGGCGCGTCGCGGCGCCGAGAACGGAGTTCTTTCCTTGTCCGATAGCGAAAAGCTCAAGCGTCAAGCCGCCGAGCGCGCGATGGCGTTCGTGCGCCCGGGGATGAAGCTCGGCCTCGGCACCGGCTCGACCGCCCGCCACTTCGTCGATCTCATCGGCGAGGCGGTCAAGCGCGGCCTCGACGTGGTCGGCGTGCCGACCTCGGAAGCGACCTTCCGTCAGGCGCAGGCGCTCGGTGTGCCGCTGGCGACGCTCGACGAGATCGCCGAGCTCGACCTCACGGTTGACGGCGCCGACGAGATTGATCCCGCGCTGCGCCTGATCAAGGGCGGCGGCGGCGCGCTTCTGCGCGAGAAGATCGTCGCGTCGTCGTCGCGACGCATGGTGGCGATCGCCGATTCGACGAAGCGGGTCGCGCGCCTCGGCCGCTTTCCACTGCCGGTCGAAATCGTTCCGTTCGGGCTCGCCTCAACCCGCCGACGCGTCGAGCGCGCGGCCGCCTCCGTCGGTCTCGGCGGCGCGATCGAGCTGCGTCGACGCGACGGCGCGATTTTCGTCACCGACGGCGGGCATTATATTCTCGATTGCGCTTTCGGCGCCATTCCCGACCCCGACGCGCTCAACCAGGCGCTCGCCGCGGTTTGCGGCGTGGTCGAGCACGGGTTGTTCATCGGCATGGCGACCACGGCGATCTTCGCTGGGCCGAACGGAATCGAGCTGCTCGGCGCGACCGACTGACCCGCCGCACCGCAAAGGAGAATCTCACCCATGTCGTTTTCGCTTTCGAAGGCCGGCCTCGCGCTGGCCGCCTCCGCCTTCGTCGCGCTCGCGGCCTGCGGCGCCCGCGCCGACGAGCCGTCGCCCGCCGCGCTCGGCTACGCCAAGGTAATTTTCACCGACATGGGCTTGAAACCGGCCATGGACCGCATCGTGCCGACCTTGCTGACCGAGCTCGAGCGCAACGTTACCACGACGCACCCCGAGCTGAAGGCCCCGCTGGACGACGTGCTGAAGGCCATAGAGCCGGAATTCATCAAGACCGAGGAGGACCTCCTCAACGACGTTGCGAAGTACTTCGCGAGCCAAATGACCGAGCAGGAGCTCAAGGACGTGGCGGCCTTCTACGAGAGCTCGGTCGGCAAGAAATTCATGGCCGCGCAGCCGAATCTGACCATTGAACTCGGCGTTCGCGCGCGCGACTGGCGCGCCAAGCTGGAAACGGACATTTTGAAGCGCGCGCGCGAGGAGATGGCCAAGAAGGGCTATAGCTTCTAGACCGGCGCCGCACGCTCGAGCGCTGCGCGACGCCGAAGCCGGAAGGGGGTTCGCGCCATGCCTTTCGACGTCGACCTGTTCGTGATCGGGGCCGGCTCGGGCGGCGTCCGCGCGGCGCGGGTCGCGGCGGGTCGCGGCGCGAAGGTCGCCGTCGCCGAGGAATTCCGCGTCGGCGGGACCTGCGTCATTCGCGGCTGCGTGCCGAAGAAGCTCATGGTCTACGCCAGCCGCTTCGTCGACGAATTCGCCGACGCCGAAGGCTTCGGCTGGAGCGTCGGCCCGACGCGGTTCGACTGGCCGACGCTTAAGAACGCCAAGGAGCGCGAAGTCACGCGGCTCTCGGCGATCTATCGCGCCAATCTCGAGAAGACCGGCGCCGAGCTGATCGAGAAGCGCGCGGAGGTCGCCGACGCGCACACGGTTCGGCTCG
>CAZKHF010000021.1:0-21284 GCA_964552445.1 uncultured Bradyrhizobium sp. | reverse complement strand
TGGCGGGATCGGCGGAAGTGAAGGCGACGTTGAGCACCAGCGCCTGCCCGGCGCGCGAGTCGCCGACCGCGCCGGTCACGTTCAGGATCGTCTGCATAACGTCCGGCGCAATCTCCGTCGGGTCGGCGCCGTTCGCCTGGCCGGCGCGCGGCGGCGGCGGCGGCGGCGAGGAGCGCGAGAAGAAGTCGCGGATCGAGGCGAGCACGCCGCCGCCGGCGCCCGCCGGCCCGGCGCCGAACTCCGGATCGTTGACCAGCCGCTCCTTGACCACCACGCGCCTGAGCAGCGAGGTCGAGCGGATGACGGCGATCTGGCTCTCGATCGCCGGCAGATCGAGCGCGACCTCGCTGAGGATCGGATCCGGCCCGGTCGCCTTCTCCCGCTGCGGCTCGAGCAACAACTGCGCGGAGGCGGTGAAGAGCGGCGTCTGGCGCGCGATGTAGAGCGCGCCAATCAGCAGCGTCAGCGCGGCGACGCCGGCGATGAACTTCCACTGCCGCCAGGCGAAGTTGATCGCGTCGCGCAGGTCGAAGCCGCCCGCCTCGCGGCTCTCGGCGGGCGCGCGCTCGAAATCGTCGCTCTGGAGCCGATCGAGCCGCTTCAGCATAAGCGCGTCTTCCTCACGTCCGCCGAACGACGCCGTCAATCCGCGACCGCAACGCGCGAGCTCTGCGATTGCGCGACGCCGGCGCCCAGCAGGGCCATGAAGGTCAGCGTCACCGCCTCCATCTGCAGGCTGAAGTCGACCAGGGCATGGACGCCGACCAGCAGCGTCGCCGCGGTCGCGACCACCGGCGCGATCGAATCGCGCTGACGGTTGACCGCCCCGGCGAGGCACTTGAGCGCCAGCACGCCGATCGCCGCCATCAGCGCCGTTCCGGCCGCCAGCCCCAGGCCGAGCCAGACTTCGAGATAGGTGTTGTGCGCGAGATCCCAGACGCCGGACGTCGGGATCGACTGGTCGCGATACATCGGAAAGACGTCGGCGAAGGTCCCGTAGCCGAAGCCGAGCAAGGGAGCGTCCATGATGGCGTGGACAACGATCGCGTAGACCGAGAGGCGGCTCGCGTCTTCGAGGCTCGAGGCGACGATGCGCCCGACGAAACGGTCGCCGTAGAACGCGAAGGCGATGGCGATCGCGGCGGCGACGAAGGCGATCGCCTCGACCTGGTCGCCGCGACCGCGCCGTCGGCGCGTCATGGTCAGCGCCAGCACCGCGAACAGGCCGACCGCGGTCGACAGGACGCCCCCGCGCGAGACCGTGCCGAGCAACGCGGCGAGGATCGTCAGCCCGCCGCCGACGAGCAGGCCACCCTGTCGCCCCGTCGCCGCGAGCAGCTTGTTCAGCCGATAGGAGGCGATGCCCTCGGCGTCGGGAACCGCGCGGCGATAGAGCCGCAGCGTCAGCGCGGTGACGACGACGAGCCCGAGGCCCGCGTAGGTGGCGAACGAGTTGCGGTTGACGAAGGTCGAGCGGATGAAGCCGCCGCTTCCGGGAACGTCGAAGAACGGAATCGCGCCGCCAAAGAGGACCGCGAGGACGATTCCATATGCCGCATAGGCGACGACGATCGCCGCGATCGCCTCGAGCAGGAACAGCGCCTGCGACGGTTGGCGGCATAGCTGCAGCGACAGCCACAGCACGCTCGCGTCGGTCGTCAGGCGCATCAGCGCGCGCATCGTCGCCGGCGGATCGACGCTGATCGTCCCCGCAAGCTGCATCCCGAGAGCGTCGGAGGCCATTCCCCAGATCGGATGCGCGAACGCGGCCGAGGCGATCGGCGAGGTCTGCGCGAAAGCCCACAGCGCGACGAGCAGGAACAGGGCGGCCGGCGCGGCGATCAGGCGCGCCGCGAACGGGTGGCGTCGCCCGCGCGCCAGAAGCGACGCTTCGTAGACGAGCGCCAACGCCGGAAAAAGCACCGCGTCGACGCCCCAGGCCAGCAGCCGATCGCCGCCGAGCCAGAACGGCGCCCAGGCGAGCCCGCCGGCGAGGCCGATGAGCAGCGCGGTCTCGACGCGCTCGGCGCTCCCCGTCGCGGCGCGCGCCGCCTCCTTGCGCCCCGCGGCCGCGCGCCCGGCCGCCGATGCGGGCGACGCCGCCGTCTCCCTGCCCTGTCGCGAAAGCGCCGTCACTTTTCCATGCTACCGCAGTTCGGGTGAAGCGACGCTTCGCCCGCCAACTCTCCCTTTGCGGATCGCCATCGACGGCGATCCGCCTCACGCGGCCTCGAGGACCGACCTCTCCAGCGTGACAGGAACCCGCCCGCCGAGGATTTCCAGAAGCACCTGCACGCGTCCGCGCGCGTCGAGCCTGACCAGCCTGCCGATCGCTTCGGCGAGCGGTCCGGCGATCACGCGCACGCGCTGACCGACGACGAGATCGCGGTCGAAGCGGCAAGCGCCCGTTTCGTCGAGGTAGCCGAACAACGTTTCGACGACGCCATAGGGAACGGCCGCCGGCGCGCCGTCGCCGCCCGCGACGAGGCGAGAGACGCCGATCGTGCCGTTGACCGAGCGCCAGCGATCGCGTCGCGTGTCGATGGCGACGAACAGGTAGCCGGGAAAAGCCGCCGTCTTGACCTCGCGCGTCCGCCGCGCATGCCGCGCCGTCTTGATCAGATAGGGGAGGAAGATGCGAAAGCGCTGCGCCTCGAGCTGCAAGGCGGCGCCGAATTCGCGTCTGGCGATGGTTTGCGCGACGTACCAGCGCTCGCCTTCGACGAGAGGCTGGACGACCTGGGCGTCTTGCGGGATCAACGAAGCGCTCATCGTCGCTCGACTTCGCAAGCGACGCGCGCGACGACGAGCGGCGCCGGCGACCCGAACCTTCCGGCGCCGCCGCCACGTTTGCACGGTCTATCGGCGCCTGTTCGATCCGGCCCGTTCAGCCGTCGCCTGACCTTGAACAATCGTTCCATCGCTCGCCGCCCCGCCGCCAAACCGTCGCTCGCCGCGCGGGCGATCAATGCGGGCTGACGGGCGCGCCGCCGCCGCCCGAGAACCCGCCGCCGCCCCCGCCGAGGCCCCCCCCTCCGCCGGGAGCGCCGCCTGCGCCGGGCGCCGCCGTTTGCGCAAGCGCGCTCAGCGCCGACTCGATCTCGGCGACCACCGGATTGTCGGCGTGCGCCTTCAGGTAGTCGGTCAGCGCCTGGTAGCCCGCCGGGTCGACGCACTTGAGACGCTCGGTCGCGCGCGCCACGCCAAGCTCGATCTCCGTTTTGGCCGTCGCCTCCGCCGTCGCCGCCTCGTCGATCACCGCCGCGATCTGAGCGGGATCGCGGAACAACCGGTCTCGGGTCTGCTTGGTCAGCGGGGAAAGACCGGCGTCGTTGTGGCCCGCCTTGGCGAGGCACGCCTGCGCGTCCTGCTCCTGCTCCGCCGCCGCCGGGACGCAGAACAGCGCGCTCATGGCGCAAAGAACGATCGCTGTTTTTCTCATCTCTCTTCCCCGTGCGTTAGTAATGGTAGGTCATCCCTGCCGACACCAGGTTTTGCGAATATGTCGTCACGCCGGATCGGTTGGCGTCCACCGACGTATATTGGTAATTCAACGTCAGCGCGACGTTGCGCCAGAAGTTGTAGTTGATTTCTCCGCCGAACGTCCAAGCGGATTCGACGAGCGAACTGTTGGACCAGGTCGTTCTCGCGTAGCCGGCGCGCGCGGAGGCGTTCCAATATTCGGAAAGGCTATAGTCGGCCTCAAGGCGGGTCTGTACTGTGTCGCCGCTCGGAGACCCGGCGAAAGCGGCCGTCTGGGCCGCGGCCGAGCCGAACGACTGGTCGACTCGGCCGGCGAGGGTGAGATAGCGCGTCGGGTAATAGTAGATCGCCGCGCCGTACGCGGGCGCGTCCACCGCCCCGAAGTTCCCGCGCGCGCTGAACTGCTTCTGGTAGCCGCCGTAGATCTCGCCGCGGAACAGGCCGATCTCGTCGGAGCTGAGGCCGCCGACCACGCGATAGGCGTTGGAATCGTACCAGCTGTCGCGATAGCGGCGCAGGTCGGCGCCACCCTCGACGAAGGCGTTGATTTGGGGGGTCAGCCAGAAGCCGCTACGCAAGAAGAAGTTGTAATCGGCGCCGCTCTGCCCGCCGGCGACGCCCGCCGATCCGCCCTCGTATTCGGTGTCCTGGGCGCCCACGCCGCCGCGCAGGAACCACTGATCGTTGAACTTCTTCTCAATCGCGACCGAGCCGCTGACCTGGTTCGAATACTGCGTGTACGCGCTGACGCTGGTCACGTTCGGGGAAGAAATGAAGCCCGCGTTGGTGGCGACGGAGGACCCGAATATCCCGTATTGCCGGGCGAAGGCGGCCTTGACGTCGACGGTGAGGTCTTCCGCCGGCGTCCACACGTGCTCCGCGCCGATCGTCCCGCTGACGTTGGTCGGCGAGGGCTGGCCGTTCGACGAACTCGTGTGGTCGGGAAAAGCGGTGATCGCGCCGCTCAGCGTCAGCGTCGTCTTGTGCAACCCCTGGTCGTCGACCGCAGTGACATTGGGTGAAAACAACATCCCCAGCGCGGCTTTTCGGTCGTCGTGGGTCGCGTAGAGGTTGTCGTTGTAGACGACGCCGGCGAAAATCGAGGGGTAGACGAGGAAGCCGCCGATCGGCAGGCCCGCGTCGGGGTTCGGCCCGGCTGGCGTCCCGAGGTCCGCGGCCGCCGTCGGCGCGGTCGCGGCCGCCGCAGCGCCCGGCGTGGCCTCGTCGGCCTGCGCAGACGCGGCGGCGATTACGAAAACCGCGAGGAGAGGCAAACTCCTTCGGGGTTCGTGTAAGCGTCGGTGCATTTGCCCCGTCCTCACGCGCCAGCTTCACGCGCCGCCGCGGAAAGCGCGCCCTCGCAACTCGACGTCGCATCCGGCGCCTGTCATCGTTATAGTTGTATGCTCATTCATAGACAAGCCTCGGTTGCATCGATGCGCGGTCGTTGTGGAGGCGCGCGGCGTCCCGCCTAGCCGGCGGCCTTTGGTGCGTCTCCGTAAGCTTCTGATTTACGACAGATTACAGCGATCGAAGGCCAGCAGGCGGCAGGGTCGCGCCATAGCGCCGCTGCGGCGGAAAGACGCGCCGCGCGTGGGCCGCCGCAGAACCGCCCGAGCGCTGCGAGCGCGTAGGGTCGAAGGGGCGGCGCGAACGCCTTTCTCCGACCCGGCCGCGTCGCCGCGAACCGCCTTGTTGTTCAATCAGAAATAGCGTTCCGGCACGCGGATGAGATCGCCCGGAAGGACGGGGATGGTCGCCGATAGCGGGAATTCCTTGAAACCCGATTCTCCGGCGTGCTCGATCATCACGCTCGACCGGTTCGCCCGGTAGGTCGAGCCGCCGGCGAGAGCGATGGCGCTGAGAACGTTGAGGCCGCCTTTGTACGGGTATTCACCGGGCTTGGCCACTTCGCCCAAAATGTAAAATGGACGGAAACTCGACACCTCGACGGTCACCTTCGGATCTCGCAGGTATTCGCCCTTGAACTTCTGAGTGAGCGCCGCCTCGAGCTCCTGCTTGCTCAGGCCCGCCGCTCTGACTGTGCCGGCGAGCGGCAGCGACACGAGGCCGCCCGGATCGATCTCGTATTCGCCCGACAGGCGGTCCTCGCCGAACACCGTCACCTTGATCTTCTCGCCCGGCTGCAGGTTGGGCGACGTCGTCGCCGCCACGTCGATCAGCGCCTTCTCCTCTTCCGGGGTGGCGACGCCGAGGCTGTCGACGCTCGAGCAGCCCGCCAGGCCCCAACAGCCGAGCAGCGCCGCTCCACAAAACTTGACAACCCTAGCTCGCAATTCGCCGCCCCGCGCGTGGATGAATCCGAGAATTCGCTTTACGTGCATGTTTAATCAAACACCAGCATAACGAGCATGCGCCGTTCCGGTCAACGCATTTTGTCCCCTCCGACAAGCGCGAATTCAACCTCGCCGCGTCGCCGCCCCGCGACAAAGCGCCGCTTCGCCAGCGGCGCTGGCCGCGCCAAGCGGTTTCGGCGAGACGGTTTCGTCGCCTCGCGCGCTCCGTCGCCTGGCGCGCCGATTTGCCCCCCGGCCTAAGACGGTAGTATAGCCCGGTTGTTCGCACTGCGATTTCTCCGGGCGTTGACGATGACCGCTCCCTCCAGCTCAAGAAAGGTCGCCCTGATCACCGGCGTGACGGGACAGGACGGCGCATATCTCGCGGAATTCTTGATCGGCAAAGGCTATTTGGTGCACGGCGTGAAGCGTCGTTCGTCGTCCTTCAACACCGGGCGCATCGAGCGCCTTTACCAAGACCCGCACGCGGCGGACCCAAACTTCATCCTCCACTACGGCGACATGTCGGACGCCACCAACCTCGTCCGCATCGTCCAGGAGACGCGGCCCGACGAGATCTACAACCTCGCCGCGCAATCGCACGTGATGGTGAGCTTCGAGACGCCCGAATACACCGCCAACGTCGACGCGCTCGGGACGTTGCGCCTGCTCGAGGCGATCCGCCTGCTCGACCTCGTCGGCAAGACGCGGTTCTATCAGGCTTCGACCTCCGAATTGTACGGCCGCGCGCAAGAGACGCCGCAGAACGAGCGCACGCCTTTCTACCCGCGCAGCCCTTACGCCGCGGCCAAGCTCTACGCCTACTGGGTGGTGGTCAATTACCGCGAGGCTTACGGCCTCCACGCCTCGAACGGCATCCTGTTCAATCACGAGAGCCCGATCCGCGGCGAGACCTTCGTCACCCGCAAGATCACCCGCGCCGTCGCGGCGATTGATCTCGGCAAGCAGGACAAGCTCTATCTCGGCAATCTCGACGCGCGCCGCGACTGGGGCCACGCGCGCGACTTCACCCGCGGCATGTGGATGATCCTCCAGCAGCCGGCGCCCGACGACTACGTGCTGGCGACCGGCGAGTCCCACACCGTGCGTTTCTTCGTCGAGCGCGCCTTCGCCGAGATCGGCGTCGCCATCGCCTGGCGCGGCCGCGGCGTCGACGAAAGGGGCCTCGACGCGGCGACTGGACGGGAGCTGGTGGTGGTCGACCCCCGCTACTTCCGGCCGACCGAAGTCGACCTCCTGATCGGCGACCCGTCGAAGGCGCGCGCCAAGCTCGGCTGGCGCCATGAGGTCGGCATCGACGAGCTCATCGCCGAAATGGTGCGCGAGGACCTCAAGGCGATCGCGCTGGAGACGCATTCGCTGGTCGAGACCTGAGGCGCCCGCCTCGCCGTCGGCGCGCTATTGCGGTCGGTGCGCGAGGAACCACTGGTAGGTCGAACCCAGCCCCTCGGCGAGGCCGATCGTCGGCCGCCATCCGAGCGCGCGCAGCCGGCTCGAATCCATCAGCTTTCTCGGCGTGCCGTCGGGCTTGGAGGCGTCGAAGGCGAGCCGCCCGCGAAACCCCGTCGTCGCCGCGATCAGGCGCGCGAGCTCGGCGATGGTTGTCTCTTCGCCCGCGCCGCAGTTGACGTGCTCGTAGCCGTCGTAGGCCTCCAGGCACAACGCGACCGCGGCGGCGAGATCGTCGACGTGGAGGAACTCGCGCAGCGGCTTGCCGGAGCCCCAGACGACCACTTGCTCCTCGCCCCGCTCCTTCGCCTCGTGGCACTTGCGCATCAGCGCCGGAATGACGTGCCCGCCGCGCAACTCGAAATTGTCGTCTGGCCCGTAAAGGTTGCAGGGCATCACCGAGACGTAGCGCCGGCCGAACTGCCTGCGGTGGGCCTGGCACAGCTTGATCCCGGCGATCTTGGCGATGGCGTACCATTCGTTGGTCGGCTCGAGCGGGCCGGTCAGCAACGAATCCTCGCGCATCGGCTGCGGGGCGAACTTCGGGTAGATGCAGGACGAGCCGAGGAACAGCAGGCGGTCGACGCCGGCGGCGTGCGCGGCGTGAATCACGTTCGTCGCGATCGCAAGATTTTCATATAGGAAATCCGCGGGATAGGTGTCGTTGGCGAGGATGCCGCCGACCTTCGCCGCCGCCACCACGATCGCGTCGGGGCGATGCGCGGCGAGCCAGCGCTCGACCGCCTCCTGCCGCCGGAGATCGACGGTCGCGCGGTCGACCGTCAGCACCTCGCGGCCGTCAGCGCGCAGCTTGCGCGCCACCGCCGAGCCGACCATGCCGCGGTGTCCGGCGACCCAGACGCGTTCAGCCGCCATCGTTCGCTCCAAGACCTCGCGCGTTCGCGCGGCGCTATCTAGCCCAACCGGCGCGGCGAGGCCAGGCGACGCGCGGGGCCGACGCCCGAGGCTGGTCTGATTTTCGCCCGATAAATAAGTAACGAAACGCGCAAGCGCCACGTGCATCGGGCGAAAGCCGCGGCTATTGTCGCCGCGCCCTGGTCCGCGGCGTCTCGGCCCGTCGACCGCCCCTCTCGACGGCCCGCCGCCACGAAAGGCCCATGACCGAGTCCGACGCCGCCTCCCTGACGCCGAACGCTTCCGCTCCCCCGCCGCGCGGCCGCCGGCGCGCCCGCCGCTGGCGCGCGCCGCTCGCCTGGGGGCTCCTTTTCGGCGCCGTCGCCTCGGCGACGTTCGTCGCCATCGCGACCGCCTCCGAGCGCCAGGCGCTATGGCAGGTGGTGCGCGCCTGCGTCGCCGACTATCAGCTGGCGGGCGCCCCCTTTCCTTGCCTGTCGGTCGACCTGTCCGGCGGGAACGACCGCGGCTATGTCGTGCTGCGCCGGCCCCTCGGCCCGCCCGACACGATTCTGGCGCCGACGCGCAAGGTGGTCGGCCTCGAAGACCCCTGGCTGCAGTCGCCGCAGGCGCCGAACTATTTCGCCGCAGCGCTCGACGCCCGCGCCCTCATCGTCAACGCGACCGGGACAACGCCGAAGCTCGGCCGGACGGCGCTCGCCGTCAATTCGCGTTTCTCGCGCACGCAGGACCAGCTTCACATCCATATCGGCTGCCTATCCTCGCGCGCGCGCCGAATGCTGGACGCGTCGGCCGCGGCGCTGAAAGTCGGCGCTTGGGGCCGGGTCGGGGCGCTCGCGCCCGAAACGGCGTTCTGGGGATGGCGCACCGCACAGTCGAACCTCGACGGCGTCGAGCCCTTTCGTCTCGCGGCGGAGCGGCTGTCGGGCAAGGCGGCCGATCTCGGCCGGATGATGATTGTCGTCGCGGGAACGCGGATCGCCGGCCGCGACGAGCTCGTGGTGCTCGTCGCCGACGTCGGCGTCGCCACCCCGCACGGTCTCGTCGCCGCCGAGGAGATCCTCGACCCGGATTGCTCCGAAAGCGCGCGTTCCTCGGCCGCGGATTGAGCCCTCGCGCGCTCGGCCGGATCGGCCGTCGACGCCCGCGAAGCCGCGGCGGGCGCGCCGGACGCGGAGAGACGAGCCTTACCGCGCGAACGAGGTCCTCGCCGACGCGGAGATTGCGGCGGGCGGCCGAAGCGCGCAGACGCGTGAAGCCGGCGCGGCGACGGCGCGCCGGTCGAGCGCGCGGAGACAGGCGTTGACGACGCTCGGCGTCGGGCGAGGCGACGACGCGGCCCGGCTCGCGCCGGCCCGCTCGCAGTCGGGGACGCCGAGCGCGATCGCCTCGACGCCGCTCATCACGGTGATCGCCGTCGTGTCGAGCGCGCGCCGCGCCGTCGCCCAGGCGCGCACGCCGCGCGGATATTCCTGCAGCATCATCAGCGTCGCCAGCGCGTTGACACGGCCGTCCGGGTTGCGGGCGGCGTGGAACCACAATTGCGCGTCGCCGTACACGCAGGCGCCGCGCGCGCCGAGCTTCATCGTGCAGGCCGAAGCGCAGACCCCGGCGATTTCGATCCGCTCGCCGCTCGCGTTGGCGGCGGCGACGAAGTCGAGATAGTCGCCGACGCGGCCGCCGCCGTCGAACGGGCCGACGAAGGCCTGAGCGGACGAACCGAAGAGCGCGCACGCGAGGGCGAAGCCGAGACTGAGAAGCTTGGCGGCGGAGGCGAGCGCGGCGCCGTCGGGCGCGCCGAAGCGGCGGCGACGCCCAAGCGATTTCCCGCCGCGGCGCGCCGGCGTCGAAGGGCCTTCGCTCAAGTCGCGGCGCCTGAACGGAGAAAGGCGCGAGCGGAAGGACGACGATTGGAAATTGAGCGCGCGCATGCCGAAGCCTCTGTGCAGCCGCGAGATTCGCGGGACGAAGGCGGGGCGTGAGGTTCGCCGGACCGGCGGGGCGCCCGGCCTTCTGTGACGTACAGTCACTTCTTCCCACGCGCGCTTTAGCGACGAGCTTAAGCCGCCACATTAAGTTTTATCGAGCCCGCCGTTGCGGAAAGCAGTCGGAAGACACAGCGAATTAAGAGTGAACAATAGGATGCTGCGGTTTCTTCTCGTTAAGACGCCGAGGTCCTTCACGATAACGCGGCGTTCGCCGCGCCGCGCTGCAACGGAAGCAAGCGCAGTTGCCGAGAAGGAAAGGCGAAACGAACGCAGCGGCGCCTCGCGCGCGCCGCGAGAACAGGCCGCTTTGACGCGGTCGCGGCGCGCGCCTAGCGGGGGCGCGCGCCGCGCTTCCCTGCGCCCGCTCCCGCTGCGTTGCGGCGTTGCGGGCGTTCGGGAAGTCCTAGGACGCGAACGAGGCGCGCGTCGAGGCGAAGGCCGCGGCGGGCGGGCGAGGCGCGTAGAGGCGCGACGCCGGCGCGGCGGCGAACTGGTTGGGCGCGCGGAAGCGCGCCTTGACGGCGCCCGGCGTCGCGCGCGGCGAAGAGCCGCCCTCGCGTCCGCTGAGCCTTTCGCAGTCGGGGACGCCGAGCGCGATCGCCTCGACGCCGCTCATGCGCGTCATCGCCACGCTCGCCAGCGCGCCCCGCGCCTTCGCCCAAGCGCGCACGCCGCTCGGGTATTCCTGCGACATCATCAAAGTCGCCAGCGGGTTGACGCGGCCGTCGGGATTGCGCGCGGCGTGGAACCACAATTGCGTGTCGCCGTAGACGCAGGCGCCGCGCGCGCCGAGCTTCATCGTGCAGGCCGACGCGCACACCCCGGCGATCTCGACCCGTTCGCCGCTCGCGTTGGCCGAGGCGACGAAGTCGAGATAGTCGCCGACGCGGCCCCCGCCGTCGAAGGATCCGACAAAGGCGTGAGCAGGCGATATCCCGAACGCGTAGCCCGCGGCGAACCCGAAGCCGAGAACCGCGACGGCGACGCGCGCGCCCAAGAATAAGGTCTCGCGCGCCGCCAACGCCTGGGCGCTGACGCGGTCGAAGCCGAACCGGGAAATCGTAGAAAAGCTGAACATGGCGGCGTCCTCGTTTGCGGCCCAATCTGTGCCGCAAACCGGCGCGGCCCTGACGGGCGCAAACGGCGCTTAGCGATGTTCTGCGGTATCGAGAGGCGATCACAATGGCGGGGCGGGCGGCGAAAAGGGCGACCTCGCTCTACGCTTTCGAGAGAGCAATTGTTCTTTAGACTAGCCAAGCGTTCCGACGGCGGCGCCGTGAGCCGCGCTCGCGCGCCCCGATCGGGCGCCGGCGCGGCGGCGCGCGCGCCCGCCTGCGGCGCGCTCCGGCGAAAAGCGAGCGTCGTCAGCGCGCGGAGCGCGGTCCGATCAGCGCGGCGCGGCGATCGTTTTCGACCCCGCCGCGTCCCCCCTCTCACACCCGAACACGCTGCGCCCGCCGTAGGCCGGCGAATCGCGTCGCTCGTCGGCGATTAGCGTCTCGACCGACGGCCCGGCGGCGGCGCGCTCGAGGCGGCGCGCCTGCTCGTCGAGGCGCTTCAGGGCGCCGAGCCGCTCGTCGCAGCCGAGCTTGGCCTTGTCGACCGCCGATCTCAGCACGGCGATGGTCTCGTCATAGACGCGGATCGGCACCGGGAACGGATGGCGGTCCTTGCCGCCGTGGGCGAACGAGAAACGCGCCGGGTCGCTGAAGCGGCAGGGCGCGCCGTGCAGCGCCTCGGCGACCAGCGCCAGCGCGCGCACCGTGCGCGCTCCCACGCCAGGAACCTGCAACAGCTCGGCGAAATCGCGCGGGCCCGCTTCCGCCGCGGCGGCGAGCGCGCCATGCAGGCGGCGGGCGACGACGTCGCAGGCGCGCGCGTCATGCCGCGCGGGCATGACGAGATGCGGCAGGCAAAGCTGCTCTGGGACCCGCGGCGCGGTCGCCGGCGGATCGATCCGCGCGTGCTCGTCGACGATCCCGTCCGGCCCAAGCGACGCGAGCAGGTCGACCTGGCGCGTCCGCGACGCCGCGGCGCGGCGGTCGGCGAGGTTGACGATCTCGCCCTGGTTGGCGCCTTCGATCGCCGCGTGCGGCGCGTCGACGAAGCTCTTCAGGCCCTCCGACAGCCAGTGATAGCGGCGCGCCTGCTTCGCCTCGCCGTTCATGCCCTGCTGCACCACCGCCCAATGGCCGTCGTCGGCGACGATGAAGCCGTGCAGATAGAGCTCGAACCCGTCCTGCACCGCGGCGCTGTCGACCTTGGCGACGAGCCGGCTCGCCTGCGCCAGCGCCGCGCCGTCGAATCCCGCGCTCTCGCCGATCGCCGCCAGCTCGCGCGGCGTCGCGCGCGAATGCTTGCCGCGGCCGCCGCAGACGTGGATTCCGAGCTCGCCGGAAAGCGGCGCGAGGCCGCGCTTCAAGGCGCCGATGACGCTGGTGGTGATTCCCGACGAGTGCCAGTCCATCCCCATCACGGCGCCGAACGACTGAAACCAGAAGGGATGGGCGAGCCGGCGCAGCAGCTCGTCGCGGCCGTAGTGGAGAACGATCGCCTCCGCCATCGCCGCGCCGAGCCGGGTCATGCGGTCGGCGAGCCATTGCGGCACGCGCCCGCCGTGGAGCGGCAGATCGGCGTAGCCGGCGCGCTTGGCCATGGCGGTCTCCTCGCGGCGATTCGTTCGTGATATGTTCTAGCGCCGATTCGGCGCGGCCGCCACCTGGGCGGCGCGCCGAGGGGCGGGCCGTCGCGCGGCTGGCGCTGGCGCGCTCAGCCCTTTGTCTCGACCAACGCGACGGGCGCGGGCGCGGCGAAACCGCCGCCCGGCGTGGCGCTTCGATCGGCTCCGGCGCAAAGCGCGCTAAAGATGAGCGCGCTCAGTCCCGCCGCGGCGAGAAGGAAACGAAGAATGATCATAATCCTGCCCTCGGCCGCCAGTTTGCGCCGCTTTTGTTAACCGAGCGTTAACCACGTCAGCGGCGGTTTTCCCTCTTCCGCGGGCGGTTACGAGAGGTTATGGGTGAATTGGGCCTCGCTGCGGTCGCGGCGGGCCTGCAAAGGAGCAGATGGCGCGACATGACTAAGCGGGCGAAGTTTCACGGATCGATTCCAGCTCTCGTCACCCCTTTCAAGGAAGGAAAATTCGACGAGCAGGCGTTCCGCGCGCTGATCGATTGGCAGATCGCCTCCGGCTCGCACGGCCTGGTGCCGGTCGGCACCACCGGCGAGAGCCCGACGCTTTCGCATGAGGAGCACCGCCGGGTGGTCGACGTCTGCGTCGACGAGGCGCGCGGCCGCGTCCCGGTGATCGCCGGCGCCGGCTCCAACAACACGATCGAGGCGGTCGAGCTCGCGCAGCACGCCGAGAAGGCGGGCGCCGACGCGGTGCTGGTGGTGACGCCCTACTACAACAAGCCGACCCAGGAAGGGCTCTACCAGCACTTCAAGGCGGTGAACGACGCCATCGGCATCCCGATCATCATCTACAACATCCCGTCGCGCAGCGTCATCGACATGTCGGTCGACACGATGAAGCGGCTCTACGAGCTGAAGAACATCGTCGGCGTCAAGGACGCGACCGGCGACGTCGGCCGCATCTCGCGCCAGCGCCACGCCATGGGACCGGACTTCATCCAGCTTTCTGGAGAGGACATGACGGCGCTCGCCTGCATGGCGGCGGGCGGCGCCGGCTGCATCTCGGTGACCGCCAACGTCGCGCCGGCGCCATGCGCGGAGCTGATGGAGCACGCGTTGAGCGGCGACTTCGCCCACGCGCTGAAGCTCCAGGACCGGCTGTCGCCGCTGCACGCGGCGATCTTCGTCGAGCCCGGCGTGTGCGGCACGAAATACGCGCTGAGCCTGCTCGGCCAGACGCGCAACGAGGTGCGCCTGCCGCTGATCCCGGTCAGCGCGCCGACCGAGGCGATCATCCGGCGAGCGATGGTGCACGCCGGCCTGCTCAACGCCTGACGTTTGAGGAGCGCCGCAATTCGTGACGGCCGCGAAGGAAGAGCGGAACCATAAGGTCGTCGCCGACAACCGGCGCGCCCGTCACGACTATGAGATCGGCGAAGTCTTCGAGGCCGGGATGGTGCTCACCGGCCCCGAGGTCAAGTCTCTGCGCGCCGGCAAGGCGTCGGTGGTCGAGAGCTACGCCGCGGTCGACCGCAGCGGCGAGATGATTCTCTACAACGCCAACATCCCCGAGTATCTCCAGGCCAACCGCTTCAACCACGAGCCGAAACGCCCGCGCAAGCTGCTCCTGCACGCCAAAGAGATCGCCCGGCTGGCGAAGGGGGTCGAGCGCGAGGGCATGACCATCGTGCCGCTGCGCATCTATTTCAACGACAAGGGCCGCGCCAAAATCTCGCTCGCCCTCGGCCGCGGCAAGAAGCTGCACGACAAGCGCGAGGCGGAGAAGGAGCGCGACTGGAGCCGCGACAAGTCGCGGCTGATGCGCGAACGCGGCTGAGGCGACCCGACGATGGAGCGGCCGACACTGGTCACGGGCGGGAGCGGCTTCGTCGCCAGCCAGCTCGTCAAGCAGCTATTGGAGGACGGCGTTCCGACCCGCGCCACCGTGCGCAGCCTCGCCGACGAGGCGAAGCTCAAGCCGCTCAGCGCCTTGCAGGCGCAATATCCAGGCCTGCTGGCGCTGTTCGAGGCGGATCTCCTCAAGCCGGGATCGTTCGACGCGGCGATGGAGGGCTGCGCGATCGTCCACCACGTCGCCTCGCCCTTCCTGCTGCCCGAGACGATCAAGGACGGCCGGCGGCAGGTGGTCGAGCCGGCGCTCAGGGGAACCGAGAACGTGCTGGCGAGCGTCGCGCGGACGCCGAGCGTGACGCGGGTGGTGGCGACCTCCTCGGTCGGCGCGATCTTCGGCGACTACGCCGACGTCATGAAGATGGCGAACCGGACGCTGTCGGAAGCCTATTTCAACGCCACCAGCACGCTCGCGAACAACCCCTACCACTACGCCAAGGTCGAGGCGGAAAAGGCGGCGTGGCGGATGGCGGAGGCGCAGGACCGCTGGCGCCTGGTGGTCGCCAACCCCGGCATGATCCTCGGCCCGTCGCAGGCGCCGACGTCGCGATCGGGCAGCCTGTCGCTCATCGACCAGATGCTGAAGGGCCATTTCCTCTTTGGCGCGCCCGACGTCAGCCTGACCACGGTCGACGTGCGCGAGGTCGCGCGCGCGCATGTCGAAGCGGGCCGCCGACCGACCGCCCACGGCCGCTACATCCTCGCGCAGGCGCGGATGATCTCGCTCCTCGACATCGCGGCGATCCTGCGCAAGGTCCACCGGCGGCCATGGCTGCTGCCGCGCCGACCAATCTCCGATTCCGTCATTCGTCTGGCCGGGCCGTTGTTCGGCGTCAGCCGCGACTACCTCGACAAGCATCTCGGCGTCCGCTTCGCCGTCGACAACCGCCGCAGCGTCGAGGAGCTGGGCGTCGTCTACCGGCCGATCGAGGAGACGCTGGTCGACCATTACCGCAGCTGGGCCGAACAGCGGCGCGCGTGAGACGGCCGACGTCGCGCCTTGCGTCCCTGCGGATCGATCGCGGCCCGGTCGACGTCCGCGCGCGCCGAGCGGCCGCAGCGGCGTCGCGTCATAAAACCGTCATGCAATTCAGTTCTTTTGATCGGCTCCAAATTAACCCTTCCCGATTCCGTCCGCAGGGAACGACCGATGGCGAACACCGAAGCCGAATTCAGTATTCTTGCGGGATCGGGCGCGCCGGTTCGCGCGTTCAAGCAAGGCGAGACCATCTTTCGCGAGGGCGACCCGGCCACCGAGCTCTATGTCGTCAAGAGCGGGCGGGTGGACGTCACGAGCGGCAATCGCCTGCTGGCGACGCTCGGCGTCAACGGCATTTTCGGCGAAATGGCGTTGATCGACAAAGAGCCGCGCAGCGCGACCGTCGTCGCCGCGACCGACGTCGAGCTGGTTCCCGTCGACGAAAAGCAGTTCCTCTTCCTGGTCAGCCAGACGCCGTTCTTCGCGTTGAGAGTGATGCGCGTTCTCGCCGGCCGGCTGCGCGTCGCCAACAAGGCGATGTGATCGACGCCGGGCGGCGAAGGAATCCGTCGCCCCTCGGCCCCGCCGGCGTTCACTTGGTCTCCAGCTTGAACACGGGCGCCCACGCGGGGCCGAGGTCGCTTTTGGCCAGGAACGCGAAGCGCTCCTGGTAGTACATGGTATAGAGGCCCTGGACCTCGGCCGGCGCGCGCTCGACCGCCTCCGCAGCCAATCGCATCGCGGTTGCGAAGTCGCGCGACCGGTAGGCGGCGAGGATCGCCCTGTGCCGGCGCTCGAGCTCGCGGAAAGGCTCGCTCGCGGCGGCGGTCGCGTCGCCCGCCAGCGCGTAGATCGGCGTCGGCCGCGTCTTGCCCTTGAGCAGCACGCAATCGACTTCAAGCCAGGCGAAATCGGGCGCTTCCTCGCGCGTCAGCCCGCTCGCGACGATGTCGACTCCGAGGACTTTCGAGGCCCCTTCGAGCCGGGAGGCGACGTTCACTTCGTCGCCGATCGCCGAATAGTCGAAGCGCTGCGTCGAGCCGAGATTGCCGACGCAACTCTCGCCGGTGTTGAGGCCGACGCCGAACTTCACCTCGTGAAAGGCGCGGCCGGATTCCGCCGCCCGGCTCGCCCAACGTCGATTGAGCGCGGCGAGGGTCTCGCGCATCGCCAGCGCCGCGCGCACGGCGTGCCGGGCGTGGTCGGGATCGTCGAGCGGCGCGTTCCAGAACGCCATGATCGCGTCGCCCATATATTTGTCGACCGTGCCCATCTCCTTCAGCACGGCGTCAGTCATCGGCGTCAGGTATTCGTTCAAGAACGAGGTGAGCTCGACCGCCGACAGCCCTTCGGACAGGGTCGTGAAGCCGCGGATGTCGCAGAACATCAGGGTGAGCGTGCGCTGCTCGCCGCCCAGGCGAACGGCTTCCGGATGCTCGGCCAGCCGCGCGACCACCGCGGGCGAAACGAACCGCCCGAAGTGCGAGCGCGTCTCGCTCAACTGGCGCTGCTTTTCGCTGTAGAGTGTGAGCGCGCCGGCGAGGAAGACCATGCCCGAGGAGAGGCTGGGCGTGATCGGGTCCAAGAGCCGCCCGTAATGCGCGAACGCCAGCCAGCTGCCGCCCGCCATCGCCGCGACCGCCAACGCGCCGAGAACCGCGCTCCACAGCGCCGATAGCAGCGGCGTGGCGACGACGAGCGCCAGCGACAGCAAGGCCGAGGCCGCCGCCTCGGCGCCGGGCGCCCAGTCGGGGCGCAGCAATTCGTCGCCGTCGAGAATCTGCTCGATCATTTGCGCCTGCGCCTCGACGCCGGGCGTCGACGGATCGACCGGCGTCGCGACGACGTCCGACAACAGCGACGCGCTAGCGCCGACGACGACGATCTTGCCGGCGAGGTCAGAGAGATCGGCGCCCGGCTCGAACAGCCTCCACGCCGGCGTGACGAGGCTGGGGTCGGCCCGGCCGAAATAGGCGCGGATGTCCCCGGCAGGCTGCGTCGGCGCCACCAGCTCGCCGACCTTGATCGCCGCGACGCCGACGTCGGCCGACTTGATGAGGTAGGTCGAGGCGCCCTGCGCGACCCTCAGACACTCGATGGCGAAGCTCGGCTGGATTTGCTCCCCGACGACGATCAGCAGCGGCACGCGGCGGACAACCCGATCGGCGTCCGCCTGCCAGTTGACGAAGCCCACTCCCGCCGCGCTCTTGGCCAGCGCGGCCAGCGGCCGCAGCGCGCCGGACAAATGCGGCAGATCAAGGTTCGGGGCCTCGCCGATGAAGGTGAAGCCGGCCTTGGCGGGCGCGGCGGCCGCGAGCCTGTCCTGGGTGACGAGCTCGCTTAGGACCACCGATCGGCCGGCGAGCGCTCGGGCGAACGCCGCGTCGCCTTCGTCGCGCGCCGCGAGGTTGGCTTCGTCGCCGTCGCCGGCGTCCGAAGGCGAAGCCTCGGACGAGGCGCGGTCGGTCTCCGAAAACAGCACGTCGAAGCCGATCGCGGCGACCTTGGCGTCGGCGAGGGAATCGACCAGCTTCGCCATCTTGGCTCGCGGCCATGGCCACTGGCCCAGCCGCCTGATCGATTCGTCGTCGATGTCGACCACACGGACGAGCCGCTCGGCCCCCCGCGCGCGCGGCCGCCAGCGCTGGTACTGATCGAACACGACGTTCTGGAAATTGGCGCGTATCGTCGTCGCGGTCTCGCCGAGCGCGACCGCGCCGGCGTAGACGGCGACGACGACGAGCGCATAGCGCCAGCGTCGCTTCAATCGCCGCGCCAAAGCCTTGCGCAAGGGCGCGTTCATGACGAACGCGCCCTGCGCGGCGATACGGACAACGGAGCGAAACTGGCGATCACACCCCCACCGAGCCTCGGGCGCTGCGCCCTTCGACAGGCGTAGCGCCCCGATCCTGCGAACGCGCGCGCCTCATTCAACGCCCATGGCCGCCATGTCCGTTGCCGCCATGTCCGTTGCCGCCATGTCCGTGGCCGCCATGTCCGTGGCCGTCATGGCCGTCATGGCCATCATGGCCATCGTGCCCGTCATGTCCGTCGTGCCCGTCGTGCCCGTCATGGCCGTCATGGCCGTCATGGCCGTCGTGCCCATCATGGCCGTGATGGCCGTGATGGCCGTGATCGCCGCGGTTCTGATCATGGTCGTGATGATGGTGGCGGCCGTGATCATGGTCATGGTCATCGCTCCCGACGCAATCCGGGCCGTCGCCGCCGCCGTCGGGACCGCTTGGAGGACTGCCGGTAGGACCGCCTGGAGGACCGCCTGGAGAACTGCCGCCCGGGCCGGTCGATCCGGGCGGCGCATCAGGAATCGCGGCGATGACCGCCGAGACCGCATCCGCTGCGCCGCTCCATTTGATGTCCGTCGCCGTGACTTCCACCGCCTGGTTCGGCTCCGTGAGCTGGAGGCAATGTTTCTTGTGCGCGACGCGGGTGCAGACGACCGCGCCGCCGTCGTCGAGAACGACGAAAGTCTTCGATTGGCTCGAGACGATCTTCAACACCGTTCCGCGCACGCCCAAGGCGGCGGTCGGCGTCGACAGGACATAGGCGCTCTTGTCCGCGTCGCCGGTCGCAAACCTCAACGCGCCCTTCACCAGATTGATCGCGATCGCGCCGGGTTGGCTTGGGCCGGCGTAGACGAAGCGATCGAGCTTGATCGACGAGGACGGGCCGAGCAGCAAGTTGGTGTTGTCGCGCAGCACGAGCCGGGCCGAACTGTCGGCGTCGGTCTTGACGCCCTCGTCTCTGAACACGTCGTCGCCCCGAACGACGTCGACCTTGTCGCCGGAGGCGAGATCGCCCGTCACCAGATTGACGACGGTCCTCGCCCCGCCGATGCTCTCCTCGGCCAGCGCCGGCGCCGCGGCGGCCGAAACCGCCAGCCCGACCGCCAAAGCCGCGCGCTTCGCGCGCGCGAGAACGCGCGGCGCACGCCGGCCGGTCCCTTCCTTGGTCGCATTTTGCAGGAATCCCCGATGGTTGCTACGCATGGCACAACGCTCCCGTTCTCACAGTTCACAGGTCCACAGGCGTCCATCGTTCGATCTTATAATTTT
This sequence comes from uncultured Bradyrhizobium sp., assembly GCA_964552445.1. Lineage (GTDB taxonomy): Bacteria > Pseudomonadota > Alphaproteobacteria > Rhizobiales > Beijerinckiaceae > Roseiarcus. Next base: position 1,573 of record CAZKHF010000021.1, on the reverse strand, counting down.
AATGTTTCTAAGCCAATCGAATGCGTCTAATCAATTCGATAAGTCCATGCGATGTAAGGGAACGATCCCGGCCAGCAGGCTCAGCCGGACCGGGCGTATGGTTAACGGCGGCCGGCGATAGGGCGGCGCGGCGCCCCTCCTCGCCGTCATCGACTTCAGCGAAGGTCAAAACCGATGACGGAAGAACAGGATCGGCTCGATTTCGACGCGCTGCTGGCGCGCGTCCCGCTGTCCGATCGCGCCAAGTCGGAATTGACCGCGACGATGGAATCGGAGGGCCGCCGCTATCACGGCGTCGGACATCTGGCGCAGCTGTGGCGGCGCCACCGCCTTTACGCGGCGGCCGAAGGTCTGACGGCGCCGGAGGTCGAACCGCTGATCGCCTGCGCGATCGCCTATCATGACAGCGTCTATGAGCCAGGCCGGCGCGACAACGAGGCGCGATCGGCGGAGATGTGGATGCGCGCGAGCGCCGGGACGTCGTTTTCCGAAGCGGACCGACGCTGGGTCGCCGACACCATCCGCGCCACGGCCGACCATCTCGCCTATCCCGATCCCGCGGCGGACGGCCCCTTGCGCGAGCGGGCGCGGGTCTGGGTGCTCGATCTCGATTTGACGCCGCTCGGCGAGTCCGACGCCGACTTCGACCGCAACGCCGAACTGCTGCGCCTCGAGGCGCAGCATCTGACGCAAGCGCAGTACGACGCCGCTCGCCTGGGCTTTCTTCGTCGGCTGTCCGACGCGCCCCGCGTCTACCGCACGCCGACGCTGGCGGCGCGGTTCGAAGCGCAGGCGCGCGCCAATTTCGCGCGGCAATTGCCCGACGAGAGACCCGCCTGAGCCGACTCCGGCGCGATCAAGCCGCCGTCGAAGTCCGTGCGACGGAGGAACGGCGCGCCGCATCGTCGGCGCCGATCTTCATTCAGCCGCCCGTCGCCAAGCGCGCGGGCTTCGTCCTCAGGTCTCGACGATCAGCACGTGCACCATCGGTTTCTTGCCCCACTCGGCGCCGACGGCGTTGCGCACGGCGCGTTCGATCGCGCCGCAGACGAAGTCGGGGTCGCGGCGCTTGCCACGCGGCAAGCTCTCGAAGGTCTCGAAGATCGCCGCGTCGACGACCGCGTCGAGGCCGGCGCCCAGACGCGTGGTCTTCGGCAGGCCGGCGATGATCACGTCCGGATCGCCCGCCATCTCGCCTTTGGCGGTGAGCGCAAGCGCAATCGAGACGACGCCGGCGACGGCGAGCCGGCGACGCTGCCCGACGCACTCGTCCTTCTCCGACACCAGGATGTCGCCGTCTTTGAACAGCCGACCGTGGTCGATGCGGCCGATCACCCGCGCGTCGCCGTCGGCGAGCCGCACCACGTCGCCGTTGAGCGCGCGCACGGTCTGGCCGACGCCCTGCGCCCTGGCGAAGGCGAGATGCTCGATCAGGTGCACCGGCTCGCCGTGCGCCGGCACGGCGATCTTCGGCTTCAGCCACGAATAGAGCTTGGCGAGCTCGGCGCGGCGCGGATGGCCGGAGACGTGCACCAGCGCGCTGCGGTCGGTGATCACCTCGACGCCGTTCGCC
>CAZKHF010000020.1:15853-21538 GCA_964552445.1 uncultured Bradyrhizobium sp. | reverse complement strand
CCCATGCGCTGGAGGAAGCGCGAGGCGACGGTCGGCGCGCCGCCGCGCTTCTTCGCTCGGCTCAAAATGGCGCAGGGCGCGCCGAGCGCGGCGACGAAGTCGTGCGCGGTCTGGCCGATGCGCCGCTCCGGCGGCGACAGGCCGAGCTCGGCGCGCATCGGGCGATTGAGAAAGGCGTCGGTCGCGGCGGCGGGCGGCCACACGGTTTCGTCGAGCCCGGCGACCAGCGCGAGGTCGAAGGTCAACAGCCGCGCCTCGAGCAGGCCGAGGATGGCGAGCCGCGGATGGCCGCCGCGTCCGGGCGGCGCGCGCCGCCCGCCGACCACCGCGTCGAACAACGCGGCGTAGTCGGCGAGTTGAAGCGCGAAGCCGTCCTCCGCGCCCTCCGCCCATTCGTCGAGGAGCTCGGCGAGCGCTTCTCCGCCGGGCGCTTCGCTCCACGCCGCGCCGTCGCCGGGCTCGCCTTGGCGCGCCGAGAGCGCGTCGAGCGCGGCGCGATGGACGGCGATGAATTCGGCGAGCGGGGCGCGTTTCCGGTCGAGCGCGCGCAAAGGGGCGACGATCGCCTGGGCGTCGCGGAGCAGCGCCTCGGCCGCGCGCCAGGCCTGCTCGTCGAGGCGCCGGCGCGCGTCGTGGGCGTGGGGAGCGCGCGCCGCGGCGCGTTTGCCTCGCATCAGCGCTTCGACGTCGGCGAGGCCGGAAGGCGGCAGGAGGCCGCGGAAGACGCCGACCTCCAGCGCGTTGGCGGCGGCGCGGAACGCGTCGGGCGCGCGGCCGAGCCGGGTCAGCGGATGGGCGAAAAGCGCGACCAGGGGCAGAGGCGCGACGTCGCCCGCAGCGGCGAGCGTCAGCCGAGCGAAGACGCCGGCCGCGGTCTCGCCGAGCGCGCGCCCGGCGGAATCTTCCACCTCGACGCCCCAGCGCGCGAGCTCGGCGCCGACGCGCCGGGCGATGGCGACGTCGGGCGTGATCAGCGCCGCCGTGCGATCGGGCGTCTCCAGCGCCTCGCGCATCGCGACGGCGAGCGCCAGCGCCTCCTCGTTTTCGTTGTCGGCGACGATCAGCGCCACCCCGGCGAGGCCTTCGGCGATCGTCGCGTCGGAGAGCGCGTCGCCATCGGCGCGAGAGCGCCGCTCGCTCCAGGCGTCGGTCGACTCGGCGGGGCGCAGCGCTTCGGAGAGGAAGCGCGCGCGGGCGCGTAGCGCAGGAGCGGGCGCGCCGAGCGCTGTCACCGCGTCGCGCTCGGCGCCGACAACGCCGAGGAGCCGGCGCATCATCGCCTGGGGATGGCCGGCGACGCCGAGCGCGCCGTCCTCGCCGCCGATCATCGCCCAGGCGCGCTGGTCGAGGTCGAGGTCGAGATCGGGCAGAACCACCGCGCCCTGTGGCGCGCGCGCCACCGCCGCGATCAGCCGCGCGGTGGCGCGGTTGGCGCCGGTCGAGCCGGCGACGATAGTGGGTCCGAGCGCCGCGCCGCTCGCCAGCGCGGCGACCTCGCCCTCGACCATCAGGGCGACGCGCCGGGCGCGGTCGATCAGGCCGCGCTCGGCGAGCCAGTCCGGCCAATGGGCGAAAGCGATGCGCAGGAAGTCGAGGGTGACGCGCCAATAGGGGTCGAAGCTCTCCGGCGTCAGCTTGTCGAGACGCGCGGGGTCGACGTCCTCGATGATCATGTCGTCGATCAGCGCCGCGAGGTCGCCCGCCAGCGCGAAGGCCTGCGCCGGCGTCGCGGCGACCAGCGGCGGCTCGCTTTCGTCGACGATCCGGCGCCCGTCGGCTTCGACCCGGCGGATCGCGCCGCCAAGCGCTTTCGCCCAGGCGTGGGTCAGGCGCGTCAGCGTCGTCAGCCGCGCAAGCTGGCCGACCGCGGACGGGATCGCCGCGCCGGCCGGGGCTTCGTCGTCGTCGTCGAAGCCGAATTCGTCGCCAGTCGGCTCGAAGGCGCCGAGGGGCGCGATGCGCGGCAAGATGAGGCTCGAGCGGCCGCTCTCCGCCACCAGGGCGCTGGCCAACGCCGCCGCCGCGCGCTGGGTCGGCACGTAGATCGTCGCCGCGGCGAGGTCGAGCGGCCGGCCGGCGGCGGGGAAGCCGGCGATCAGCGTCCCGTCGATGAGCGCGCGCGCGAGCGTCGGCAGGAACGGCGCGCCGGCGGGGATGGTGAAGAGGTTCGCGGGCAGGGCGGATGAAACCCGATTCGGGACGGACGAGCCGGTTGTCGCGCCGCGGCGCGGGCGAGGCAAGGGCGGGAGGGGGCGCGGCGGCGGCGATACAACGCTTGGCGACCGCGCTGGGGACGGCGCGGATGGGCGGAAGGCGGCCATTGCCCAGAGAGCGCGGGATCGGCCGCTTCGCGCCCTAAACGGAACTTCTCGCTAGCTCGACCTCGGTCCATTTGTGACGCTCAGCGGCGCTCAGTGCGGCATGTGGCCTTCACTGAGGCCGCAGACGAAAGGCATCGCGCGGCGGTCGGCTCACTTTTGGCAAGTAGCGCGACGGTCGGTCGCAGGCGCTGCGCAATATTCCGCTTGAAGGTCTCGCAGACCCCTGAAATATCTTGTGGATCGAGGGACGGCGCTCCATGTCGCGCATCTTCCTCAGCCATTCGAGCCACGACGACTTCGAGGCCATCGCGCTGCGCGATTGGCTCGCCTCCGAAGGCTGGGACGACGTTTTCCTCGACGTCGATCCGGATCGCGGCGTCGCGGCGGGCGAGCGGTGGGAACGCGCACTGTACGCGGCGGCGACGCGCTGCGAGGCGGTGGTGTTCGTCGTCTCGGCCAGTTGGCTCGCCTCGGGCTGGTGCCGCAAGGAATACGAGCTGGCGCGCGGCTTGAACAAGAAGCTTTTCGCCGTTCTCGTCGACCTGTCCAAGACGATCGCCGACCTGCCGCCAGAGCTGACCGGCGTGTGGCAGGTGGTCGACCTCGCGGGCGGGCAGGACCTGAAGCTGTTCCCGACCGCGCGGCCCGGCTCGCACGAAGAAAAGCACGTCGGCTTGTCGCAGTCCGGCCTCGTTCGCCTCAAGCGGGGGCTGGAGAAGGCGGGGCTCGATCCGAAGTTCTTCGCCTGGCCGCCGGAGCGTGAGCCGGACCGCGCGCCCTACCGCGGCCTGAAGCCGCTCGATGCGGAGGATGCAGGGGTCTTCTTCGGCCGCGACGCGCCGATCGTCGAGGCGACCGATCGGCTGCGCGGCCTGAGCGCCGGGGTGCCGCCGCGGCTGTTCGTCATCCTCGGCGCGTCGGGCGCGGGCAAGTCGTCGTTCCTGCGAGCGGGGCTGTTGCCGAGGCTGGCGCGCGACGACGCACATTTCGTCGTCCTGCCGTCGATCAGGCCGGAGCGCGCGGCGCTGACAGGCGAGAACGGGCTTATTGAGGCGCTGGCGAACGCAATGCATGGCCGGGCGCGCGCGGAGCTACGCGAGGCGACGCGGAGGGGAGCGGTCGCCCTCAGGCCCCTGCTCGCCGAGTTCGTGAAGGCCTCGCTTGCGCGGCGCGTGATCGGCGACGAGACGGAGCGGCCGCCGGCGGCGGTGATCGCCGTCGATCAAGCGGAGGAGTTGTTCCGCGTCGAGAGCAAAGAGGAAAGCGAGGCGCTGCTTTCGATTCTCGGCGAACTCGTCGGCGGCGACAATCCCGCGGTGGTCGCGATCTTCGCGATCCGTTCCGACTCCTATGACGCGCTGGAGCGCGCAAAGTCGCTGGAAGGCATGCCGCAGGCGACGCTGCCGCTCTTGCCGATGCCGCGCGGTGCCTACGCCGAAGTGATCGAGGGGCCGGCGCGACGGCTGGAGGACGCGGGCGGCAGGCTCGCCATTGAACCCCGACTGACGGAACGCGCGCTCGCCGACATCGAGTCCGGCGGCGGCTCCGACGCGCTGCCGCTGCTCGCTTTCACGCTCGAGCAGCTGTACCTCGACTACAGCGAAAGGGGAAAGCTGCGGCTCGCCGACTACGAGGAATTCGGTGGCCTCAAAGGCGCGATCAACGCGGCCGTGGCGCGGGCGCTCATGCGCGCCGACGCGGACGCGCGCATTCCCAAGGATCGCGAGGCGCGGCTTGCGCTGTTGCGGCGCGGATTGATCCCCTGGCTTGCAGGGATAGACCCTGAGAGCAAGACGCCGCGTCGCAACATCGCGCGCCGCTCTGACATCCCGCCGGAGGCGGCGCCGCTGATCGATCTGTTGGTCGAGGAGCGCCTGCTGTCGTCGGACACGCGCGTCGAGCGCGACGCCGCGGGTGCGGAGACGCGCGTCGCGACGATCGAGCCGACGCACGAAGCGCTGCTGCGCCAGTGGGGGCTGCTTGCCGGTTGGCTGAAGGAGGACTTCAGCCTATTGGCGACGCTGGAGGCGGTCAAGCGGGCGGTGGGCGAATGGGACGCCAATGGGCGCGACGCGGCGTGGCTCGCCCATCGCGGCCAGCGGCTCGCCGACGCCGGCGCGCTCGACGAGCGGCCGGACATCGCCGCCAAGCTCGACGCGACCGACCGGGCTTATCTCGCCGGCTGTCGCGCGCGAGAGACGGCCGAGGCGGCCGAGGCCGAGGCGCGGCGCAGGGAGCGCGAGGAGGAACAGGCGCGCGCGATCAGCGACGCGCGGCAGATCGCGGCCGCCAACCGTCGCGTCGCGCAACGCACGCGCATCGGGCTGGTCGCGGCTTTGGTTCTGGCGGCGGTCGCGACCGTGGTCGGCGGCGTCGCATTGCACCTGCGCGGCGTGGCGACCGAGCAGGCGGCTATCGCCGCGCGAGAGGCGCGAGAAGCGGAGACGCAACGCGGCGCCGCCGAGCAGGCCGCCGCCGAGGCGAGCCGACAGAAGGACGCGGCGACGGCGGCGGCCGCGGAGGCGGACAAGCAGCGGCAGATCGCCGAGCAAGCCGCCGCGGAGGAGAGCCGACAGAAGGAGGCGGCGACCGAGGCTGCCGCGGAGGCGGACAAGCAGCGGCAGATCGCCGAGCAGGCCGCCGCGGAGGCGAGCCGACAGAAGGACGCCGCGACGGCGGCGGCAGCGGAAGCGGAGAGGCAGCGGCAGGTCGCCGAACAGGAGACGGCGAGGGCGAAGCAGCAAGAAATCGCGGCGAAGGCGAACGCCGAGGAGGCGGCTAAGCAATCGGAGCGCGCGACGGCGCAGGCCCGGCTGGCGTTAGCGAACCAAGATGTCGCGCTGGCGGCGCTGTCCAAATTCGCTCTGCCCACCAGCCCGGCGATCGCGGCGAAGCTCGCGCTCGCGGCTTGGCCGAGGGCGAAGTCTGACCTGGGCCCGAAACTTCCGGTCGCGCTGGCGGCGCTCGGCGACGCAGTCGTGGAATTGAGGGAGCGAGGAGTTTTTCGCGGTCACGAATATAGGGTCGCGACCGCTGCGTTTTCGCCCGACGGCGCGCGCGTGGTGACCGCATCCGCTGACGATACGGCGCGCGTCTGGGACGCGGCGACGGGTCAATCGATCGGCGTGCTTAAGGGGCACGAGGGAGTGGTTACGAGCGCCGCGTTCTCGCCCGAGGGCGCGCGGGTGGTCACCGCATCCGAGGACGATACGGCGCGCGTCTGGGACGCGGCGACGGGCCAATCGATTGCGATCCTTAAGGGGCACGAGGGTTGGCTTAGGAGCGCCGCGTTCTCGCCCGAGGGCGCGCGGGTGGTCACCGCATCCGAGGACAATACGGCGCGCGTCTGGGACGCGACGACAGG